>DATFVI010000166.1:0-8034 GCA_035260405.1 Candidatus Dormiibacterota bacterium
GCAGCGCGATTCCGAGCAGTACCAGCCTTCCGGGGCCGCGGTTCAAAAGGCGATGCCGCCAAGCGAGCAGCTCGGCACTGAGGATGATCTGGGCCGTGGACGAGCTCACGGTGTGGGTGCGAGCAGGCGCTCGATGAGCTCGCGCGACTCGGGCCCCGCGGTCAACTTCAGGAATAGCTCCTCGAGGCTCGCCTGCTCAGAGCCGGCCTGCGCCCGCAGCTCGTCCATGGTCCCGGTCGCGACCACGTGTCCGCGATCGATGATCGCCACCCGCTTGCAGAGCGCCTGGGCGACCTCGAGGATGTGGGTCGAAAGCAGCACCGTGGTGCCGAGCTCGGCCAGCTCCTCGAGCAGGTCCTTGACGAGTCGGGCGGAGCGGGGATCGAGGCCGTTGGTCGGCTCGTCCAGCAGCAGCACCGAAGGCTCGCGGATCAGGAGCGAAGCCAGCCCGATCTTCTGCTTCATGCCGTGGCTGTACGCCCCGATGAGCTCGCCGTTGCGATCCGCCAGCTCGAAGAGGCCGAGCAGCCGCTCCATCCGCTGCTGCCGTTCCGGACCGCGCGGCATTCGATAGAGATCGGCGATGTAGTTGAGGAACTCGCGCCCGGTCAGGTGCGGATGAACAAATGGCTCTTCGTCGAGATAGCCGAGGCGCGCCTTCGCCTCGAGCGGCTGCGCGTGGATGTCGAAACCGTCGATGAGAGCCCGCCCAGAGGTCGGCGTAAGGAGGCCGCACAGCATGCGCATGGTGGTCGTCTTCCCAGCCCCGTTCGCGCCGAGAAAACCCATGATCTCGCCCCGCCGCACCTGAAAGCTCACCCCATCGACCGCCTTGACGATGCCGTAGCTCTTGACGAGGCCCTGCGCCTCGACCGCAAACGGACTGCTCGATGTGGGCGGCGTCATGGACGCGAGGGTACCAGCGCGTGTTGGCCGGATTCCGCTTCTTTGGCGCCAAAGAAGCGAATCGCGACCGTCAATAAGGCGCGGCTGGCGCCAAGCGTGCGGAAATCACGGCTTCGCCGGCGATCTCCAGTGCCTGTCCAGCTCCGAGGCGTAAGTTCGCCCCAGGGTGTCCGCGTTGGTGAGCAGCCAGTTGTCCATGCGCCGTGAACCGCGCGGCTTCTCATGCGACACGAGCAGCTCGTCCATCAATCCCCGCAGCTCCTCTTTGGTGAGCATCACGTCGCGCACGCGCGACGCCACGAGGTCCCCCGCGAGCAGCGTCAGCCTCGGTGACGTGTAGACGAACCGCGGCCGCCGGCCGACGGCGATCGCAATCCCCTCGACGAGCTCCCCGTACGTGACAGTGTCCGGGCCCGCGGCGTCGACGGTCACGTTGTCGGACTGCTCAGCGGCCCAGGTTGCGATCTCCGCCACGTCCTCGACCGCCACGGGCTGCACCCGATAGCCCCCATCTCCGGGAATCAGGAAGAAGGGGAGCCGCCTTAGGAGCCAGGCGATGTTGTTGATCAGGATGTCGCCCGCACCGAACACGAGAGTCGGCCTGACGATCGCCCAGCGCAGCCCCGACGCGCGGATGATGTTCTCGGTGCGCGCCTTGCCGGCGTAGTAGTCGAGGTGCGAATCGATCGAAGGGTTGCTCACCGAGATGTGCACGATCTTGCGCACACCGGCCTCGGCGGCCGCGCCCACCAGGATCCTCGTGTTGGCGATGGCGTCGCCAAAGCTCAGCTTGCCGTGGCGGAACCGCACCCAGTACGTGTTGTAGAGGACGTCCGCGCCGCGCAGGCTCTCGACCAGCGCCGCTCGATCCGCGAACTGGAGTGGCGCCACGTCGACTTTGATGTCCTCGCTCCCAGGGCGCTGCGGGTGGTTCGTCAGCGTGCGCACGCGACGCTCCTCCGCGAGGAGGCGCTGCGCGATCGCGCGGCCCGTGAAGCTGAAGGCCCCCGTGACCGCGTCGAACCCCGGTTCCATCCGCGGCTTGACGGGTTCCGGCGGGGATTCCATCAAAACGGGAACCGCGTCAGGTCGTAGGCAAGCGAGCCCGGCTTGACGTGCCCCGAGATCACGACACGCGGCCGATGCCGGATCGCCTCTGCCGGGTCGACCTCGGGGCGCAGGCCGTTGAAGATCGGAAAACGCAGCGTTCCATCCGGGGACCACTCCGAGTACCGCACGCTCACCACGAGCTCGGGCCGCACCCAATGGACGGGCTTGACCATGATCGGAGGAGGATCGAGCGGCGAATCGTCCGTGGCAAGCTTCACGAGCGCCTCGCTGATGGTGCGCATCGCGGCATCGTCGTAGCCGCCTCCGACCGTCCCGCAAGGCAGCAGCCTTTCGTCTTCGTGATATCCGACCACCAGCGCGTCGAACGGCTTCTCTCCCATCCATCCGATCACGACGAAGTCGTCCGACTTGACCGCCTTGACCTTGAGCCAGAACGGGCTTCGCTGGCCGGGCACGTAGGGACTCAGCCTGTGCTTCGCCACCACGCCCTCGAGCCCGCGCTCGAGGCAAGCCTCGAACAGCTCGACGCCGTCTTCTTCGATGTGGTCGGGTACGAAGATGTGGCCGCCCGCCTCAACCGCCTTGCTCAACCGCGCCCGGCGCCGGATGACCGGCTGCCGGACAAGCGGCTTCTCTTCGAGGTACAGCGCGTCGAAGGCCAGGTACGCCGTGGGAATCTTGTCCTTGAGGGCCGCGCCGCCCGCCAGGCGCTCGCGCAGCCGCGGGTAATCCGGCCGGCCCTCGTTGTCGGTCGCCACCAGCTCGCCGTCGATCACGCTGCCTGGAGGGACCCGCCGTGCGGCCGCCACCACCTCGGGAAGGTCGGCGGTGATGTCGTGGAGCCCGCGGTCCTGCAGGCGGACAGACCTGTCGGCGTCGCGGAACAGGATGCAGCGCAGGCCGTCCCACTTCACCTCGAACAGGTAATCGGGCGAGCTGAAGGGTGCCTCGGCGGAGGCGGCCTGCATCGGCCGCATCTCACCGGGGAAGCTCTCGAGGTCGATCTGAAGCTGATCCGAATCCTGCACTCGGATTTCAGATTACCCGCGGGTCAGGAAGCTTTGCGGCGAGCCCTCTCGGTCTTGGCGGGGGCTTTCTTCTGAGCCCCGCGCGATTTCTTCGCCTGTTCGACCGAGGCGCGAAGCGCTTCCATGAGGTCCATGACCTTGGCGGTCTGCGGCGCCGCGGGCGCCTCGATGACCTCGCCGTCGATCTTCGCCTGTACCACCTTCATCACCGCTTCCTTGTACTCGTCCTTGTAGCGGCTCGGGTCGAAGGTGTCGGCGAGGCTCTCGATCAAGGCCTTGGCCATCTCGAGCTCCTTGGGGTTGATCTTCACGTCGCCCTCGAGCCCTTTCAGGCCCTCGGTCGAGCGAATCTCGTCCGGCCAGTTCAGCGTGTTCATCAGGATCCCGTGGCCGTTCGGGTGAAGCGCGGCCAGGTGCTCGCGGTCCCGCAGCGCGATCTTCGCGATCGCCATGCGACCGGTTGCCTCGAGCGCCTTGCGGAGAAGCTGGTAAGGCTTTTTGCCGAGCTCCTCCGGCTCCATGAAGTAGGCGTTCTTGAAGTAAAGGCCAGGCTCGATGTCGTCCGTGGGGACGAACTCCTCGATGTCGATCGAGTGCGCGGTCGCCAGCGGGAGGTTGTCCAGGTCCTTTTCGTCGATGATCACGTAGCGATCCTTGCCGACCTCGTAGCCCTTGAGGATCTCTCCGAACTGGACTTCGTGGTCGCCCTCGGCGCACCAACGCTTGTACGAGATGGGCGATTTATGGTCAGGGCAAAGCTGTCGAAATGAGACTTTGGAGGTCGACTCGGTCGCGTTGTAGAGACGAATTGGAATCGAGACCATCCCGAACGAGACGACGCCTTTCCACATCGATCTCGGCATGGCGACGCAGTTTACCTCCCTTTCCCGTCCTTGGCTACTAATTGTTGGCTATGCGCCGACGTCTCGGCGTTCCATGAGAAGTATCGACGCTCCGAAGCCTACGAGGATGATCACGATCATGATTGCAAGCCCGCCTCGATCGACCCCGCTCGACAGCGGGGTGCCGAAGAGCTTGAAAGCCGAGAGATCCTGCACCCAGGTGGGCCACTTGAAGAGCGGTCCCAGCTCGTCGAGCAGGTAGCTGGCAAACGCCAATCCGCCCAGCAGGCCGACCGCGGCTCGCGGATTCCAGGCTGCCAGGACCGCCCCCGCGGCTGCGAAAACAAGGGCAAATGGGACCAGCAGCAGGGTCCCCTCGGCGAGTCGTTCACGGTTGATGTCCACAGCCTGGTTGTGCGCCGCCAGCCCGACTGCGAGGCCGCTCGCGGTCGCCACGAGGAGGGCGCCGAGCGTCAGGGCGACCGCGCGCTCCACCACCACCGAGGCGCGGGAACGCGGCGTGCTGAGGATCACCTCGAGCCTCCCGTCGGAGTCTTCAGCCGACCAGCGCGCCACCTGCGTGATGGCGAAGGCTGCAAACAGGAGCTGGGCGAAAGTCAGCCAGATATACCCGAGAAAGGTTGTAAACAGCTGCCCGCCCGCATGTGCGCCGAAGAACTGGGAGAGGGTGGGAATTGACAGCAGCGGCTGGAGCACGGTCTTGGTCAGATACACGAACAGCACGGCGAGCGCGGCGAGGGCCACCGCCCACGTCGCAAGTCCAGCCCGCCGCTCATACAGGCCGCGCACCACGGGGATCCGCCACAACGGCGAGCGCGATGCTTCGTAACCAGCCGGGCTGCGGCGCGAAGGCCAGCGCACGAGCGGCGCTCCGAGGTCTCGCCATTCGAACGCCACAGCGGCCACGGCCGCCCCGACGGTCGCGATACCGAGCATGGTCAGAGCGGCCCGGGCGTCAAACGCGCCTCCCGGCGCCAGCGGCTGGTTCAGCTCGTAGTAGTGGAACGGCGAGATCCACCTCCACGCGGCGAGCCAGGTGAACGTCTGGCTCAAGCGGTTGACGAGAAAAAGGGCCAGCAGCACGACTCCCGCGGCCGCGGTTGCGACGCGGGCCCCCACGACCTGGGCGATCAACACCGTCAGCGAGTAGCAGCTGAGACCGAGCGCGGCCAGCGCGACGCATATCTCGACGACCGGGCCGAGGTTGATCGACTCGCCTCCGACCGCGACCCCGGCGACGAGCCCTAGACCGCCCGCGAGAGCGGCGATCAACGCCATCGCTGCGTAGCCGATCACGCGCGACGCGAGCCATCGCGACCGCGTGACTCCCGATGCCAGCACCGCCTCCACGAGGCCGCGCTCCTCGTCGCCTCGCGTCGCGCCGCTGCCTGACACGAGGGCCCAGACGCCGAACAAGATTGCCAGGCCACCGAACGCCCGCCACTCGACATATCCCCCGACCGTGGACAGACCGGCCGGCGGAGGCAGGATGAACGTCAGCTGCGCCGCCAGCTGCGACATCGACTGTGCGAAGGCCGCCCTCGACGCCGCGGTGTGACCTGCGATCTGGTAGAAGCCGACCGCCTGGATCAAGCTCGAGGCAAAGGTCAGGAATGAGAACCCGAGAGGGCCCCACCGGCCTAGGCGGAGGCCGAAGCGTATCGCGGTCACTCCGGGAGGGCTTTCTGTTCGCGATCGGTGTCGGAGTAATAGCTGAGGAAGATCTCCTCCAGGCTGGTCTCGCCCGCGGCGCGAAGGTCGTCCAGGCGAGCCACCCTCACGAGCTTGCCGTCTCGAAGAATTCCCACCGTGTCGCAGACGTGCTCGACCTCGGACAGGACGTGAGAGGAGAGAAACACCGAAGCGCCGCCATCGCGCGCCTCTCGAAGCAGCTCGTAGAACTCCTGCTGGTTCAGCGGGTCAAGACCATTGGTCGGCTCGTCGAGGATCAAAAGGTCGGGCTTGTGCATGAACGCGAGCAGGATGCCGAGCTTTCGCTTGTTGCCGCTCGAGTATTCACGGAACCGCCGGTTGAGGTCGAGGTCGAATCGCTCCGCGATGCCGTGCACCGATTTTGGATCGACTCCTCCACGCATGCCGCCGAGGTATGCGACCACCTCCTTGCCGCGCAGGCTGCCGAACTGGGGCATATCGCCTGGCAGGTATCCCACCCTGCGCTTGACCTCCACGTAGTCCCGGTTGCAGTCGAGCCCGAAGACGTAGGCGCCGCCCGCGCTGGGCTTGATCATCCCCATGAGCAGCCGGATCGTGGTCGTCTTGCCGGCCCCGTTCGGGCCCAGGTAACCGAACACCTCCTGCGGGATCACGTCGAGGTCGAGGTCGAAGAGGCCGCGTCCGGCCCCATAGTCCTTCGAAAGTTTTGAGGTCCGTATCGCCGAGACCGCCATTTCGCGCAGCATATAGGCGCCGTGCAGCTGGGCGACCTCGAACTTCACCTACTCATGTCCAGTCGCTGGAAGGCGGACGGCGGGCTGATATTCGGCGTGGTCCCGAAGTTGCTGTGGGAAAGGCAGAAACCCGCCGACGCAAACAACATGATCGAGTGCGCCTGCGTCTGCGTCATCGCGCGCATCGACGGCCGCGTCATCGTCTGCGAGACGGGGATCGGCACCAAGTTGAGCGAGAAGCGGGCCCAGCAGGTCGCGCTGCGCGAGCCCGAGGGATTGCTCCTCAACTTGAGGCGGCTCGGCATCCGTCCTGACGAGGTCGACGCCGTGATCACCACGCACCTGCACTGGGATCACGCCGGCGGCCTCACGCGTCGCAACCAGCACGGCGCCCTGGAGCTGACGTTCAAGAACGCACGCCACTTCATCCAGCGCAGCGAGTGGGATTTCGCGGTCAACCCGGACGTGCGGAGCAAAACCGGTTACGTCCTGGACGACTTCACGCCGCTGGACGACGGGAACAAGCTGGTGGAATACCTCGACGGCGATGCCGAGGTCCTGCCCGGCGTGCATGTCCGCCACGTGGCCGGCCATACCCCCGGCAGCCAGGTCATGATCCTGCGCTCGGGCGAGCTGGCCTGCGCAGTGACCGGCGACCTGGTGCCTCAGACTCCGCACCTGAAGGTGGCGTGGAACATGTCGGCCGACCTGGAGCCGCTGCGCGTCTTTGAGGAAAAAGCGCGGCTCTTCGAGGAGGCCGAGAACCATCGGTGGCTCCTGGTCCTGAGCCATGAGCCGGACCAACCCGCGGGCTACCTGCAGGACGGCGGCCACTGGCAGCCGGAGCCGCGCCTCCTTTGAAATTCAGTACAAAAGAAGGAAGAAGGCTCACCTACCGGAAGATGGGGATGGGGCCGGTGCTCGTCTGCCATCCCGGCGGTCCCGGTTTCTCGTCCTCCTATTTCGCCGACCTCGCCGGACTGTGGGAGAAGTTCACCCTGGTCATGCTCAACCCGCGAGGCACGGGTGGTTCAGACCGCCCGTCGGACTCGGGCGCGTACCAGATCGACGACTACGTCGCCGACGTCGAGGAGCTGCGCGGACACCTCGGCCAGGAAAAGCTGGTGCTGCTCGGACATTCGCACGGTGGCGTCGTCGCGCAGGCCTACGCAGCCGCATACCCGGATCGCGTCGAGCGCTTGGTGCTGGCTTCGAGCCTCGCCCGCTTCGGACCCGAACAGGAAGCCGCGATGCGCGCTGGGATGGACAGGCGATCAGGGCAACCGTGGTACACGGACGCCGCCGCCGCGCTCGAAGAGGAGCAGGAGGTCACGTTCGCCGACGATCAGCAGCTGACGGATCTCTTCTTCCGTGAGGTCCCTCTTTACTTCGCGCATTACGGTCCGGTGGAAGCGGGCTACACCGACACGCTTCGTACCGAAACGATCAACGCGGACGCTCTTAAGCTCTTCAATGAGAAAATTTTCAACACGTTCGACCTGCGAGGCCGGCTCCCGAACATCACCGCGCCGACGCTTGTCATCACAGGCGATGACGACTTCATCTGCGGCCCGGTGTGTGCCGCGGAGATCAGCGGCGCCATCCCTCGAGCGCGCCAGGTGATCGTGGGCGACTCGGGCCATATGATCTTCGTCGAACAGGCGCAGGCTTTCCACGACGAGGTCGCGGACTTCCTGGAACTCTGACGCCGGCTGCCTGACACTTCCGTCTCTCGGGATTTCGCGCGGCTGGCGCCAA
>DATFVI010000167.1:0-4100 GCA_035260405.1 Candidatus Dormiibacterota bacterium
CACCTCGGCCCGAAAGCCGGCCTTCTCGATCTGGCGCATCAAAAGCTCAGCGGCCGGCGGATCGTCCTCCACGACCAGAACGAGTGGGCGCGCGTCGCTGGCAGCTGACTTGGGGAGAGTCGGAAACTCAAGCGCGGGAGATGACAACGGGCGCCGCGCTTCGACCGGCAGGGTAATCGTGAAGACGCTGCCTTTCTCGAGTTGACTTTCAATCGCGACATCTCCCCCATGGAGGTTCGCGAACCGCCGGGTCAAGGTGAGGCCCAGGCCCGTGCCCGCCTGCTGCCGGCCCATGCCAGAATCCACCTGCTGGAAACCCTGGAAAACTCGCTCCTGGTCCTCCGGCGCGATACCGATCCCGTTGTCCGAGACTGAGATTTCGATCACGGCCTGGCGCCGCACCGCGGCAATTCGTATCTCACCTCGTTCGGGGGTGAACTTCACAGCGTTGGCCACCAGGTTGAGGAGCATCTGCTTCAACTTGCCCGCATCGGCCGTGATCTCGCCCGCGGTCATCTCTCCCGTGACGATCTGGATCTGCTTCTCGGCCGCGAGCGGCTCCACGGTGCTCAACACCTGCTCGACAACACCCGCGACCTCGACCGCCTGGAGGCGCAGCTCCATCTGGCCCGCCTCGATCTTTGACAGATCGAGGATGTCGTTGATCAACCCGAGGAGGTGCTCGCCGCTCGAGTGAATCTGCTTGAGAAATCGCAGCCGGGTGGCCGGAGGAAACTGACCCCCGCTGTCGTCGACCAATAGCTCGGAGAAGCCGAGGATCGCGTTGAGCGGAGTCCTCAGCTCGTGACTCATGCTCGCGAGGAAGACGCTCTTGTGGCGGTCGGCTGCTTCAAGACGGGTATTCGTTTTCCTCAGCTCATCGATCAAGTGGCTTCGATCGAGCGCGGTGGCGAATGCGCTCATGAACTGCTCCACGCGGTTCATCTCGTCAGTGCCCATGCCTGGGGTGAAGGGACCTGACAGCACGACCAGCGTGCCCCGAGAGGCAAGGCCGGCGATCGGCAGCATGAGAATCGTCCGATCCGACCCAAGGAGCTCGGCTCGGTTGACTCCGCGACGAAGGCCGGGAAGATGCGTACCGAGGTCCTTGAGCTGATCGGCCGACATGGCCTTCGAGCTCAGCACCGCGAAACTGCCGTCGAACGTCGCGGCCGCCCCGCCGCCGGAAAGCCGCATCGCCCACTCGAGAGCCCTGTCCGAAAGCTGATCGCGGTCTTCACCCAGTACGAGCTCTTCCATAAACCCGCGCAGTCCTTCTTCCTCGGCGGAGCGCCACTCGCGGCGCAGCCAGGCAGGAGGCGAGAACGCCACATAGAGAAGGGGCACGATCGCGATCACGACGACCTCGATCCCAATCTGCGCCGCCTCCTTCGAAGCGAGCGATCCTGCCGCGATGGCGACCAGCAGAATGGCTACGATGCCGGCGAAGCCGAGGCTGAGAGAGCGCAGGCGCCACGCCTGAACCGCGGGCAGGCTGCGCGCGACCAACCAGAAGCGAACGGTCGGTTCGATGACCAGCGCGGCCCATACGACGATGAGACCGAGGGCCGAAACGGTCTCGGCCGACCGGGGAATCGCGCCGGCAGCCACCAGCAGCTGGCTTGCGATGAAGCCCACGGTGACGCCGACCGCGGCCGCGACGGCCGCGATGTGCCAAACACGCGACAGCGGGATGAGGGAGTCGCGATAGCGAAGCAACGCGTACCCCGAACCGATCAGCGCGACCACGGTGACGTCCGCCACTGCCATTGACGTGAGGTTCAGCAGCGAGGCGATCCTGCTCACGAGGGTTACGAAGGAAAGCAGGACGATGGCCAGCGCCATGAACCCAAGAGAGGTGTCGCGGCGGCGGATCCAACCAACCGCGACCGCCACGCCGAGGAGCACGAATGCCACAGCGCTGATGTTTTGAAGGGCGGTTATGAGGCCGGTCACGAGCTTCCTTCAGGCCACGCCGAGGCGCAGGATGGTAGGGATTTCGGCCATGAAAACGTCGACGACGTCTGGATCCCACTGGGAGCCGGCGCCGTCGACCAGCACGGCGACGGCCTGTTCCACCGAGCGACGCTTGCGATACGGCCGGTCGTTGACCATGGCGTCGTATGCGTCGCAGACCGCGACTATGCGTGCAAGGCGAGGAATTTTGGCGCCGCCGAGACCGTCCGGATAGCCACGGCCGTCGTGGCGCTCGTGGTGGTGGCGGATGATCGGGAGCAGGCTGGATCCCGAGCGCAGGGGCTTGACGATGCTTTCACCGACCACCACGTGCGCCTGCATGCGAGACAGCTCCCCGTCATCGAGCGGGCCGGGCTTGAGCAGGATCGCGTCAGGAACTCCGATCTTGCCGATGTCATGGATGATTCCGCCCCGGTAGAGGGCGTCCAGAGCAAACTCGGGAAGCCCGAGCCTGCGGCCCACGTGACGGGCGGTTTCGGCCACACGCTGGGTGTGCCTTTCCGTGAAGGGATCTTTCGCCTCGACCGCTGCCGCCAGCGAGAAGATCACCTGCTCGGCGCTATCCAGCGTGTTGTAAAGGGCCTTCAGCCGGAGGGCTGAGCGGACTCTTGCGGCCAGCTCCACGCGCTCCACGGGCTTGGTCATGAAGTCGTCGGCCCCGGCCTCGAGAGCGGCAACGCGGTCGCCGGTTCGGTTGAGGGCCGTGATCATGACCACGGGCAACAGGCGGCCGCGGGGCATGGCTTTGATCCGCCGGCATACCTCATAGCCGTCCACCCCGGGCATCTGGACGTCGAGCAGGACCAGGTCGGGGGCGTCACTCTCGATCGCCGCAAGAGCGGAGACCCCATCCACGGCAAACCTGACCTCGCAGTCGATTCCGGACAGGTAGGCCTGGATCAGCTCGCGGTTGGCCACTCCGTCATCGACCACCAGGACGACCGACATTTCTTCAACGCTCCCCCACTCTCGTCGTTAACTCAACCATCGGTTGCGGATTGTAGTGTTAATTCATCGGATTCGATCGTTCTAACGGATCGCTGACAGAAACCTCGCATCTCACCCAATGCTCCGGCCTCAGAGCGCCAAAAGGCGCTGGAAGCCACCGATAGGCATCTCAAATCGATGGGTAAGCGTTGCAGCATCGTCGGGTCGGGCCGGCGGGTGATGCCGGGTGCGAGCTGCGCAGCCCGGGCTCTGGACTGAGCAACTGACTCCGTCAGCGGGTGAACCGGAAGCGGGTCTGGGCGAAGGCGCAGAAGCCGACCGAGCCGAGCGCGCCGCTGATTTCGGCAAGGCCGCCGAGCTTCGCTACGGCAAGAACCCAGACCGGGGACCGCTGCTGATCATCTCCGGCGAGAAAGACAACACCGCTCCGTGGGCGATTGCGAATGCCTCTTTTAAGCGGCAGAAACGCAATCAGGCGGTGACTGAGATCATCGAGATGCCCAACCGTGGGCATGGGCTTGTCATCGACAGCGGCTGGCGCGAGGTCGCGGACACAGCCCTCGGATTCGTGAAGCGGTTCGTTTAGGCAAGTCCATGAACCAGCACGGGCCCGGTGAGTTCGAACGCGCAAGCCAGATGGATTTCGCCAGTGTCCCGCCTCCATTATTTATAGTGGCGACTTACTCCGGCCGGCTGAACCGGATCAGCTCTTCCAGGCCGTCAAGCAGGCGACGCAGCCCGAACTCGAACAGGGTATCGAGGTCCAGCTCAACCGACTCGCCCATCACGCGGGCGAGATGTGGAAAAGGTCCAGTCTTTACCAGCGCTGCCATCGCCGCCTCCTGGGAGTTCATCCACTGCTCATTGTCGAGCCCGGTGTCCTGCGCGGCATCCGCCTCGGGCTCCAGGTTGGCAGCGGTGCCGCGCACAAAGCCGAAGAGCGTGACCGCCAAGTGGAGTCTCGTGTTCGCGTCGAGGCCCAGGCCGTCGACCGCGCGAAGCGACCATTCGGTGTGCTTGATGCCATTGGGTAGCACCTGAGGACGCGTCAACGAGATCACCTGTGGGAGCCAGGGGTGGCGCCTGTAGCCTGCCCACTGCAGGCGGGCCGCGACCTCCAGCTGAGCGCGCCAGCCGCGAGGAGGAGGGTCGGGGAGATGCAGCTCGCCAATGGC
>DATFVI010000168.1:0-2052 GCA_035260405.1 Candidatus Dormiibacterota bacterium
GGGAAGTAGCTCGGCCGCACGCGCACCTTGCGCTCGACCCCATACAGAGACTGGATCATGTACAGGAGCGTGCCTTTCATGTCACCGACGGTCAGGGCCTTGTCGATCGCCAGGCCTTCGACCTGGCTGAAATACGGAAGGTGCGTCGCGTCCGGCGGATCTCGACGGTAGGCGCGGCCGGGCGTGATGATGTAGATCGGCGGCTCCTTGATGCGTTCCATGGCTCGAATCTGCACCGGCGACGTGTGCGCCCGCAACAGCAGCTCCGGCGTGAAATAAAAGGAATCCCAGCCCTCTCGAGCGGGATGGCCGGTCCCCAGGTTCAGGGCTTCGAAGTTGTACCACTCGGTCTCCACCTCGGGGCCCTGCTCGACCTGGTAGCCGAGGCTCTCGAGCACGGTCTCGATCTGGCGCCGGACCTGCGTGAGGACGTGGATGTGACCCCGCCCGAGCGGCGGCCCGGGGAACGTGATGTCGATCGCTTCGGTCTCCGCGATGTCCGCCAGGCGTGCACCCTCGAGCTCCGCGCGCCGCGTGGCCAGCGCCGCTTCGATGGCTTTCTTCGCCTCGTTGGCCGCCTGGCCGAGCCGAGCCCGCTCCGCAGGCTCGAGCTTGCCTATGCCCGACAGCAGGCTGCTGAGCTTCCCGCTCTTGCGCCCGAGATACTCCATCTCGATCGCCTCGAGCTCGGTCGTGGTCTGCGCCTTGGCGACGGCCGCGAGCGCTTGACCGCTTAGCGGGGACGGATCGCTCATGCGGCCAGCCTCCGCCTGATCTCAAAGAGGATGACCGCGGCGGCGGCCGCGACGTTCAATGATTCGACGCCCTCGAAGAGAGGCACCGTGACCAGCTTCAGGTCCTTTCGGGAAAGCCCATGAGTCTCGCTGCCCAGCACGATCATCCCCGCAGACTGTATCGGCGCCTCGGCCAACGGCGCACCGCCGGCGGCAGACGCGCCGTATCCGTCGAGGCCCGCGAGGTCGCTCCAGCGGGCATGCGCCACCTTCAACCGGAAGACGTTGCCCGCCGAAGCGCGCACGGCCTTTGCCCCATACGGATCCGCCGTTCCTTCCAGCACCACGAGAGCGGGAGCGCCGGCGGCCGCCGCGGTGCGACAGATCGCGCCCACGTTGCCAGGGTCCTGCACGCGGTCCAGCACGATGAGCGGCCATCGCCCGTCACGCGCAGCCTGGATCGCTTCTGGGGGCGAGGCTTCGTGCACCAGCGCGATGGCGATGACGCCCTGTGGAGTCACGGTCTGCGTGGCGGCTCGGAAAGCCGCGGGCGTCAGGGTGACTCGCGACTCCGAGTGGAAGGGAAGCTTGTCGCCTTCGCGCGCGGCGATGAGCTCGAACTCGAGGCCGGCCGCTCTGGCTTCGGAAAGCACCCGCGGACCCTCGAGGAGGACATGCCCTGGCTCGCGCCGTTGAGCGAGACGCCGCAGGCGGCGGACGATCTCGTTTTCCGGGCTCGAGATCAGACTGCTAGAGGGCTTTCTTGGCAACCTCGACCAGCCGGGCAAAGGAACCGCTGTCGCGCACGGCCAGGTCAGCCAGCACTTTGCGGTCGATCTCCACTCCGGCCTGGCGAAGGCCGTGCATGAGCTTGTTGTAGGGCAGCCCCGACTGTCGCGAGGCCGCGTTGATGCGCGCGATCCAGAGCGATCGCATCTCGCGCTTGCGACGCCTGCGGTCCCGGAAGGCGTACGCGAGCGCGTGCAGCACGGCCTCGTTGGCCGGGCGGAACAGCAGCTTCTTCGAGAGGCGAAATCCCTTGGCGCGATCGAGAATCGCCTTGTGCCGACGATGTGCGGGAACGCCTCGCTTGACTCGTGCCATCGCTAGTGTCCTGCTCCGGAGGTTCGGCGGAAAATCGCCGCATCGGCGGCCGAGCTCAAGGCGCCGGCGAGCAACGCAGCGCGCATGTCGGTAGACCTGTAAGCGAGTAGCGCAGCCGGCAACGCCGAGCTCGGCCGCCTAGGCGGATGAGCCCGCAGGGTGCCACGGGCGCCGCGCAGCGCCGCCCCTGGCATTTCCGTCGAACTTTCGGGGC
>DATFVI010000169.1:0-12185 GCA_035260405.1 Candidatus Dormiibacterota bacterium
GTGGCCACCACGAGGTGGCGCTTGACCTCGCGCTCGTTCGGGTCGAGCAGCTTGGTGAGGGGAGAGAGCACGAATCTAGGGTACCCGGACAGGGCGGATCCGAATCTAGCGTCCCGCTCCGAAAGTTCGACGGAAATGCCAGGGGCGGCGCTGCGCGGCGCCCGTGGCACCCTGCGGGCTCATCCGCCTAGGCGGCCGAGCTCAGCGTTGCCGGCTGCGCTACTCGCTTACAGGTCTACCGACATGCGCGCTGCGTTGCTCGCCGGCGCCTTGATCTCGGCCGCCGATGCGGCGATTTTCCGCCGAACCTCCGGAGCAGGACACTAGGGGACGATCGGCTCGATCACGGCCACCGAGCCGTCCGCCCTGCGCGCCACGATGTGGATGGCGCCGGAGGCTTCGTCCAGGAAGACGTGGAATGCCTGCCCGTCCGCCTCGAGCTCGTCGACGGCTTCAGCGACCGACATAGGGCGCAGCCTGAGGCGGATCCGCTCTGGCTCCGGCGACCGGGCTTCCTCGCCTTCCTGCCCCTCCTGGGCGGGCACGCGGACCGGCGACACCGGCTTCTTGCGATGCGTGACCTTCTCCTTGTACTTGACGACCTGCCGGTCGATCTTGTCCAGGGCGAGGTCGAGCGCGGAGAGGGCGTCGGCGCCCCGCTCGTGAGCTGAGAGCACCGGGGTCCGGCGGCCGTCCATGTGAATGTTGATCCGGCACACGATCGTGGCCAGGCCGCTGCGCTTGCGCTCCTCGGAAAAATCCACGTCGGCTTCGGCCACCTTGCCGAAATGGCGCGCCAACCTGGCCAGCTTGCGTTCAGCGTTCTCACGCACCTCCTGCCCCAGACCGTCGGTGCGGTCGTGCAGGACGACCTTCACCACCCGAGTATATGACCGAACCGAGAGCCCTGCGCGCGCCGCCTAGTGGGCCGAGGGCTTGTATCCAGGGGGCGGCGGGAACAGCATCGTGATCTCCTTCGGCAGGGGAATTCCCTGGGCGAAGATGCGGTCCAGGATCTTCGGCCGGAGGCCGGTGGGCTTGAACTCGGCGATCACCTTTCCATCGGCGGTCGCGCCCTTCTGCTCCAGCGTAAAGATGTCCTGCATCGTGATGATGTCCATCTCCATGCCGACGATCTCGGTGATCGCGGTCACCTTGCGTGAGCCGTCGCGAAGACGGTTCAGCTGGCAGATGAGGTTGATGCCACTGCCCACCTGCTGTCGGATCGCTCGCACCGGCAGGTCCACGCCGGCCATCAGGACCAGCGTCTCCAGGCGGGCGAGGGCGTCGCGCGGCGTGTTGGCGTGCAGGGTGGTCATCGAGCCATCGTGGCCGGTGTTCATGGCCTGGAGCATGTCGAGCGCCTCGCCGCCACGACACTCACCGACGACGATGCGCTCTGGTCGCATACGCAGCGCATTGATGACGAGACGCTGGATCGTGACCTCGCCTTCGCCGTTGATGTCCCTGGGCCGCGTCTCGAGGCGGCAGACGTGCTCCTGGTGGAGCTGAAGCTCGGCCGCATCCTCAATGGTCACAATGCGGTCCTCGACCGGGATGAAGCCAGACAGCACGTTGAGGAAGGTCGTCTTTCCGGTGCCGGTGCCGCCCGAGATGATGATGTTGGCCTTGGCCAGCACGGCGGCCTTCAGGAAGCCGAAGCCGGCCTCGTTGCAGCTGCCGAATCGGATGAGGTCCTCGACCTGGAACGGGTCGCGCGAAAACTTGCGGATCGTCAGCAGGGGACCGTTCAGCGCGAGCGGGCGGATGACGGCGTTGACACGGGAGCCATCGGCCAGGCGGGCGTCGCAGAGCGGGCTGCGCTCGTCGATGCGGCGGCCGACGGTGCGGACGATGAACTGGATCACGTTCAGCAGTGCGTCTTCGTCGACGAACTTGATGTTCGTCAAGACGACCTTGCCGGCCATTTCGACATAAACATGGTCTGCGCCGTTGACCATGATCTCGGTCACGCGGTCGTCGCGGATCAGGGGCTCGATCGGCCCTAGCTGCTGGTAGTACTCATCGATGTTGATGCCGGGGATCCGAACTGCCATTGGCTAGCCTCCGCTTCGGAATTGAACCGGCTGCCAACTATACGTTAACCCTCCCCACTGAAACCCCTATTACGGGTCCCGATCCGCCTGCCCTCAAGGCGGCGGCACAGGCTTCGAGGGTGGCTCCGGTCGTCGCCACGTCGTCCACGAGCAAGATCGAATGGGCCTCCAGGCGCGCTCCACGCCACTCAAACGCTCCGCGGACGTTGTCGAGGCGCCACCGGCGGTCATGTCCCACCTGGGGCGGCGTGGGCCGCGTGCGCACGAGCTCGCCGGTAGGTTTGGAGAGGTACAGGCGCCGGCGGAGCTCGCTCGCGAGAAGCTCAGATTGGTTGTATCCGCGCTGGCGCAATCGAGCGGTGTGAAGCGGCACGGCGACCACCCATGGTGCCGCCAGGCCCTCTACGACCAGGCGTTCCGCCACGAGCTGCGCGAGCGGTTCCGCGAGGCGGCGCCAGCCCTGGTACTTGAAGCGCTGCAAGGCGAGCTCCAACGGGCCTTCATATGACGCGGCGGAGCGCACCCTGGCGAGCGACTTGAGGCGACCGCGGCAGCCGCACTCGGTGCGCGCCGACTCAACCTCGGCTCCGCAGCGGCGGCACAGCGGTTCTTCCAGGCGCCGGATCCGGGAACGGCACCTGTCGCAGAGCCACGAACCGACCATGCGGCATCCGCCGCATCTCGGCGGGAGAAAGAGGTCGAGCACCCGGCTGCGCACGATTCGAGGCTACGGGGCCGGGTCAAGCGCCTCTTAACAAGGGGTCAGCTGATGACGACCTGGTCGCCGCGATTGAGGTCGATAGCTGAGGTGGAACCGGCGGGCAGCTCCAGGACGCTGTGAGCGCCCCAGACGAACCAGACCACGCCCCACCACTGCGGCAATCTGCGGTAGACCTTCCTCACGCGCTCGTGGCTGTCGAGGAAGACGGCGTCGATGGGAAATCTCATGAACATCATGTGGATGCCGTTGCAAGGACTGAGCCATAGGCCGCGTCCAGGTTCGAGCGTGCGGCGGAACATGAGACCGGCGGTCAAGGCGAACAATGACGTGGCGCTTTCGAGGTCTTCCGCTAGCACCGTCGCCGACCGCTCGTGTACCGCGCGCCGTCCCGCCATGACGATGGACTAGCCTAGCGGGGCCGCATGGATTTCGACAGCGATGGCGTCCGATTGCACTACGAAGTCCATGGGCCCGAACGAGGTGCGCCGCTTTTGGTGGTGCACGGCTTCGCGTCGGATTACCGACTGAACTGGGTCGGCACCCGGTGGCAGGAGGCGCTCGTTGGGGCAGGCTTTCGGGTGTTCGGTCTCGACTGCCGCGGCCACGGCCACAGCGACAAGCCCCACGAGTCTGTCGCCTATGCCATCGGCACCATGGGCCGCGACGTCACCCGCCTGCTGGATCACCTCGAGGTGCCGTCGGCCGGCTACCTGGGCTATTCGATGGGCGCGCGCATCGGGCTGCAGGTGGTCATGGATTCGCCGGACCGCGTGAAGGGCGCGGTGCTTGGCGGCATCGGTGCGTCGGGATCGATCCGCAGCGCGGACGCGATCGCCGAGGCGTTTCTTCGGGGCGAGCCGGGCGACGATCCAATCGCGCAGTCCTTCTATCGCTTTGCGTCAGCCCGCCCGACCAACGACCTGAAGGCTCTCGCCGCATGCATCAAAGGACTGCAGCCCCAGTGGGACCGGGCCAGGTTGTCGGCAATTCACACACCGATCCTCGTGGTGGCGGGGGATCGCGATGAGCTCGCGCCTGATGCGCCGGAGCTCGTGGAGCTGATTCCATCGTCCCGCCTGGTCACGATTCCGGGGCGCGATCACATGGGCGCGGTGCCGGCGCGGGAGTTCAAGCAGGCGGCGATCGACTTTCTCTCGGAGGAGTAGCCACGACGGGCTCGAAAGCTCGCTGCGCGCTTGGAATCACGACCAAATGTGCCCGAATGGCCCCATGAGCGGCCAGTAGTGCGGCCAACTGTGCCCGAATGGCCGCATGAGCGGCCAGTAGTGCGGCCAACTGTGCCCGAATGGCCACCGTTGCGCCTAACTGCGCCCGAAGTCTTGTAGACAGACCTCTCCGAGGGCCCTCCCTACCTCCACCGTGCCGGAGCCCCTCCCCCGCTCCTACACACCAACTGCTCGCGAATCTAGCGCGAGAGGGGCGCACCGGCAACCCAGGTTGTTAAGAAGCTGGAGCTCTAGCCCGCCCGGTGGTGGTACCGAATCCGGTGCTTGGTCCGCGTCATCGCGGTCCCGGTGGGCACTACCGAGATCGTGCCGTCCGGCTCCAGGACCGCCAGCTGAACATCTTTCATGTCGATCACGCCGTGCTCCCGCATCGACATCTCGACCTCTTCCTGGTCCACGCCTTCCCGCTTCATCACCTCGCTCACATACTGGCCGTCCCGAACGATGATGGCGGGCGCCGGCGTGAAGAGCCGGTGGAATCGCGGCAGGTTGT
This sequence comes from Candidatus Dormiibacterota bacterium, assembly GCA_035260405.1. Classification (GTDB taxonomy): domain Bacteria; phylum Chloroflexota; class Dormibacteria; order Dormibacterales; family Dormibacteraceae; genus Palsa-870. The sequence continues at coordinate 4,519 of DATFVI010000169.1, forward strand.
CCAGCTTGCCGACCAGGTAGTTCGTGCCGACCAGCACGACGATCAGGACGAAGCCGCCGCCCAGCGACGTGTCCGGTCCCGTGATCGCCGGCTGCAGTGCGTTCGCGACGAGCAGGATGAAGACGAGGTCGTACAGCGTGAACTGGCCGACCTCACGCTTGCCAAAGATCCGAAGAGCGATCAGCAGCGCCGCGTAGATGACGACGCCGCGAAGCACGAGCTCCCACCCCGGGATGCTCGGCAGCAGCCAGGAAGGCGTGCCTTACGACCTCGGCTTCATGAGGATCAGGGCGGCCGGCCCCAACAGCACGATCCACAGCGTCGGGAAGATGCAGCCCACCATCGGCAGCATCATCTTCAAGGTCGCCTGCGCGGCCTTCTCCTGCGCTCGCTGCCGGCGCTTGCGCCGCATCTCGTCCGCCTGGATGCGAAGGATCTTGCCGATGCCGGTGCCGAACTGCTCGGACTGGATGATCGCCTGGATGAAGTTGTGCAGGTCTTCGACCCCGCTGCTCCGACCCATCTCGTCCATCGCCTCGAGGCGCGGCCGGCCCAGGCTGACCTCGCGCAACACCTTGGCGAACTCGTCCGACAGCGCGTTCTTGTACTTGTCCGTCACTCTCGCGAGCGCGGCGTCGAAGCCAAGCCCAGCGTCGACCGCGATGACGAGCAGGTCCATCGCATCCGGAAGACCCTTCTGGATCTCCGAGCGGCGCGCGTCGACCTTCTGCTTCAGCCACAGCACAGGAAGGTAGAAGCCGAGAACCGCGCCCGCCGCCAGGGAGATGACCAGGTAGACGACGTTGCCGAGCAGGAGGCCGATCCCCAGGCCGACGGCCGCCGTCACGGCCGCGGCGACGATGCGCACGGCGGCGAAGTCCTCGGGCGTCAGGTTGCCAGGACGTCCGGCGAGGTCGAGCCGGTTCATGAGGTTCTGACGGGCCTTTTGGGGCGTCGAACGGGACATCATCGATCCGAGACGCTCGATCGCGGGTCGGAGAAAACGCTCGCTGAACGGCCTCTGCAGCTCCACCTCTTCGAGGGTCAACGGCTTCTCGCCGCCGTAAACCGAAAGGCGCTGCTGAACCATCTCGGCAGTGTTCCGCGAAGGCGTCCGGGCGAGGCCTATGAAGATCATCAGCACGCCGAGACCGACGACTACCGCAAGCAGGACAGTGGTGCTCATCCGCTCATACCTCGATGGCGACCACTCGCCGGATGATCAGGTTGCCGACGAAGATCATGAAACCGCCGATGACCAGCAGGATCCAGCCGACGAAGCTCTCGAACATCGGCCGGAAGTACGTCGGCGTGACGAAGTACATGAAGGCGGCGAGCACGATGGGCAGGAACGTGATCAGCGTTCCCGACGCTCGTGCCTGAGCGGTCAGCGTCGCGATCTCACCCTTGATCCTCACTCGCTCCCGAATCGTGTAGGCGATGTTGTCGAGGATCTCCGCGAGGTTTCCACCCACCGTCCGGTGGATCGAGTACGCAGTCGCGACCAGGTCGAAGTCGGGGCTCACGATGCGCTTGGTGATGTTCTGCAGCGATTCGTCGGGCGAACCACCGAGGTTCATCTCACGCACCGCACGGCCGAACTCGTCCGCAATCGGAGGCACCCCGTTCTTGGCGACCGTGTCGATCGCCTGCGCGAACGAATAGCCGGCCTTGATCGCGTTCGAGAGCAGGGTCAGCGTATCGCCGAGCTGGTTGTTGAACGCCTTCAGGCGCTTGTTGATCCGGTATTTGACGTAGAAGCTGGGAAGCAGGTAGCCGATGACACCGGCCACGATCGTCTGGATCAAGCCGCCGAGCGGCAACCCGAAGCGCACGATCGCGATGAGGACGAACAGCGCGGTGCTGCCGACCTGGATCATGAGGAACTCGGACGTTCGGAGCCTCAAGTCTGCCCGCTGCAGCTGCTCGCCTACCGACGGCTTTCCCTTCTTTGAGTTGCCGCGACCCACGCGGTCCGCGGCCGGCTGAAACAGGCGGTTCAGCGAGTCCCTAAGTCCCGTGGATGGCGGAAGCGCCGTCGACCCGGCGGTGGTCACACCATAAGCGGCAAGGCGTGCCTGGAAATCCTCGCTCCCCCCCGAAGAGCGCCGCATCTGGCTGACGCCAAGCATCAACAAAAAGATTCCTGCGAATGCGATGAGCCCGAATACCACGGGGATTGACATCTTGGCCTCCTAAACGGTCAGTACAGCTTATCCGGCGACGGTTGCGGTGTCGGTTTGAAGAGGTTCTCGGACACCTCCTCACCCTCTGCTCTCAAATGCTCCATTCGCATCGGCATGAGGCCGGTCGCGGTGTGATAACCGACCGCTTTCCCTTCGGAGCTCACACCGATCTGCTTGAACGTGAAGAGCTCCTGGAACTGCACGTCTCCATCCTTGATGCCGGTGATCTCGGCGACGCTGACGATACGCCGCACACCACCACGGAGTCGGGACTGCTGCACGATCATGTGGATGGCGGCCCCGATCGTCTCGCGGATGGCCCGCGACGGCAAGTCCTGCCCGGCCTGCAAGACCAGGGTCTCGAGGCGGACCAGGGCTTCGTGCGGGTTGTTGGCGTGCAGCGTCGACATCGAGCCATCGTGGCCCGTGTTCATGGCCTGAAGCATGTCAAGTGCCTCGCCGCCACGACACTCGCCAACGATGATGCGGTCGGGACGCATACGCAGACAGCTCTTGACCAGCTCGCGAATCGGCACCGCGCCCTTGCCTTCGACGTTCGGCGGTCGCGACTCGAGCTGGATCCAGTGCGGCTGCTGCAGCTGGAGCTCCGCGGCGTCCTCGCAGGTGATCAGCCGTTCGGTCTCGGGGATGAACGACGACAGGATGTTGAGAAGGGTCGTCTTGCCTGAACCCGTGCCTCCTGAGACCAGGATGTTGAACCTCGCGCGCACGCATGAACGCAGAAAAGACATGAGCTCGGGACTCGACGACCTGAATCGATTCACGACGTCAGCCGGGCCCCACTTCTCCTTGGCGAACTTTCGAATCGTGAGGCACGGGCCCTTCAGGGCGATTGGCGGAATGACGACGTTGACGCGCGATCCGTCTTTCAGCCGGGCGTCACAGATCGGCGTCGATTCGTCGACGCGCCGCCCGACGAGGCTGACGATGCGGTCGATGACCTGTCTCATCTGGCGTTCGCTCTCGAAGGTGACCGCCGATAGCGTCGGCTCGCCGGCCTTCTCGACGTAGATCTGCTTCGGGTGGTTGGCCATGATCTCGGTGATGGACGGGTCGGCGAGGAGCGCCTCGAGCGGACCCAGGCCGAGCACGTCGTCGAGGACCGAGTCGACAAGGCGCTCCTTGTCGTTCTTGGTCATCGTCATCGCCGTGGAGCGGAAGTACTCCTCGGCGAGCTCGAGGATCTTTTCCCGGACGCCCGGCTTGTTGCTCGAGTCGATCTGGTCGGCGTACTTCTCGATCAGGCGGGCATGGATCTGGACCTTGGCCGCGGTGAAAGCCGGCGTGAGATCGCCGCCGACGTTGGCGGCCGCTGCGCGCTGAGACAGCGATGCTGTGGCGGGCGCTGCGGCGGCAGCCGCCTGTGCCAGCGGTATCGACGTCGGCGCTCCGTAGGTCGTCGCAGCACCTGGCAGGGTCCCGACGGCAGGGCCGTTGGTCCCCCCGGCCGGTGCCGGGGGGGCTGTCTGGTTCTGCTTGACCCTGTCGAGTAGACCCATCTCAGCTATCGCTGGACGTCACAGGGCCGTGAAATGGTACCTGGCTTCGACCTCTTTCTGGCTGACGCCCTGGGCCGACTGGACGGTCGGGCAGGTGGGGTCGGCAGCGGTTGGCGCCGTCAGGTAGTCGTGGAACGACTCGACCGTGTATTTCAGCTGAGTGTTATTGAGGAACCAGGTGAAGTACTCGGCGTCGCATTGCGTCAATTCGATGGTCAAGCTCGACGTCACGCCGCCGACCGGGCCTGTGCCACCCACACTCGTGGCGCCTCCGGCGGGCTGGACGCTCGCGGTCGCCGGACCAAGGCCGATCACCCGAACGTTGGTGAAGACGGTCTTGCTGACGACCTTGGTGGGTCCGACTTGCGATGCCGTGGTGGTGTTGAACACGGTGATGCTCGCTGACGAGATGACGGTGAAGTAGTCACCGAGGGTGATGTGGCCGGCCACGCCCTGCTGCTCACCGGTCGGAATGGTCATGGCAACGTAGCCGCTAGCCAGCGGCAGGTACGCCGGAGCTGCACCCGCCGGAACAAGACCGATGTCCTTGGCGAGCATGTCGGACGTGATCACAGAGCCCTTTGTGATCTGGATCTCAGCAATCAGGTTGAGCACGTCGCTCTTGTTGGCGTAAGTGTTGTTGGCGCTCGTGAAGGTACCCGTAACCTTCGTGGTGTCGAGGTCGTCAATCGTGATCGCGTGGCGCAGCGGGATGGCCTGCCGCGCGATGACCACGGTGGTCGTCGGCCCGCCACCGATTGCGCCTCCGCCGCCGAGCTGGCCGATCAAGAAGACCCCGCCGCCGGCGAGGACGGCAAGTAGCAACCCGACGATGATGAAAAGACGTCCACCGCCTGGTCGCGGTCGTGCTGGAGCTTGTGCGACGGCCAAGAGCTAAGTCACCTCCGAAAATGATGGGATCCGCAAGAGTGCCTGCATTGTAGCGAGGGGGACCGCGATCGTCCCCTGCTTTCCGGTAAAGAAGAGAGCCCCTTTTCGGGGCTCTCTCTTTGAAGGTGCTACTACGATTGGTTCTCGTTAGCCGAGAGCGGCTACGACGTTCGAGAACACGTTCTTGATCTGGTTGCCCATCGTAAGAAGGATGACGATGACCACGATTGAAACGAGGACGAGGATCAGGGCGTACTCAACCATTCCCTGGCCTTCCTGACGGGTCGTAAGGCTCCGAAGCTTCATGTAAAGGTTCAACATCTGCATTCACCTCCTTTTTCTTGAACTACAGCGTCTGATCTAGATGACGCCACCCGGTCCCGATTCTTGCGGGGCTTCTTGGGCGTCGGCGGCGGTGATCCTACTCGGGCGGTCCCGGGCAGGTCAATGAGTTAACGCAAGCAGGGGTCCAGGTGGTCGCCGGCGGGCCCTAAGGCCCGGAACGGCACCGCCCCCGGGGTCCAACAGGATAAGTTTCGACGCGCATGTCCGCCCCAGGAGTCGCAGACGAGGTGCAAAAGGGCGCTGGGGCCTACTGGCGCGACCTGGTTTTCAGCCGTCTCCTCCCCGCGCTCTTCTTCAGCGTCTTCCTGGCGCGCCAGCTGCTGTTCGTCTGGGACGGGCTGCGTTCGATTCACCAACCTGCCGACTCCCTCTTCGTCGGCCAGCAGCTCCTGGCACTCGCCTACTTCACGATGCTTGTGATCCTGTACTCGACGCGGCTGCCCAAGCGCGGCACCGATCACAGGGCGGCGGTCGTGTTCATCGCCTTCACCGGCACGTTTTCGGCCATAGCCGCCCCATTCCTTCCCGGCGGCGGCCGGCGTGAAGGGCTCGTGCTGGTGGCGGACCTCCTGGCCACTTTCGGGCTGGCGTACTCGGTCTGGGGCCTTGCCTACCTGCGGCGGTCGTTCTCCATCATCCCCGAGGCGCGGCGTCTGGTCACCGGAGGGCCTTACTCCCTGAGCCGCCACCCCGTCTATCTCGGGGAGATCGTGGCCGCCATCGGGATCAACCTTGCCACCGCCGGCTGGCCGGGCGCCCTGGCCGTCGTCTACTTCATATCGTGCGAGCTCCTCCGCATCCGCTGGGAGGAGGGCGTGCTTGCGCGGGCCTTCCCGAACGAGTATCCGGCGTACGCGCGCCGGGTCGCCCGCTACCTGCCAAACCCATTCAAGGCACGCACCTGAGCTCAATGAGTCCGCACCTGCACGCGCTGCGCACAACGGGCCTGGCTTGCGGCTGACCGAGCGGCTGAGCGCGCGGACGCTGCTCCTGGGCGGCGTGATGATCGTGACCCTCTCGCTTTTCATCGCCGGCGAGCAGGACCCCGACTTCTGGTGGCACCTTCGGACCGGGCGGTGGATGCTCGACAACGGCCGCCTCCCGTCGTTTGACCTCTACACGTTCACTGTTCCGACTCACGTCTGGACCGACCACGAATACCTGACTGAGATCCTGATGTGGCTCGTCTACCAATCGACGGGCGTGATCGGGCTGAGCCTGGCCTTCGGCCTGCTGACCTGGGCCGGTTTCTGGGTCATCTTCCGGCAGGTCCGGCGCCAACCCTGGGTGATCGCCGGAATCGGGCTGGCGATCGGGGCCATCGCGGGCTCGCCGATCTGGGGGCCCCGTGCCCAGATGATCACGTTCTTCTTGACCTGCCTGGAGCTCTACTGGCTGCAGGGATACCTGGCCGGACGAAGCCGCGCTCTCCAGCTCTTTCCATTGGTGATGGTGCTGTGGGCCAACCTGCACGGTGGCTGGGTGATCGGCTTCGTCTGGCTCGGGGTGGCGCTGGCTGCCGAGCTGCTGGGCTGGGCCTGGGATCGCGGCAACCCCGCCCACCGCAAGCACGTCCGGTTCCTGGCGATCATCACCGTCTTTTCGGTGGTCGCCGTCGCGGCCACACCGCACGGGTTCAGCCTCTACCCCTACCCCTTCCAGACCGAGGGGAGCATCGCACAGCAGAAGCTGATCGTCGAGTGGTTCTCACCCGACTTCCATCAGGCCTACCTGCGTCCGTTCGAGGCCATGGTGTTCCTCGCGATCATCGGGTTCGCCCTGCGACGCCCTCCGCTTTACGAGTTCCTGCTCACGCTGGTGGCGCTCGGGCTGGCGCTGCAGTCGGTCCGGAACGTCGTCCTGTTCGTGGCGGTCGCCACGCCGGTGATGATCAACTGCTACTCCGCCTACTGGAAGGAGCTCGCCGCCGCTCGTGGCTGGAAGCTGGAGCTTCCGCCCCGGCGCCTCTTTGCGGTTGTGACCGCCATCGTCCTCGTGGTCATCGTGCTGACGACTACGCTCCGGATCGCGGACAGCATCGGCCCCGGCAAGCAGCAGAGCCTGGATGCTTCGAGCTACCCGATCGGCGCAGCCGACTGGCTGGCCGCCCATCCCGAGGTAGGGACCAGGATGTACAACCAGTACGGGTGGGGCGGCTATCTCGCCTATCGCTTCTACCCGCAGCCGAACCGCAAGGTCTTCATCTTCGGCGAGGCGGCCTTGATGGGCGATCCGCTGCTCAACCAGTACGAGGACGTCCAGACGCTGCGGCCGGATTGGAAGCAAGTGCTCGACCAGTACAAGGTGGACTACATCGTCTACAACCGGGGCGAGGCGCTCGCCAATGTCCTGGGGACACAGCCGGAGTGGAAGCTGGCCTATGAAGACTCGGTCGCGGTGATCTATGTGCGCGCGGCCCCTCAGTAGACCTTCCAGATCTTGAACGTCGGCGTGTCGTAGGCGGGCGCGCCGAGGACGTCGGGTGGAGGAGTTGGCAGGTCCGAGGTCCACACGACGTACCTGACGTGGTTGGTTGAGATGAACTGTTCGAGGTCGCTCTTCCCGGTCAGCACCGAGAGCGCCATCTGGGTCTTGTTGAGGTAGTCGAACGTCTCGTCGTAGTGACCGACGTAGACCGTGTCCGGGCTGTACGCGGGCACATAGAGGCCCACGCCCGGCATCGCCAGCACGCGGCCGGCCGGCTCGGTGCCCAGCCAGGTCAGGC
>DATFVI010000170.1:0-6304 GCA_035260405.1 Candidatus Dormiibacterota bacterium
CTTCTGCTCCTTCCTGGCTTTCGGCAAATAAAAAATCCTCCCTGCCATGACACGTACGAGGCAGGAAGGATCGATGTGTCCTTCACTTCATTCGCCTCGGTAGGGAATTGAGGCTCGCTTTGGCGCGAGCCACCTACTGTCTAGGGCAGGTCGCGAATTATACCGATCGCCAGCTCGCGCTAGCCGGCCAGCTGCAGCCTTGCCGCTTCCTTGACGTCGACGGGAACCGAGGGTCCCTGCGTCGCTGTCAGGAAGAAGGTCCGGAGGTACTGGCCCTTCGACGTGGATGGCTTGTTGCGCAGCAGCGCGTCGACCAGCGCCACCAGGTTCTGATGGAGCTGGCGGTCGTCGAAGGACACCTTGCCGATCGGCGCGTGCACGATGCCGAACTTGTCGGTCCTGAACTCCACCTTGCCGCCCTTCACCTCGCGCACTGCTCGCGCGACGTCGAAGGTGACCGTTCCCGACTTCGGGTTCGGCATCAGGCCGCGCGGGCCGAGGACCTTTCCGAGCGGTCCGACCTTGGACATGATGTCGGGCGTCGCGACCGCGGCGTCGAAGTCGGTCCAGCCCTCTGACACTTTCTTCACCATGTCCTCGCCGCCCACGAAGTCGGCGCCGGCCTCCTGCGCCTCGCGCACCTTGTCGCCGGTAGCGAACACCGCGACACGTACCTTCTTGCCGGTTCCGTTCGGCAGGACGACGGATCCGCGCACCATCTGCTCCGCGTGGCGCGGGTCGACGCCCAACCGGATGTGAGCCTCAACTGTGGCGTCGAACTTCGAGATCGACGTCTCCCTAACGATCTTGCACGCCTCTTCGGACCCAAGCCCACCGTCGCCGTTGGCAGCCAGGGCGGCCTCGACCTTCCTGGCCGCCTCGATGTACTTCTTACCCCTCTTCTTCGGCATCGCCTGATTACTCCACGACCTCGAGGCCCATCGAGCGGGCGGTGCCTTCGATCATCTTCGAGGCGGCTTCGAACTGGTACGCGTTCAGATCCTTCTGCTTGGTCTCGACGATGGAGCGGATCTGCTGTCGCGTGACCCGGCCGATCTTCTCTCGATTCGGCTTCGGGGAACCCTTCTCCACTCCCGCGGCCTTCTTCAGCAGGTTGACCGTCGGCGGGGTCTTGAGGATGAACGTGAAGCTGCGGTCTTCGAAGATCGTGATCTCGGCCGGCACCACGTCGCCCACCTGGCTTTGCGTGCGCTCGTTGTAGGCCTTGGTGAACTCCATGATGTTGATTCCGTGCGGGCCGAGGGCCGTGCCGACAGGCGGCGCGGGCGTGGCTCGCCCGGCCTGCAGCTCCAGCTTCAACACCGTTCGGATCTTCTTCTTGCTCATCGAACCCTGGAAATTCCCTCGTCCTTCTTATATGTGTACGGAGGCGCGGGTGAGGCAGGCCTCCCCCGCGAAACCCCCTCCGAGTAACACATTGTCTGGAGGCGCTTGGATGGGCCATAGGTGACGGCCGGAGTAAATCCGGCCTTCCGCTCCACTGTGGTTCTCATTTCCTAGTGGACCTTCTCGACCTGCAGAAGGTCGAGCTCTACGGGCGTCTCGCGGCCGAACATGTTGACCAGCACCTTGAGCTTGCCCTTCTCCGGGTTGATCTCGTCGACCTTGCCGTGGAAGTCGGTGAACGGTCCGTCGACAACCCGCACCGACTCGCCGACCTGGAACTCGACGCGGATCTTCGGCGCCTCCTGCTTCATCTGCTTCTGGATGGCGCGAACCTCTTTCTCCTGCAGAGGCACCGGGCTGTTCGCGGAACCCACGAAGCTCGTGACGCCCGGCGTGTTGCGAACGACGAACCACGACTCGTTCGACATCACCATGCGCACCAGGATGTAGCCGGGGAAGATTCGCTTCTGCACGTGGCGGCGCTTGCCGTCCTTGATCTCGATCTCGTCCTCCATCGGGACGAGCACCTGCAGGATCTTGTCCTGCATGTCCATGGACTCGATCCTCTTCTCGAGGTTCTTCTTGACCTTCTCCTCGTGGCCGGAGTACGCGTGGACCACGTACCACTGTGCTTCTTGCTCGGGAGGCGCGGCGCTCTTCTCGACAGCCATCAGTGGGTCCCGTTGTAGATGACGCGCTTGGCGAACTCGCCGAGGAGATAGTCGGTGCCGCCGATGAAGATGCCGAGCAGGATCACGGTGAAGATCACTACCAGCGTGTACCGATAGAGCTCGGCCCCAGTCGGCCAGACGACCTTGCGCAGCTCTTCGTAGACCTCGCGCAGGAATCGGCCGGGAGCGAACTCCGACGGACGCTGCTCTGCACGTTTGTCGGCTGTGACCGCCATTACTTGGTTTCCTTGTGGTCGGTGTGCTTGTGGCACCACTTGCAGTACTTGCTCAGCTCGATCCGGTCTGGATCGTTCTTCTTGTTCTTCACTGTGGTGTAGTTGCGCCGCTTGCACACGCCGCAGGCGAGGGTGATGATGTCTTCCATAGTTGGCTCTTTTGGTGGGGCTGAAAAGAAAAAAGCCTAGGTTACCTAGGCGCTGTCAATAGTAGCAGCCTCGCCACTCACGGGAGCAAAGTGCGGGTCAGAGTCTCCTCCAGCCACGCCGCGTAGCGCTCGAGCGACCATCCCCGGACGTCGCGCAGCAGGCCGTGCACCTCGGGGCTGGTCAACGTCCAGACGATCGCACCGGCGTCCTCCTGAGTGAGCCCCGCCCGGAGAGGACCGTTCGCGGCCACCCACGACACGACCTCGCGCATGCTCTCGAACCGGCTCCGCTGCACCCTGGTCCTCAAGGCCGCGACTTCTGGGTCCACGGCGGCGGCCCCCCGGACGATGTCGTCGACCGGCCGCACGCGCTCGATGATCCGGCTCACGTCATGGGCGAACGCGGCGAGCTGGCGTGCCTGGTTCCGGTCGGCGCGGACGGCTTGCGGCCGGGGCCGGTCGAGGACCTCGATGGGCGCGTCATCCCCACCCACCCTGACATCCAGCAGCGACTTCAGGACCTCGCGCTTGCTCCCGAAGATCGCGTAGACCGTGTCGACCGCCACTCCGGCGGCTGAGGCGATGGCCTCGACCGTGCTCGTCGCGTAGCCCCGCTCGGCGAAGAGTTTCTGGGCTGCATCCAGGATCTTCATCCGGGTCTGGCTTGCCTGCTGCTTACGCAGCGCGGAGTCATACGAGCGCTTGGGCTTGACTTTCGCCACCGTTTGATCCTACTATGCCGGTAGTCATCCTAGTATTCCTCGGATGAATTGTAAGGAGAAGCAATCAATGGCTCTTTCGCACGAGGCGATCTACCGCCGGCTGATCGAAGAGGGGTTCAACCAGGGCAACCTGGCGGTGGTCGACGAGCTGGTTTCGCCGGACTGTCGCGAGCACCAGCGCGGCTCCAGGGACGGAGTCGAGGGGACGAAGGGCACCATCAACTACCTTCGGTCGGCCTTTCCGGACTTCAAGATCACCATCGACGAGGTTGTCGTGTCGGGCGACAAGGTGTGGGCGCGCCAGAAAGGCGGCGGCACCAACCTCGGCGGCTTCGCCGGCCACCCCCCGACCGGGATCAAAGCCTTCACCGACGTGATCGACCTGGTCCGGATCGAGGACGGGAAGATCGTCGAGCACTGGGGCGTCCCCGACCAGCTCGGCATGATGCTGCAACTGGGCCACATCCCTCAGCCGGTCAGGGCGTAAGCAAGTCCCCCCTCCCCCGCGCCGGCGGGGGAGGGTCGGGGTGAGGGTGGTACAAAGCACCGGGCCATATGATTCGGTCGATGGCCGCACCAACCATTGCCGTCCTGCACGGCGACCAGACCGGGGAGGAGCTGCTCCTCGAGGCGCTGCGCCTCCTCGAGCCGGACGTGATCGGGCTGCCGATCGAGAAGCGTGACTTCGACCTCTCGCTCGAGGAGCGCCGCAGGACCCGCAACGAGGTCGTGCTCGCCGCCGCCAAGGCGCTGCGCGAGCTCGGGTTCGGGATCAAGGCGGCGACCATCACGCCAGAAGGAAGCGGCGACGTCGGCAGCCCGAACGCCATCCTGCGCAAGGACATCGACGGCCGCGTGATCGTGCGGACCGGGCGCCGCATCCCAGGCGTCCGGCCGCTGGCCGGCGTCCACGCCCCTATCTCGGTGATCCGGATGGCGGTCGACGACGCCTATGGCGCCAAGGAGTGGCGCGAGGGCCATGAGCTGGACGAGTGGGCGTACCGGACCGAGAAGATCAGCCGCCGGACCTGCCGCATCGTCGCCGAGTACGCCTTCAACCACGCCAAGCGCATCGAGGCGAAGGTGTTCGGCGGCCCTAAGTTCACCGTCAGCCCCGTGTACGAGGGCATGTTCAAGGAGGAGCTGGACGCCGCCGCGAAGCGCCATCCCGACGTCCGCTACGACCCGCAGCTCATCGACGCGACCTACGCCCTCCTGGTGGCCACCACCGGCGAGTCGCTCGTCATCCCCGCACTCAACCGAGACGGCGACACGCTCTCCGACCTCGTGATCCAGATGTTCGGCACCATCGCCGGCGCCGAGTCGACGCTGCTTGCCTTCGACGACCACGGGGCGGTCAAGGTCGCCATGACTGAAGCGCCTCACGGCACGGCGCCCTCGCTGCAGGGCAAGAACGTAGCGAACCCGATGGCGATGATCCTCGCGGTTGCTTCGCTGCTCGGCTACATGAAGGACGACCGGGCGCGCAACGCGTCCCGCACGATCTACGAAGCAGCGCTGGAGGCGGTCTCCGACGGAGTGCGCACCGCAGACCTGGGCGGAGAGGCCTCAACAACAGGTTTCACCGACGAAGTAATCCGAAGAGTCCGCACCAAAGTAGACGTCTGGAGCGCCCTGGCAGACGTCGAAAGATAAATAGAAATAGTCACTTCCCCGCACGCGGGGAAGGTGGCGCGCAGCGCCGGAAGGGGAGAAACATCAACTACCTAGCCCTCGGAGACTCCTACACCATCGGCACCGGCGCATCCGCCCCGGAACACAGCTGGCCCTCGATCATCGCGGAGCGCCTGCGAGAGCAGACAGGCCAGGAGGTCGAGCTGACCAATCCCGCCGTCAACGGGTTCACCACCATCGACCTCATCCGCCACGAGCTCCCAGAAGTCCGGGCCATCAAGCCCGACCTGGTCACGATCCTGATCGGCGTCAACGACCTGGTCCGCGACGTCTCGCCGGACTCCTACCGCGCCACGCTCGTGAGGATCTACGACGAGGTCGCGAAGGAAAAGCCGCCCGGCGGCCGCGTCTTCGCCGTCTCGATCCCCAACTGGTCGGTCGTGCCCGCCGCCCGCGAGTACGGCGACCCGGAGCGGATCCGCGACCTGACCGACACCTTCAACGACATCGCGCGCGAAGAGGCGGACAAGCGAGGTTTCGGGTGGATCGACATCACCGCCGCAAGCCTCTCCGGCCTGGGCACACCCGGCTGGATCGCCTCCGACGGCCTGCACCCCGGCGACAACCAGTACGCAGCCTGGGCCGAGGTGATCTGGCACTCGGTCAGACAGTGATTCTCTTGAAAGACTCCGCGTACCGGTAGCCGCCCTTCTTCCCCACCTCTCGGTGCCGCTTGCGCATGAACTTCTCGAAATCCCATTCCTGGCCGGGCTTGGCGACCTGGCTCTTGTGCTTCCTCAGCGCCGCGATCTTCAGGTCGAGCGTGGAGCTGATGTCGACCAGGTGATCTCCCGAGGTCCACAAGGGAATCCAGACCTCCTTGACCACGTGCGGCTGCAAACCCTCCTTGAGGAGGCTGCGAAACGCGCGCGGATTGCGCGAGTCGGGGTAGACGGCGGCCATCGTCGCCTCGCCGACGGCCAGGTGGTCGGGATGCGACGCGCCCATCGGCGCATCCAGCACGCGACCGGGGATGTGAGTGATCACGAGCTCGGGCTTGTACTTGCGGATCAAGCGCACGATGTCGTGGCGCAGCTTGAGATCGGGCGAGAGGTGCCCGTCCTTGTAACCCAGGAACTCGACCTTCTTCACGCCCAAGACGCGCGCCGCAGCCTTCTGCTCCTTCTGGCGGATCGCCACGAGCTCGGAGTCCTTCTGCTTCGGATCCTCCCCACCCTGCGAGCCGTCGGTGACGATCGCGTACGTCACGCGGGCGCCATCCTTGGCCAATTTCGCAATGGTCCCGCCGGACCCAAAGTCGGGATCGTCCGGATGCGCGGAAACCACGAGCACGTTCTTGAACTTCGTCGAATGCGAGTTTGAGTTCGAGCTGGATCTTGCGGGCTTCCGCGTGGTCCTTTTGACCGCTGCCATCTAGTTGAGGTTAAGCGATCGAGGAAACGCTCTGTTCCATTTCACCCCCC
>DATFVI010000171.1:0-5800 GCA_035260405.1 Candidatus Dormiibacterota bacterium
ACTCCATGGATCTGAATGTTCTCCACCTGCTTGCGGAGGTTGGCGGCGCCGGCGAGCACGTCGTCGGGGTTCTCCATCAAGAGCTCGGGGGGCAGCGGCCTTCCGGCAACTACCCGGTACTTGCCGGAGTGAACCTTCAACGCGCGAACGGTCGCCACGACGACCGCGGCATCCGGAGTCAGCCCAGAGGTCCTGCATTTGATGTTGAAGAACCGCTCAGCGCCCATGTCGGCGCCGAAGCCCGCCTCGGTGACCAGGAAGTCGCCGCCATGGATGCCGATGAGGTCGGCCAGCACAGACGACGCGCCGTTCGCGATGTTCCCGAATGGGCCTGCGTGAACGAGGACTGGTGTGTTCTCCAACGTCTGCAGCAGGTTGGGCTTGATGGCGTCGAGCATGATCACGGTCATCGCGCCGCCCGCGTGCAGGAAGTCTGCGGTGATCGGTTTTCCGTCGCGCGCCAGGCCGATGACCATGCGGCCGAGACGCTGGCGCATGTCCTGGAGAGAGGTCGACAACGCCAGCACAGCCATCACCTCGGAGGCGGCGGTGATGTCGAAGCCCGTTTGTCGTGTCACGCCGTCTTCCGGCGCACCGAGGCCGACGACGACGCTGCGCAGCACGCGGTCGCTCACGTCCAGCACCCGTCGCCACGTGATGCTGTGCAGGTCGATCGGAAAGTCGCGAAGGCTGTGGTGGATGTAGTTGTCGATCATCGCGGCGAGAAGGTTGTGGGCCGCGGTGACCGCATGGAAGTCGCCGGTGAGGTGCAGGTTCAACCGTTCCATCGGCACCACCTGGCTGTAACCGCCGCCCGCGGCACCGCCCTTGATCCCGAACGTGGGCCCCATGGACGGCTGGCGGATCGCGATGGTCGCTCGCTTGCCGATGCGGCTCAACGCGTCGCCCAACCCGACCGTGGTCGTCGTCTTGCCCTCGCCGAGCGGGGTCGGCGTGATGGCGGAAACCACCACGTACTTCGCCTTCGGACGGTCGGCCAGCTCGGCTATCGCGTCGAGCCTGATCTTCGCCACGTCGTGCCCATACGGCTCGAGGAGGTGCGGACCGATGCCCATGCGCGCCGCAATATCCGCCATCGGCAGCAGGCTCGCTTGGCGTGCAATGTCGAGGTCCGTGGGAAATGTGACGGCCATGCCTCCTCCTTCTTATGAGCGGTCCGCCGCTAAGCCGCGCGCGCCAGCATCTGCTGGCGCCACCGCTCGGTCGGCTCGATCTCGTTGAACGTGAACACGTGCAGTCCGGCGACTTTGCGGTCCGGCGCCGCGAGGTCCGGCAGGAGCCCTCTAACGAAACGCTCGGGGCTGTAGCCGCCCGGCTGCATCATCCGCAGGAACCAGTTGGAGTGTCCGCGCAAGAAACGGGCGGAGTCCACGACGCCGATCCGGGTCGAGATGCGAAGCAGCTTCGCCGGGTCGGCGACTCCGGCCATCCCGATGTGGATCGGGAGCTCGACCCTGCGCCGGCGCACTCGTCCAACCCACTGCTTCACGACTCGCGGGTCGAAGCAGAGGTTGCTCACGATGTAGGTCGCGATGCGCCGTTTGTCCCACATCGCCTGGATCGTCATGTCGTCGTCGATGAAGCTGTGACTCTCGGGGTAGCCGGAGACTCCGATGTCTTCGAGGTCCGGGCCCGCACGCATCATCGCCTCCAGCAAAGACACCGAATCGGGAAATTCGCCTGCCGGCTCGCGCGCGTCGCCCGCGATCACGAAGATGTCGCGCACCCCAATCTGCTTGATCGAATCCAGGATCTCGCGCAGGTGCGAGGCGTCGCGAATCAGCCGCGCCGAGAGGTGGGGAACCACGGAGTAGCCCTGTCGCGACAGGCGCTCGGCAAGGTCGATCGTCGCTTCCATGCCTCGCCTGGGCGATGCGGTGATGGTGATCGTGACCTCATGAGGAACGTGCGTGGTCACAAGACCTTCGATGTCCTCCGTCGGCAGAACCTCGTAGCGGGGACGCCGAAGGTAGCCGGCAAGCGCGGCCCGACCACCACTCTCTCTTCCATGTAGCACCGTACGCACCTGTAGCGCTCCACGCAACATTACTAAATAGGTCACTTCCCCGCTCGCGGGGAAGGTGGCGCGCAGCGCCGGATGGGGAGAGGCAAGCTCAGAAAGGGCGTGGCAGCAACAGGATTGCATTGCGATCCTCGGGCGCCCCCGGCCGCCACGAGTCATAGCCGTTGAACGGCACGTTGCCGGCCAGCTCCCGGTGCAGCGAGGCCAGATCGCTCCCTTCGTGGTCGACCATGGTGCAGCCGATGCCCAGCAGCCCGTCGCCCACCTCGAACAGCTCCACGAGCCGAGCCTGGCACGGCCAGTCCACCAGCGAGCTGGTCGTGACCTCCCAGAAGCCATGACCGCCGTCCCGCCCGGCGCGGGGTGCAATGCGGTTGGCGTGAATGTGACCGTTGAGCCAGAGCACCACGTTCCGGAATCGCAGCAGCAGCTCGAGCACCTCGTCATTGCTCTTGGGCGCTCGCGGGTTGGCCAGCATGTCGTAGCCGTGATGCGAGAGCACCACCACGAGGCGGTCGTCGTGTGCGGTGCGCACTGTCGAGCCGTCCCGCGACCTGAACGACGAGTGCGCCTCTTCGAGCCTCCGCTCCAGCCAGTACAGCTGAGGCGCGTCGACGCTTCCGTCGGCCCCGCCGGCGGCGCAGACGGTATCGAGCGTGATGAACCGTACTGACCGCGTGTCATGGACGTAGTACGCCGTGCCCTCGCTGCGGTTCTTGCCTGTGAAACCGTGGCGACCGGAGTCATGAAGCGCCTCCACGAACTCCGTACGCGTGATCGGCCGCCGCGCGGCGTCGGGCGTGACCTCGACGAACGCGCCGGTCATGAAGAACTCCGGCCGTTTCACGAAGGTCTCGAGGGCGGTCTCTCGGTCCAGGCCGTCAGGCAAGGCGACCGGCTTGCGCGAGCCGGCCATCGCCCACGCGAGGCCAGGCGTGACGACGCCGACGCCCTGGCAGACCTCTTCGTGGTTCCCATGGCACCCGAGCCACCGGAGTCGCAAGCCCGTTGCCTCCAGCGGCCGCATCGCGCGCTCGATCAACCCGGGCACCTGGGGGAAACCCAGGTCCCGCTGGAACACGTCACCGCCGACTGGGCCGTCAGGTTTCCAGCAAATCTCGCCAGGCCAGCCTGCCGCCTGCGCTCCTTCATACCCGGGCGCGCCCGAATCGGGCTGGACGGTACCCCCGTCAAACAGCGCCAGGAAGTTGTCCAGCTCGTTGCGCTGCGTGTTGTCGATCGAGTCGCCGGTCATCGCCACCAAAGCAATGGGGCTGCCGGTCAGAGGGCTCGACTCGATCGTATTCATCGTCTGCACCATCGCGTCGATCGCATGGACGTTGAGCGCCTCCTGGGGCCGCTGCATCGTGAGCAGCTCGCGAAACCGCGCGTCCTCCCACTCGCTGTTGACGAACTCGAACCGAGCGGGGGATTCGACGTCGGTCACATGCAGGTCGGTGATGTGCCCGATGGCAATGATCGGCCGCGTTGGCTCAACCGCATCGGGTGCGGAATCGCCGACCAGGTCCCGCCGCACGACGTGCGGTTCGCCCGGTAGCTCTGCAACCTCCCGATACGCACCCCGTAAGCCGGCGCGAAGTACTGGTCCCGCCCCAAGCGTGCGCCACGTGGTGAGCCCCACGGACTCAGCCGTCACGCGTCGCCCGAGGCTTTCTCTTCCCTCGCGATGAGGACCGGGTCTTCACGGAGGGCAAGCCGCACGCGCGTCCCTGCCGGGGTCGCGGCCGCCGCGGAGGTGGGCATCTGCGCGAGCACCGTCACGCCGCCACCGAGGTCGACGGTGACACGGCTGGTGGCGCCCAGGAAGGAGACGGCGATGACCGTGCCGACGAGGGGGCCGTCAGCGATGTTTCCGTCCACCGTCATCGACACGGCCTCCGGTCGGACGAGAGCGATGGCCGGGCCCGCCGGAACGTCCGGCTTGACGAGCGGCAGCTGCGTCCCTCTCACCTCGACCTTGCCCGCTCTGACCTCTCCCGCCAAACGGTTGGTCAAACCTACGAACTCGGCCACGAAAGGAGTGGCCGGCCGCGAGTAGATTTCAGTCGGGGGGCCGAGCTGCTCGAGGTGGCCCACGTTCATGACGCCGACGCGGTCCGCGATCGCGAGCGCCTCTTCCTGGTCGTGGGTGACGAATAGCGTCGTGATCCCGACCTCGAGCTGGACGCGGCGGATCTCGTCGCGGAGGCGCGCGCGCACCTTCGCGTCAAGGGCCGAAAGAGGTTCGTCGAGAAGCAGCACAGTGGGCTCGATCGCCAGGGCGCGGGCAAGGGCGACGCGCTGCTGCTGGCCGCCGGACATCTGGCTGGCGTACTTGTAAGCGTGGGCAGAGAGGCCGACCAGGTCCAGCACCTCGCCCGCGCGCCGGCGTCGCTCATCAGGGGTCTTGTGGCGGAGCTGGAGGCCGAACTCGACGTTCTGCTGCGCCGTCATGTGAGGGAACAGAGAGTAGGCCTGGAACACCATGCCCACGTCGCGCTTGTTGGCCGGTAGTCCCGTCACATCCTTGCCGCCGAACACGACCCGGCCGCCGTCGGCCTCCTCGAGCCCCGCCACCAGGCGCAGGGCAGTGGTCTTGCCGCAGCCCGACGGGCCGAGCAAGGCGACGAGCTCGCCGGGGGCGATGGTCAAATTGAGGCCGTTCAGCGCGGTGACGCCGCCGTACCGGCGACTCAGATCCTCGAGGCGCACCTCGACGCCGGCGCGAGCCGGCTGGTTCTCGCTCATATCCTCTGCCCCCAAATCCCGGCCGATGAGGCCGACGACGGAAGGATCTCCTCCGCGCGAGTGCGCCTTCCCCGGACCCGACCGACGAACGAGAGCAGCAGGAGAAGGACGAATGCGAACAGCAGCGATCCGAGGGCGACCGCGGTCGCCGTGTTGGAGGTGGTCAGGCTCACGTACGCGACCTCGACCTGAAGGTTCTGGAAGTTGAGGAGGTTGGCGACGGTGTACTCGCCCAGGACCAGGGCGACCGAGAGCAACGCCGCGTTGAGGATGGCGCTGGACATGTTGGGTACGACCACGCGGAGCATCACCGTGGCCCAGCCGGCGCCCAGGCTGCGAGCTGCCTCGGAAAGCGTCTTCAGGTCCATCGCGGCAAGCCCCGCATCGAGTGTGCGGAAGCTGTAAGGGAGGATGAGGATGAGATAGGCAAACGCCAGCACCTGGGTCAACGGCGAGACATTGATCTCAATCCATATGTATATCGGTTTGAGTCCGACCACCAGGGCGATCGCCGGGACCGTAAGAGGCAAAAGGCAGACGAACTCGACGATTCGCGTCAAGCCCGGCAGGCGGAGGCGTACCCAGACCATCGTCGGCAGGAGCAGGACCAACATTGCGACGGGCGTGATGATGGCCAGCTCGAGAGACACGATGATGCCCTTGACCAGGCCCGGAGTCTGACCGATCAGGGTCCAGCCTTCCAGGGTGCGCGGCGCGTTGATCGCGTTGCCCCGGGTCGAGAACTCGAACATCGCCACGAGCGGAGCGAGGAAGAATACACCAACCACCACCAGTACAACCCAGCGAAAGATCTGGAGCTTCAGGCGCCGTGATTGCTGCATCAGCTCACCTCAGCCATTTGGACGTGCGCCTCTGCAGCACCGTGTACAACGACGTCACGATCACGACCATCACGATCATCGTCAGGGCCAGGGCTTGTGCAAGGCCCGGCTGTGTCTGCTCGGTCTCGCTGGTGAGCAGGTTCTGGATCTCCAGGGTGATGTAGAC
>DATFVI010000172.1:0-26934 GCA_035260405.1 Candidatus Dormiibacterota bacterium
CGAGTCGATGCTGGCCGCCCTGGAGGCATCGGGGTGCGAGCTCGTGACGGTCGCATTGCGCCGGCTGGACCTCGACAACCCGAACAAGAAGACGATCCTGGACGTGGTCGACTGGAAGCGCTACCGCATCCTGCCGAACACGGCCGGCTGCCGCACCGCAGAGGAGGCCGTGCGCATCGCGCGGCTTGCGCGGTCGATGGGGCTCTCGGACTGGGTGAAGCTCGAGGTCATTCCCGACCCGCGCTACCTCTTCCCGGATCCCGAAGAAACGCTCAATGCGGCGCGCGTGCTTGTCGCCGAGGGGTTCAAGGTCTTGCCCTACATCAACGCGGACCCTGTGCTGGCGAAGAAGCTCGAAGAGATCGGCACCGTGACAGTGATGCCGCTCGGCTCGCCGATCGGTTCCGGCCAGGGCCTGCAGACCCTGCAGCAGATCCGGATCATCATCGAAGACGCGTCGATCCCAGTTGTGGTCGACGCCGGAATCGGGGCGCCTTCGGACGCGGCGCTGGCGATGGAGCTCGGCGCCGACGCCGTGCTTGTCAACACCGCGATCGCGCTGGCAGGCGACCCCGCGTTGATGGCCGCCGCCATCAGGGAAGGCGCCGAAGCAGGGCGCAAGGCGTACCACGCCGGACGCATCCCCAAGCGCGGCGAGGCCAGCCCGAGCTCGCCGACCGAGGGCATCTCGCGACCGAACTAGCCAGGCCGGTGGCGATGGCTATCGTGTCCAGCGCGGCGGCTGGGTCGCGGGCCACACCGAGAGCCACGATCGTCCAGCTACGGGCCCTGGCGCTCACGACCGCCGAGCTGGAAAAAGAAGCCAGAGCACTCATAGCGTCCGCGTCCGTGCCGGTCCTGGTCAGCTCACGATGTGATGTCGCCGTGGCGTGTGACGCGGCCGGGGTCAACCTACCTGAAAGCGATGTCCCTGTCGCCGCCGCACGAATGCTTCTCGGCGCGCGACTGATCGGGCGCTCGGTGCACTCGATCGGCAGCGCGCAGGCGGCCGAATCCGAAGGCGCCGACTACGTCATTTTCGGACCGGTTTGGGGGAGCGCGACCCACCCGGGCACGACACCCGCCGGCCTCGCCGCGCTGGCGAAGGTAGCTCGTTCACTAAGCATCCCGGTGCTCGCGATCGGCGGCGTGAGCGTGGAAAGGATCGCGGAGGTTCTCGCTTCGGGGGCCGCCGGCTACGCGGCGATCAGACTCTTCGAATGATCTCGCTCGAAGTCAACGGAAAAACAGTTGAGCTGGAGCATCCGACCCGGCTTCTTGATTACCTCGATCAACTCGGGGTGAACGCGCGCGCGGTCGCGGTCGAGCACAACGGAACCATCATCGAGCGAGCTGAGTACGGCGCGGCGATTCTGCAACACGGCGACACGCTGGAAATCGTGCGTATGGTGGGCGGCGGAGCTTAACGAAGCGCCAGACGGTCGCGGATCGCCGCTTCGGCTTCCGCCCGCTCGTCCCAGGGCTCCGATCCTGAGGCCACGCGCATCGACCGCTCGTGTCCCTTGCCCGCCAGCAGCACGCAATCGCCTGGCCTCGCCAGCTCGATCGCGCGCCGGATGGCGGCGCGCCGGTCGATGACGATCTCATAGTCGTGCCCGGGCGCCTTGCCTTCAGCGCCGCTCTGCACGTCACGCGCGATCTCCACCGGGTCCTGGTCGACGGGATCGTCGGTGGTGATGATGAAGAAATCCGCGAAGTCGGCTGCCGCGCGGCCCATGCCGGGCCGGTCGTGGTCGGAGCGGGCGGTCGACCCGAACACGACGATCAGGCGGCCTTGCGTGAATGGACGAAGCTCGGCAAGGGCGCTGGCCAGCGCGCCTGCCGAATGCGCGAAGTCGATGTACACGCGAAAGTCCTGGCCGACGTCAACCGGCTCGAGCCTTCCGCGCACCCCTTCAAAGCCGGCAAGGCCCGTGCCGACGGAATCCAGCGGCACGCCCAGCGCAAGGCACACGCCGGCCGCGCAAAGCGCGTTGTAGATGTTGAAGCGGGCGGGCACGTGAAGCGTGACCTCCGTCTCGCCGACCGGGGTCTTCATCCGGAACCGCGAACCCGAGCCGGTGACGCTGAGGTCGAGCGGATGCAGGTCCGCGGCCGTCGTCAAACCGTAGGTCCAGCGTCGCGCGATCGGACGTCGCGAGAGGCGCTCGTAGCTTGCGTCGTCACGATTCAACACCGCGGTCTTCTCGATACCTTTGCCCGCCCCGCTCGCGGCGAGATCGATCAAACGCGCCTTGGCTTCCAGGTAGTCGTCCCAGCTTGCGTGGTAATCGAGGTGGTCATGGCCGATGTTGGTGAATGCGGCGACGTCGAAATCGCAAGCCCGGACACGTTCCTGGACCAGAGCGTGCGACGTTGTCTCGAGGACCGCGCATTCAACCCCCGCGTCGGCCATACGGGCGAGCCACGCCTGGACTTCGGGCGCTTCCATCGTGGTCTGGCCGCTGAGGTTGTCCACGTCGCCAGTGCTGCTTGTGAACGAAACTGTGCTCATCGCGCCGGCCACAACGCCGCTGGCCTGCAGGACATGCTCGGCCATGTGGGTGGTGGTCGTCTTGCCGTCCGTCCCCGTGATGCCGGCCACCTTGAGCTTCCGCGACGGCCTGTCGTAGAACTCCGCCGCCAGCTCGGCGAGCCCGATTCGCGTGGACGGCATGCGAAGCAGAGAAGTGCCCGGAGGGAGCGTCACGTCCCGGTCGACGGCCACGGCCGCCGCGCCCCTGGCGAGAGCGTCGGACACGTAAGCGTGGCCGTCGGAATTGAGGCCCTCGACGGCTACGAAGAGGTCGCCGGGTTTCACCCGCCGCGAGTCGTACGCGACTCCGGCGATCTCGACATCGCCGTGGCCCTCGATGGTCGCCCCCGGCACGCCATGGGCAAGCTCATAGAGCTTCATTCGCGAAGGATAATCGGCACGTGATCGCTGACATCGGTGGGCGCAAATTCGAGTGGGGCTCGCGGACCTACGTGATGGGAATCATCAACGTCACGCCCGACTCATTCAGCGGTGACGGCATTGGCGCAGACGAGGGGCTGGCGGTGTCTCAAGGGTTACGGATGGTCAGCGAGGGCGCGGACATGCTCGACGTGGGGGGTGAGTCGACCCGCCCCGGGCACCTACCGATCATCGCTGCGGAGGAGGTCTCCAGGACGAAAGGCGTGGTCGAACTACTAGCGCGCGAAACCGAGGTTCCGATCTCCATCGATACCTACAAGGTCGAGGTCGCCGAGGCTGCGATCTCGGCCGGCGCCACGATCCTCAATGACATCTGGGGTCTTACCCGGTCGCCGGCCCTGGCTGAGCTCGCGTCAAGAGCCGGCTCTGCGCTTGTGCTGATGCACAACCAGGACGGGACGGATTATGCGGGGGACCTGATGGAGGAGATCAAGCGCTTCCTGCGTGTATCGATCGGTCGCGCGCTGCAGGCCGGAGTGCCGCGCGAGCGAGTCCTCATCGACCCGGGGATCGGATTCGGCAAGACCGCCGAGCAGAACTGGGTCGTGATGCGCCGCCTGGAAGAGCTGCGCGAGCTCGGCCAGCCGATTCTCATCGGAACGTCGCGGAAGTCGTTCATCGGCAAGGCGCTCGACCTGCCGGTCGGTGAGCGGGTGGAGGGCACGGCCGCCACCGTTACCGCAGCGATCTTGCGCGGAGCGGACGTCGTCCGCGTCCACGACGTGCGGCAGATGACACGTGTCGCGCAGATCGCCGATCGCATGCGTTGACGATCGCCTACCTTGGGCTGGGCTCGAATCTCGGCTCGCGCTCGCGCAACCTGAGTGCCGCACGCCGCCGGCTGCGTCAAAAGGGAACGCGCATCCTGCGTCAAAGTCGCGTCATCGAGACCGAGCCCTGGGGAGTCGCCGATCAGCCCCGCTTCTTGAACCAGGTCGTCGAAGTGGACTGGCCTGGCACGGCGCGTCAGCTGCTGAAAGCTGCGAAGCAGGTCGAGGTCGAGGGCGGGCGCAAGGCCACCCGCCGCTGGGGGCCTCGAGTCATCGACGTCGACATCCTCTTGTTCGGCGACGGGCAGCTGAACCAGCGCGACCTCGTAATCCCGCACCCGCGCATCGGCGAACGCGACTTCGTTCGCAAATCGCTGGCCGAATTGGGGGTCAGACCGGCCGGGCGTTGGTGAAGCGGTAGCCGATGCCTGGCACCGCCAGGATGTAATAAGGCCGCGAGGGCTGGCTTTCGATCTTGCGGCGCAGGTTGCGGATGTGCACGTCGATCACGCGAGTCTCGATCGGATATTCGTAACCCCAGATCGAGTTGAGGATCTTCTCCCGGCTGAGCACCTTGCCCGCGTTGCTCGCGAGAAACGTCAAGAGGTCGAACTCCGTGTGCGTGAGCTCCACCTCCTTGCCTGACTTGTAAGTCCTGCGCTCGTTGACGTCGATCACCAGGTCGCGAAACTCGAGCCTGCTGCGCATCGCCTCCGCCGATTCGAAGCGCGTGCGCCTCAGGTGCGCGGTCATGCGCGCCACGAGCTCGCGCAGCCGCAGCGGTTTGCTCACATAGTCGTCCGCTCCGATCTCCAGCGCCACCACCACGTCGATCTCGTCGGACCGCGAGCTCATCATGATCACAGGCACCGCGGGATCCATCTTCCTGAGCTCGCGGCAGACGTCGAAGCCGGAACCGTCGGGGAGGGTGACCTCGAGGAGAATGAGGTTGGGGTGCGAATGCTCCACCTGGCGGAGCGCTTCCGCCCCGGAGTCGGCCTCGAGCACCTGGTAGCCATCCTGCTCGGAGGCGGCCCGGACTTCCCGGCGTGTCGGAGCATCCGGGTCCACGACGAGGACCTTTCGAAAGGTTTCCAATGCGGCAGCCACTCCTATCATCCTAACCGATCTGAAGGATTGTTAGGATATGTTTCGTTTCAACCCCCGAACGTAGCTGCGGGACCTCTTTTCAAGCGAGATCAGCTTCGCGCCGGCCGCGGAGAGCACCAGTCCCCAAGCTCCCGCATAGGCCACCTCGTCGCCGCCAAACTCGGACTTGAAGACGCCCAGGCCGTGCCAGGGATGGTCCGGACCCGCGCCCGGAGGCGGCACGCCCCAGAAGTCGAAGTCCCGGCAGCCCGCCTCGGCGGCCGAACGGATCGCCGCCCACCACGCTAGGTCGTTGCCCATCAGCTCGGGGTGCGCGCCGCTGCGACCCGCGAAGAGGCTGTAGGCGCGGCCGCCATGCCGCGCGACCAGGACCGTGGCCAGAGCGTCCGCGTGTTCCTGTCCGTAAGCGGTGTACGTGCGGCACCACGGCAGGAGCTCGAGCAGAAGCTCGTAGTAGCTCCGGTCGGGAAGGTTGATCGATTCGCGCCGTTCGACAGCGGCCGACTGGCGCGCGAGCTCCGTGGCGTCCTTGCCCTCCTTGACGACGCCGCCGCGCCGAAGACCGGCGCGGATGTTGTAGCGGCGGCCGTGCTTGAACGTCTTGAGCATTTCGTCTGGCTGCCGCAGCTGAAGAATCCGGGTGTGTTGAGGCTGCGTTGGACCCACGGCTGAAAAGCCGCGCTCGGTGAGAGCGTCCGTCAGATCGGCCGGCGCTTCTGGCTCAAGGAGCAGCCGCGCCATCTTCGCGTCACGGGCCCATTCGACCAGAGCGTCGATCGCTTCGACGCTTGGCGGAACCGGGCCGCGCGGGACGTAAGCCTCGCGCGCAGGGCCCACTGAGCGCACCTGTACGCTCGCGATCGCGCCGCCTTTGAGGCTGACCCGTTCGATCTTCCACCCGGCGCGGGCCTGGACCTCACCCCATGCCCAGGACTGCAAGAGCGGAGCCGGCGAGCCCTTCTCTTCGAGCTCGTCATCCCAACGTGAGGCTTCCTGTGTCACCCGGGTCCGGGCTCGGTGACAAGCGCCGGCTCGAGGTGAGCGACGTCGTTCGAGCCGGCGATGACCATGCGACCCTCCCGCGCCTCGATCACTGAGATGGATGCGTTCTGGATCTTGAAAGGAAAGAGGCCCGTGCTCGGCCGGCCGATCACGCGATGGAGCGCGACCTGGATCACGCCTCCGTGGGTGACGAGCAGGATGTCTCCCTGCGCGTGGCGGCCCAGAATTTCGTCCAGGGAAGCATTGACCCTGGATTCGAAGCGGGCGGCGCCTTCTCCACCGGGTACGAGGTCCCAGTCGGGCTTCTCGGTCCACCTCGCCCATGCCTCGGGGAAACGCTGCGCTATCTCGTCGGTGCGGAGGCCTTCCCATTCGCCCAGGTAGATCTCCCGGAGACCAGCCGTGGGATCGGGTTTGAGGTCGACCAGCGACTCGATGGCCTGTGCAGTCTCAAAAGCGCGCTTCAGGTCGCTCGCGTAGAAGCCCGCCAGACGGCGGCCGGCGAGCCGGCGTCCCAGCAGCTCGGCCTGGCGGCGGCCCTCGCCGGACAGAGGAGGATCCAGCTGGCCCTGGATGCGGTGCTCGCGGTTCCAGGTCGACTGGCCGTGGCGAACCAGGATCATCCGGGCCGCCGGTCGCGAGCTCGATGGGACGGCTTCGCCGGTCTCGGGCGGCTCCGGGAGCGCGGATCTGATCTCGATATCTATACTAACTTTCTCTTAATCCCCCGATCGGGCTGGGCCGATCTCAGGAGAATTGCTCTTGCAGTCGCACGGCTCATTGGCCGACATTCCCCTTCGATCGCTCCTGGAAGCTGCTCAGGGTGAGCGCTCCACGGGTACCCTTACCGTCCGCAATGGGAATGGACAGTCGGCCTCCCTGTACTTCTTGTTCGGCCATCTTTTCCACGCCCAGAGCGATGGAAAAGCCGGCGATGACGCGGTGGTCAACGCCCTCCACTGGACCAAGGGCGATTTCGAGTTTGACGCCAAAGCCAAGCTGCCCGCCGACGAGTCGGTCAAGGCCGGCATCACCGAGCTGGTCCAGACCGCTGAATCGGCGCCCAAGGCGCAGGGCGCAGTCGAACCGAGGCACGAACCGGCGCCCGAACCCGCGCCCGAGCCCGAGCCGAGGCCTGAAGCACGCGCCGAGCGCATGGATCATGCTGAAACGGAGAGGAAGGTGGAAGCACCACAGCCGAGACGTGGCGTGAAGCACCGCCCGCAGCCGAAGCACGGGCGCGAACCGATTCCCGTTCCCGCGGGGCAGATCATCTACGACTCCTTGAAAACGTCGTTCGTTGATTTCCCGCGCTTGATCACGACCCTCGAAAAAGAGGGCTACACGGGATACGTGCGGCTCCTGACGGACGATGCCTCAGGACTGATTCTGTTCCGTGAAGGCTCAGCGCTCGAGTGCATGTACGACGGCGCAGCCGACGCGGGCAGCCTTGTGCTCGGTAAGCAAGCGCTGCAGCGCTTCAACGACGACGTGACCAGCGGACATGGGGTCCTGGACGTGGTCGGCCTCTCCCCGGAGCTGATCGACGGCCTCTACGAGCTGACGGTTTCCAGGCCCATGTACACCGAGCTTTATGCGGCTTGGGTGGATATGAAGGCGCTGCTCAAATTCCTGAGCGACCGGAAGCTGAGCGGAAGCGTGATGATCCGGTCCGCCGGCGGCACCGGCGTAATCATCCTCTCGGACGGCGACCTGGCCGGCGCGTATACGAGCGAGTCGCGGGACATCTCCGACAAGCCTGACCGCGCCCTGGCACTTTGCGATGACCCGGCGGCGATGATCGAGGTCAAGTCGGCGGACAACACCAAGCACCCTCCGCTCGATGTCGACGAGATCGTCGGAGGGCTGCGCAACTCGCGCGGCGCGCAAGCTCCTCCGCCCGTGGCCGTTGCGCCGCCGCCGATGGCGCCCGTGCCGGAGCCTGTCGTGCCGACCAACCCGACCATCCCGGTGATGCCCGCAGAGCCGCCCACCGCGCAGATCCCGACCGGGGGGTACGCAGGCTACACGCAGCCGACTCCCCCGACCATGCAGGTCGCGCCGACCGCGCCGCCGGAGAGCTCCGGGCCGCAGCTCGACTGGACATCGATCGTCGCGGAGCTGCAAGCGATGGCGGAGGACGCCCTCGGCAACCGCGCGCGCAAGGTGAAGGACATTCTTGGGGCGGCCGATCCGTCGCTCGGCGGAGTCGAGGCTGCGATCGACCAGATTCCGAGCATCTCGCTCCTCTTCGTGGACTCTTCGCGGCTCGAGCAGCTCGCCCAGGAGATGAGGGCCCGGCTCAAGTCCCACCTCTAGGCGTCCGTAGTCTTAACAGGGTGGGTTGCCTCTCTTTTCTTCCGCGCTTAGCCTCGGGTAAGGTCGGCCGGTTGGGGGCAATCAATTGGTCCCATCCTCATCGCGCTTGCGCGCAGGGGCTGGTTCGGGAGCAATCAAATAGCCCATCCTTACCGCCGCTTGCGCGCAGGGCATTCAGTAAGTCCCATCCTGGTCGCGCTTGCGCGCAGGGCCCCGGGAGAATGCGCCTTCTCTCGGCCGCCGGCGCCGCGGCGATCCTGCTTCCCTTAACCGCATGCGCCGGCAATCCGCCCCAGATCGTCGATTACTCGCCTCAGCGCGGCGCCGTCGAAGTCTCGACCGCCGCCCCCATCAAGATCGCGTTCGACCACGACGTCGACCAGGCGTCCGTGGAAAGCCGGCTCCATCTGGTGCCCGCATCACTGGGCACCGTGCAGTGGGAAAGCGCGCACCAACTCCTCTATACGCACTCGACGCTTCAGGCGAGCACGACCTACGAGGTGGTCCTCGATCCGGGCTACCGCGACCTCGCCGGCAACACGTACTCGCTGCGCCACCACTGGTCGTTCGTCACCGAAGGTCCGCCAAACCTGGCCGCCTCCACGCCGTCGGACAGCGACACGGGCGTCGATCCGGCCGCGTACATCACGCTCAACTTCACGCGTGAGATGAACGCGAACAGCTTGCGTTCGGCACTGACGTTCAATCCCAGCATCCCGTTCGACGTGCGAGTCGATCCGGCGGATGGACGCCGAGCGACCATCGCGCCATCGGAGCTCCTGGCGCCCAACACCACGTACCAGGTTGCCGTCAACACGGCCGCCCTGGATATCGACGGCAACCAGCTCGGCCGCGACCAGACGGTTCGGTTCACGACTGGTGCGCCCAGTGCCCTCAAGGGCTGGCTGGCCTTCGCCACAAACGGATCCGACGGAAATCCAGGCGGATTGTGGATCGTCAACGAAGCGGGGTTCCCCCGCCAGCTTTTTGACGGCAACCCGGTCCACTCCTTCACCTGGTCACCGGGCGGAGACCGCCTCTTGATCCAGGGCGACAGCGAAACCTGGTCCGAGTTCACACCGGGCGGTGGCACGACGCACCTCAGCTTCCGAGGCACGTGGGCCGCCGCTCTGGCCGCAGGCATGGGTTACGTCTACATCGACGATGCGGGCGTCCTGCACCGACAGTCCGTTGACGGAGTCGATGAGGTGATCTCGCCCGACGTGGCTCAGGTAACAGTCGCGCCGAATGGGTTGAGGCTGGCATTCGTGCAGGGCGCGCTCGCGCCGGACAAGGTCTGGGGTTATGACGTCGGGCTGCACGCTCGTTACCTGTTGACGATTGACAGCGGCGCGATCAGCGATGTCACGTGGGCGCCGTCAGGAAACCGGATCGCGTACCTGCGGGACGACGGCGGTGCGAGCAGCCTTCAGGTGAAGAACCTGGTCGGCGCGGGAACCACTACCACGGTGGCCTCCGGGGACCTTGGCTCACCGGCATGGCTTCCGGACTCGACCCACCTCGTGCTCGACGCGCAGCCGGCCGGCACCACCACCCACAAAGCTTTCGTGGTCAACGTGGCCGCTCCCCAATCCGCCCTGAACGCAGGTTCGGGCCTTCCGTCGGACCCGAACATCGACCTCTCCGCACCGGTTCCATCGCCCGACGGCCATCAGATCGCGTTCGTCAGCGGTAACGAAGTCTGGCTCATGAATGCCGACGGAACGCGTCCCACCGCGCTTACGCGATTCGACCCGACGTCCTTTCCTTACTCGTGCCGAGCGCTGGCCTGGACCAGGGCCTGATCTCTTCCTGCGACCTGCTCGAACAGGTCTTCGAGCCGGTCGGCGGTGCGCGTCCAGGAGAACCGCTGAGCCAGAAGCCGCCCGCGGCGGCCCATCTGCTGAGCAAGCTCGCTGTTCTCGAGCAGGCGACCAATACGCTCGGCGTATGCGGCCGGATCGTGCTCGTCGATCAGGTATCCGCTGACCTCGTCGCGCACGACTGAGCGAAGGCCCGAGACCCCGGAGGCGACCACTGGACATCCGCACGCCTGCGCCTCGAGAGCCACGAGGCCGAAGGACTCGCTGTAAGACGGCATCACGCACACGTCGGCCGCCGCGTAAAAGTACGGCAGCTCGTGGTGGGCGACAGAGCCAACAAAGTCGACGCGATCACGCACGCCGACCTCTGAGGCGATTGCCTTCAATCGCTCCTTCTCACTCTCTTCGCCCTCGTGGCTGTCCTCGCCGAGGATCATCAGCCGTACATCATCGTGTCGCCGGTCCCGCAGAAGTCCAAGTGCGCGGATCGCGACCTCTACGCCTTTCAGCCGCTCCAGCCGGCCTACGAAGAGCAGCAATCGCCCGCTTCCGTAGCCGATCTCACGACGCGCTCCAACTCGATCCATCGGCTGGAACATCGCAAGGTCAACACCCGGCGGGACCACGGTCACGCGCTGCGGGTCGGCTCCATAGCCGTCGATCAGCTCCTGGGCTTCGTCCGGCGTCGAGGCGATCAACAGG
The DNA here is from genome assembly GCA_035260405.1 of Candidatus Dormiibacterota bacterium. Taxonomy (GTDB): domain Bacteria; phylum Chloroflexota; class Dormibacteria; order Dormibacterales; family Dormibacteraceae; genus Palsa-870. The sequence goes on from DATFVI010000172.1 coordinate 10,704, forward strand.
TTTGCCTGCTGAGCTAGCTCTGCCTCGACGCGAATTCGCAGGTCGGGCTCGGGGCGCGCGCCGGCTGCCAGGGTGCGGTTCTTGACCAGCCCAAGTGTGTGCGCGATGTGTGCCCAGCTGGTCGCAAGGCGCGGGCGCAGCAGGCACGCCACCTCGCCCGACAACCAGTAATGCGAGTAGAGGAGGTCGTAGGAGATGTTCTCGCCGGCTGCGAACTCCAGGATCCGGCCGGCAAACGAAGGCACTTCGTTGTAGAGGGAGTACTTGTCGAGCCCGTTGCCCGCCGGGAGGTAGACCACCCGCGACAGAGCCGCCAGCTGCTCGACGCTCGGATCGTCGAGGGACTGTCTCCTCGTGAAAATGTCGGTGGCGATCCCACGCTCGCTGAAGGCGGTGCAGATCTCTCGAACGTAAACGTTCAACCCGCCGTTGGCGTTCTGTCCGAGCGACGCGGTAGGTGACGTGTGCATGGATATGACCGCGATCCGCCTCGAGGCGGCGCGGTCGTCGATCAACCGGGTCGGCTCAGCCACGGTAGGCCGATCTCGCGTCAAGCCAGCGTCGTGAGACGCAGCAGAAGCCGGAACGAGAGACCGGCGAGCAGGAAGCCATGAGAAGTAAAACCTACGCGCTCAGCAGCTATTCCCGCCGAGGCCCGAGAATAGAGGCAGTTATGATTTGGCGCGCCATGCGCCTGCCCAAGCGCCTCAAGCTCTCCGCGCTGGTCGCATTGGCGATCCCGGCCTTGATCGCACTCACCGCGATCACGACGCTGGCGGACAGCTCTCCTTCGCCTTCACCCTCGGGCAGTGCGGCGCTGCCGGGCGACCCTGCCAAAGGCGCCACCCTCTACGCCCAGAACTGCGCCACGTGCCACGGCACGAGCCTCGAGGGCGGGATTGGCGCCGTGCTCAATCCGCTCGACAAGCTGACCGGGGTTCCCAACCCGCTCGACCCCAACTTCCTGATCGACGTCATCACCAACGGCCGCACCCCGCAGCCCGGGGATCCGAAGTCAATCGCGATGCCGGCCAAAGGCGGCAACGCCGCCCTCACCGACCAGGACGTCAAAGACCTGGCGGCTTACATCATTCAGCAGAACAGCCTGGGCGCAGGCGCTGCGCCACTGCCTCCAGGTGAGCTCGCCAAGCGAACCATCCTGTGGGTGAGCATCGGGATCATCGCGATGGTGTTCCTGACCTTCCTCCTGGCCCAGTACAACATGCGGTGGATCGCGCGCCGCGCGGCGGCGCGACGGAAGTAAGCGCCGGCCCGGCCGACGCCGGCCATCCGGAGGCGCCGCCCCTCCTACCAACTCCAGCAGGCGGTTCGCCAAGGGTCCTGATTCTTTTCAGCGACACGGGCGGTGGCCACCGTGCCGCGGCCCGCGCTCTCACGGACGCACTCAAGCTGCTCGACCCGACGTGCATCGTCACGGTGGCCGACCCGCTGATCGGACAGGGCCCAACCGTCGTCAGGAGGCTTGCCTCGCTCTACTCTCCGGTGATCCAGCGGTCGCGGGCGGCCTGGGGCGCGGTCTACCACACCAGCAACACGAGGCCTGCCTTCGCTGCGATCCGCGCCGTCTTCGGCCCCGGCGTGCGGAACGCGGTGTCCGACCTGCTGAAGTCTCATGACCCAGACGTCGTGCTGTCGGTACATCCTCTGCTGAACCACATCAGCCACCAGGCGATCCGCAAGAGTGGCCGGCCGCGTGCCCTCATGACGGTGATCACCGACCTCGTCGACTTTCATCGCGGCTGGACCTTCAGCCAGGCCGATCTCGTGATCGCTCCCACAGATCTCGCGCGCAAGGTGGCCTTGAGGCGTCGCGTGCCGGCTGACCGCATCAAGCTGCTCGGACTTCCGGTCGACCTTCGATTCCGCCCGCCCGCACCCGGCGAGAAGCAGGCCCTGCGCCGGCGCTTTGGACTGGACGAGCGCAGGTTCACCGTCCTCGTCATGGGCGGCGCGGCCGGGGTCGGACACCTGACGCAGCAGGTGCGCACCCTTGGGTGGGAGCCATACCAGTGGCAGCTAGTCGTCGTGGCCGGACGAAACGAGAAGCTGCGGCGTCGCCTGGAGGAGCTTCGCTTTGCGACGCCGACCCTGGTCCTCGGATTCGTCGACTACATGCCCGAGTTGATGCGCGCATGCGACATGGTGGTGACGAAAGCGGGGCCCGGCGCGATTGCAGAGGCGCTGGCGACAGGGCTGCCGCTGATCATCACCGGCTTCCTGCCGGGACAGGAGACGCCCAACGTCGACTACGTCGTCGATTCAGGGTTCGGTGCCTACGCGCCAAGGGACTCGGACCTCCTGGATGAGGTGCGTGTTCTCGCGGAAGGCGGTCCCACCTGGCGCGAGATGTCGCGCAAAGCCGAGGAGCTGGCGCATCCCTACGCGTCGTCTGACATCGCACGCGAATGCCTGCTGCTGGCAGCTCGTTACAGGGCGTCGGCGCACGCGAGCCGGTAGGGACAGAGACGGCAGCGGCGGCGCTCGGGCCGCGCCTCAAACCTGCCCTCCCGCACGCCTTCGGCGACGTCCGCGGCCTGGTTCGTGGCGTCGGTCACGAGTTCTTTCACCTTCTCGACTCTGACGCTCTCGCCCGCTGCCAGGTACACGACCTCGAGCTCCATGGGGTCGAGGTGCAGGGTGCTGCCTGCTCCCAGCGCATACAGAGCCACCTGGAGGTCGCGGCGGCTGCGAGTGAGCGGCCGGCCGCTCTTGTAGTCGACGATCCGCCACCCTGAGTCCGTGCGATCGATGCGGTCGATCACTCCGCGTAGCGTCCATCCATCGAGCGAGACGCTGAAAGGCTGCTCGAGGAAGTCGGGCGAAACGTCGAATCCTCCCCGCTCGCGATATGCCTCCAGCTGCGCTGCTCCGATCCGCCTGAACGTGGCCGCGCGCCGCGGGTCGGGGAACGTGCTGTGCCTCCAGACCTCGTCGTGGATCGATCTCAGCGCGCGGGCCGTCACCTCGCGGCCGCTCTTGCGTGCCTCGCCTGCCTGACGCAGCACCTCGTGCTGGATCACTCCATGCACGGCTTCGGCGCTCTGCACCGCGGGCAGCCGCTGTTCCTGGTGGTACCAGTACTGCCGGGGGCAGTCGCGATAGGCGGCGATCGCGCTGTAGGAGAGCACGACCTCACCTGGTCTACGAGTCGGAATGCGGACGCCGGGAGGCACCGCCGCGGCATCGAACGTGCGCTCGCGGACTGTGCGGGCGCCGGCGGCACGGACCTCTTCGAGGAAGCGCGACTCTCTCCAGCGCCGGCCTCCCTCGTAGTGCGAGGCCCTCGTCAGAAACAGGTGGCGCTTGGCTCGAGTCATCGCCACGTAGAACAGCCGCCGTTCCTCCGCCACGACGTCCTCGCGGCCTCTCACAAGCGGCTCGAGAACAGACGCCGGGAGCTCGAAACGAGGGGAACGGCCGGACTGAGGCAGGCGTCCCTCGACCAGGCCCGGGACGAACACCACCTCGAACTCGAGCCCTTTGGCCTGGTGGATGGTCATGACGTGGATGGCGTCATCTGCCGCTTCGACGGGCGCCGGCTCTTCGTCCTCTCCCGAAAGCAGGACCAGGTCGAGGTGATGCAGGTACGCGGACAGCGACCGATCCGCCTCGTTCTCAGAGAACTCCGCGATCATCTCGGCGAACCGGCTGACATTGGCGGTGACCCGCGCGGCTTCGCCCGGTTCGAGGGCTTGCCCGACCACCTCGAGGTAGCGGCTGCGATTCATCAGCTCGAAGAACAGGTCGCGGACGTCGAGCCTCGTCGCTTCGGAGGCGAGGTCCTCCAGGAGGTCCGCGAACGATGCAGCGGGCGCCCAGGTCTTGAGGGAGCTGAGCGGAGATCGCTCACCGCGGTCCCGGAGCAACGCCAGCGCGCGCAAAGGATCGAGGTTCAAAGGAGGGCGAGTGAATGCCCTCGCGAGGGCCACGAGGTCCGCCGGGTCCAGCAGCACGCGCAGCATCGCGATGACGTCTCTGATCTCTGCCCGGTCGTGAAAGCCGCGGCCTCCGATCACCACGTGCGGCAGCCCTTGGGCCGCCAGGGCCGCGGCGATGGGACGCGCGATGGCGTTGGTTCGGCATAGGACTGCGATCTCGCGGAGCAATGTTCCACGTGCAACCAAAGCCGCGGCACGCGTCGCGATGGAAGTGGCTTCGGTCAGCATGTCTGGGCAACTCCACAGCTCGACCTGCGGTCCGGCCGTGCCGGAAACCAGCTGTTTCGGAAGCCGGTCGCCGTTGTTTCCGATCAGCGCGGCGGCGGCGGCCACGATGCGGCGCGAGCTTCTCCTGTTCCGGCCCATCGTCATCGAGCGCGTACCTGGAAAGCTGGCGATGAACCTTTCCAGGCTGGCCCGCGAGGCTCCTCGAAATCGATAAATGGACTGATCGTCGTCGCCCACGACGAACGGCTCGCTCTTCGATGCGACCAGCTCGACGAGGCGCTCCTGCGCCAGGTTCAAGTCCTGGTACTCGTCGACCAGCACCCTCCGGAAACGGGCCGTGTACCTCTCGAGGACCTGGGGGTGCTCCTCCAGCATCCGGACCGCCAGCACCAGCAAGTCTTCGAAATCGAGATAGCGGTGCTTGCGGCACTCGCGGTCGTAAGCGCGAAACAAGCGCGCGCAGGCGCGCATCAGCTCGCCCCGCTCGTGGTCGTCGGTGGCGGACGCCCAGGCCGCGAGTCGAGCGATCGGCACGAGCTCTTGCTTCATCCGTTCGAGCATCTGCAACACGGGGCCGACCAGGTCGTCGGGCCTTTCGTCGCCGGCCAGTGCGTTGTCAGCCAGCTTCCACATCAGCTCGCGAGCGAGGATCCAGCGGTCGGCGCCGGTCAGGATCCGAAAGCCCGCCGGCACACCGACCACGCGCCCGTCTGCGCGCAGCCATCCGAGGGCGATCGAGTGAAACGTGCCCACAGCCGGGGCGGCGTCGCCGATCAGGTCCTCGATGCGCTGGCGCATCTCCGCCGCGGCGCGCTCTGTGAAGGTCATGACCAGGATCGAGGCCGGCGCCGTGCCATCGTTGACCAGGCGGCGAAATCGCTCAGCGATGACCGCCGTCTTCCCGGTTCCGGCGCCCGCGACGACGCGGATCGGCCCGCCGCCGATCGCCGCCGCCGCGCGCTGCTCGACGCCCAGGCGGTTGGTCACTGCGTTGGCGTCGAGTGGCCGATCCGAACACGGATGGCCCGGACCTTGCGACCAAGGTTGAGACCGTTCAGCCGGCCCAGGATGACCTCTGAATCGAGCCTCAGCTGGTGAGCCAGGGCCGGGCTGGAAGTCGTGACCACGAGCGTGCCGGAATGAAGCTCGATCTCGTCGCAAAGTCCGGCCGGTTCGGCGCCGATCACCAGGCGAAAGGCCGAGGCAACCTGGACGCCCAGGAACTTCGCCCCGCCTGGTTGCCGGCGGAGCACTCTCGGCAGGATATTGCCCAACTTATCCACAGGGTGCGATCGTGCCCCCGCTGACGGTCCAGACCATCGAATTTGCCATCAGCTCGGGCGGGAATGGTCCGGCCTCAACCGAGGTGATGATGACCTGCCCGGCGTCCGCGACCTGTGTTAGAAGTGCGGACCGCCGCTCGAGGTCCAGCTCGGACAGAACATCGTCGAGAAGGAGTACGGGCCGCTCGCCGGTCCGCCTCGCAACGAGGGCCGCCTCAGCCAGCTTCAGGCTCACCACCGCGGTCCGCTGCTGCCCCTGCGAGCTGTAGGCTCGCGCGTCCTGACCCTCCAGCAGGATGCGCACATCGTCATGGTGCGGACCCACCGTCGTCGACCCTCGTCGAAGGTCTTCTGCCAACGAGTTATGCACAGCTTCGGCGAGGTTCTGTGGAGGGCCTTCGTAGCGGATCTCCAGCCGTTCCCCGGCGGCTATCTCGGCATGGCGGCGGGCGGCCTCCGGGTCCAGCTCGAGTACGGCGTTCGCACGCGCGCTCGCCACCTCGCCTCCGAGCCGCACGAGCCCCTGGTTCCACACCTCTAGGACGTCTCCTCCTTCCTCACCGGCCGCGATCTTCTTCAGGAGGCTGTTGCGCTGCTCCAGCACACGTTTCAGCCCGGACAGGGCTCGCGCGTAGCCCGGCTCGACCTGCACCAACATCTGGTTGAGGAAACGACGCCTGAGCTCTGGTCCGGCCTTGACGAGCCCCAGGTCATCGGGCCAGAAAAGAGTGACCCGAAAGCGCCCTGGCAGATCGAAAGCCCGGCGCCGGATTCCGTCGACCTCGATGACCCGTCGAGCCCGGTCGCCCTCCACGGTCAAGGTGATCGCCAGTTCGGCCGTGATGCCGCCGCTTTCGACCTCCGCGTCGATGCGAGCCATCGGCGCGACCGGACCGACCAGCTCGAGCTCTCGCCGCGAACGCGGGGAGGACGACAGCGCAAGCATCGCCACCGCTTCGAGCAAGTTGGTCTTGCCCTGCCCGTTGGCGCCGATGAACACATTGATTCCTGGCCCGGGAACCAGATCCAGCTGAGCGTAGTTGCGGTGATTTCTGAGGCGCAGTCTGCGGAGTCGCACTCCGCGTCAGGACATCGCCACCCGCACGGGCATGATCACGTACAGGTAGTGCTCCTTGCCCGGCGGCCGGAGGAGCCCCGGGCTCAGGGGACCGTCGAAGAGCAGCTCCACTTCGTCCGTTCCTATGACTCCCAGGGCATCCAGGACGTAGCGGGCGTTGAACGCGATCTGGATGTCGGAACCGTCGACGTCGGCGGTCATCTCGGCCTTGCTGTCACCAACCTCGTTGGTGGTCGCCGACAGGATCAAAGCCCCGGCTTGCGCCTTGACCCTGATCACATTCGCGCTGTCACGTGCGAAGAGCGACACGGCGCGCACGGTCTGCGTCAGCTCGCTCGTGGAGACACGGACCTTGGTAGAGCTCTTACTGGGGATAACCTGTGCGTAGTTGGGATACTTTCCGTCGATCAGCCGGGAGGTCAGCTCGGAGCTGCCGGCCCGGAAGAAGACCTGGTTGCGGGCTTTCGAGATGATCACCTCGACCTTCCCAGGCTCGCCCTTCAAGACCCTCGAGAGCTCGGCGAGCGCTCGTGCCGGCACGATCAAGCTGGCTTCCAGGTCGGATGAGCCGGCCGCCGAAAGCTTGCGCACCGCCAGCCGGTGACCATCGGTTGCGGCCAGCGTCAGGCTGCCCCCCTGCACCTGGACCAGCACGCCGGTCAAGACCGGACGGGCTTCGTCAGTTGAAGCGGCCATCTGCGTCTGTTCGACGGCGCTGACGAGCTCGTCGAGCGCAACCTCCAGCCGGTCGCCTTCGTCTGGCCTGGGGCCCGGCGGGAACTCTTCCGCCTCGATGCACTTGATGTGAGTGTCAAATCGGGCGCACCGCAGGCTGAGCGATTGGCTTGCGCCGTCGAGCGCCATCTCGAGGTCCTGGTCGGGCAGCGTCCCCACGAAGTCTGTTAGCAGTCTTGCGGGCGCGGTGGTCGCTCCTTCCATGGCAACCTCTGCCGGCACCAGCTTTCGAATGCCGATCTCCAGGTTGGTGGCGGTGAGCGCCAACCCTTCTGATGTCGTCTCGATGAGGATGTTATTGAGGATCGGCAGAGTGGTCCGGCTGGAGATCGCTCGCGAAACCACCTGCAAGGCCTGGCCCAGAACAGACGGCCTGCAGGTGACCTTCATCTGACTAGCTAGTACTTTCGAATTCAAGACAGTTGTCCCCCGTTGTTAGAGATTCTCTTGATTGAACTTATCCGTAGTAGATAACAGTAAGCGCTGTGGGAACTGTGGATGTCGAGATCATTTACAGATCGAACCTTGCGGTGGACAAGGTCTTGGTAAAGGGGAGAGGTCGACCTAAGTCCTGTTGAGAGGCTGGGGACGATTGGGCCGACGACTGTCCGTGCGAGCTGCGTCCCAAGGCGGTTCGAACAAACTGTGGAAACCCTCACGTCTGCACGTAGAGGCGCTCGCGGATCGCCTGGACCTCGTACCTCAATCGCTCATCCTCCTTCAGCTCGTTGGCGATCTTTTCAATCGAGTGAAGGGCCGTCGTGTGGTCCCTTCCTCCGAAGGCCTTACCGATGGCCGGCAACGATGAAGGAGTCTCTTCACGGACCAGGAACATCGCGACCTGGCGGGGAAAGACGATGTGCTTGTCCCGGCGCTTACTTTTCATATCCTCGAGCGTCACGTTGTAGTAATCGGCGACAAGCGCCTGTATACGCTCCACGTTGATGGGCTTCCGAGTCCCAGCAGGGATGATGTCCGCGAGCAGGCGTGCGGCCTCCTCTTCGTCGACCTGGCGCTGGTGGACGGCGGCAAACGCCTGCACCCTCGTGAGTGCTCCTTCGAGCTCTCGGATGTTGCGCTGCACTTTGTGCGCGATGAAGTTGAGGACCTCTTCGGGGATGAGCGCGCTGTTGTCGCCCAGCTTGGAGTGAAGAATGGCAAGGCGAGTCTCGAAGTCCGGCGACTGGATGTCAGCGATCAGTCCCCATTCAAATCTCGAGCGCAGCCTGTCCTCGAGCGTTGGGATTTCTTTGGGCGGCCGGTCGGACGAGATGACGATCTGCTTGTTGATCTCATGCAGCGCATTGAACGTGTGGAAGAACTCCTCCTTGGTGCGGTCCTTGCCGGCGAGGAACTGCACGTCGTCGATGAGAAGCACGTCGACAGTGCGGTACTTGTGACGGAACTCACCCATGCGCGCGGTGGCGATGGAGCTGATCACCTCGTTGGTGAATTGCTCGGATGTGAGGTACACGACTCGCTTGCGGGGGAAGCGGTCGTGGACTTCGTGGCCGATCGCATGCATGAGATGAGTCTTGCCAAGGCCCACTCCTCCGTAGAGAAACAGCGGGTTGTAGCTGTCCCCCGGAGCCTCGGCGACAGCCTTGGCGGCGGCGTGTGCAAATTGTGAGTTGTGTCCGACCACGAATGACGAGAACCGGAACCGGGCATTGAGCTCTGAGGGCGGGATGGCCGGCGCATCCGGCAACGCCTCGACCCCGTTGCCGTGCCCGTTGCTGTCGCGGCCGTTCTCTGACACGCGGTCGAAATCGCCGTCGACTGTGGACAGCGCCGGGCGATGTCCTGTCGGCGAGATCACGAAATCGATGTCGACCTCGGATCCAGTCACCGCTTGCAGGGTCTCCTGGATCAATCCAGAGAAACGATCTTCGAGCCAGTCCTTGGCGAGCTTGCTTGGTACGCCGATGCGGAATGTCCCGCCGTCGGCTGAAACCACCGATGTGTTTTTCAGCCACATGTCATAGGTCCGCTTGGCGAGCTGAAAGCGCAGCTCCTCCTGGACCTGTGACCAGATCTGATCCTGATTCACCTTATATCTCCTTGTCCGGAGGCGCCGCCGTGGTTGGGGAAGAGGATGCCCGGCCCTGGGGACGACTGGCTGTCCCGCTCTGCAAATGCTGTGGACAACCTGGGGCCAAACTCCTCTTTCACCTCTCCTGCGTCATCGCTCACGCGGGACACCCGCCGATCGCGCCGCCCGCGACGGCAGGTTCAACCCGAAGCTCCCTGACCATGAGCTCCGCCTCCTTGGTGCCTGTGGAAAAGAGCGGACCGGATTTCCACAGGCTGGCGCTGCCCAGCCACCCGAAATCCAACATCCGGTCGATCCCGAAACCAGGAAGCGGTGTTATATCTTTATTGTGGCGTCGAATATAACGATAAGTGGAACGGCTTGGTGCAATCTGTACTGAGTCAATACCAGAACCCTGGACCCGGCTGCTTCCGGGCGGGGAGTGTAGCAAAGCCCTGTGGACATCGCAAGGCATCTGGGTCAGCGGATGAAGTGACATAAGCGCTATCACGATCGCACGGCCTCACCTCCGGTACACTACCGCGGTTCTCGCCAGCTCTTGACTCCTCGGAGGGGGCCACCATCAAGCGGACGTTCCAACCCAAGAAGCGCTACCGCCGGCGCGTGCACGGCTTCCTGCGCCGGATGAGCGCCAGGGGCGGAGTACGTGTCGTGCAGAACCGCCGACGCAAGGGTCGCCAGCGGCTGTCCGCGTAGGCGGGCGAGCCGGGCGCGCGCAGGGCGCAATGAACCCCGTCGGGCGCGCGCAGGGCGCAATCCAGATATGAAACGACGCATCCGGTTGCGCAGGCATGGCGATTTCCAGGCCGCGATCGGCGGCAAGCGGTTTCACAGCGGCCGCGCCCTGGTCGCTTTCGCCGTGCCAAGCGACCGAGAGCAGTGCCGGGTCGGGGTGGGCGTAAGCCGGCTGGTGAAGGGGGCGGTCGCCCGCAACCGGGCCCGCCGGCGGCTGCGCGAGCTTGTGAGGGTGAGGTGGTTCGCCGTTGGTTCGCCTTTCGCCGGGGTGGGAATACGATATGACGTGGTTCTCATCGCCCGGCCTGCCGCCCTCGACGTTGCATTCGCCGAGCTCGTTGCCGAGGCAGATCAGGCCGCCCTCCGGCTGTCGAACCTGAACTAATGACCAGGCTGTTCCTCACCCTGATTCGGGGCTACCAGATGTCGTTTTCGAAGGTGCTTCCACCTTCCTGCCGCTACTACCCGTCCTGTTCCCACTACACATATGAGGCGGTTGAAAGGTATGGCTGGCTGCGCGGTGGCTGGATGGGGGCGGCGCGGATCGCACGCTGCCATCCATTCGCCAAGGGCGGCTACGATCCTGTCCCCTGATCCCGCCATCCACGTTTCATCGGAGAAAACAAACTGAGCGACCTCATCAACAGCATTGGCAAGTTCCTGTCGCCGATCCGCGACGTCTGGCTTGCCGTGGTCGAGCAGCCACTTTCGAGCTTGTTGAACTACCTGTACATCCACCTGCAGGGGTTTCCGGTCGTCGAAGCGATCGGGGCCTACGGGGTCGCGATCATCGTCCTGACGATCATGATCCGCCTGGTCCTCGCTCCCTTACAGCAGTTCCAGCTTGTGACCCAGCGCAAGACGATGGTCGAGCAGCGCAAGCTCGCACCTCAGGTAGCGGACCTTCGCAAGAAATTCAAGAAGGATCCGACCAAGCTGAACGCGGAGATGATGAAGCTCTACCAGGAGCACGGGGTCAACCCCCTGGGCGGCCTGGTCGGGTGCCTACCCCTGATCGTCCAGCTGCCGATCCTGACGGCGCTCTACTACGTGTTCCAGGGCTTCGCCAAGGCTGGCCATCCGCCTCAGCCGTTCCTGTGGATCTCGAACCTGAACGACAACCCGAACCACCATCTACTGATCGCGGGCCTGCCGATTCCGGTGATTGCGTTCCTGATCTTCCCGCTGCTTGCCGCGCTCACGACACTCGTCCAATCGCGGATGCTGCAGATGCCTCCCCCGCCCAACCCGACGGAGCAGGAGCTTCAGACGCTGCAGATGCAGCGCACGATGGTATGGCTCTCACCCCTGATGATCGGCTACTTCGCCCTGAACGTACCGGCCGGGCTCGGCCTCTACTGGTTTGTCGGCAACTGCGTCAGTATCATTCAGCAGAGCTTCGTGGTCGGCTGGGGAAACGTGCTGCCGGCTCGGTTCAGACGGATCGTGTCTGGGGGTTCCAATGGCAAGGGCGGGACGCCGCCGCCACCGAAGAAGGGGCCCGACAGCGGTCCCAGGAAGGGCTTTGACAGCGGTCCGAAGAAAGGCCCGGACAGCGGTCCTAAAAGCGGTCCGAAGAATGGGCCCAAGAATGGTCCAAGACCAAAAGACAACCGACAGAAATGAGGGTAGAGGTGAGTTGCGATGAGCTCCGCTGAAGGGCGCGGCCGCACGGTTGACGAGGCGGTTGACGCGGCATTGATCGAACTGAAAGAGAGCCGCCGGAACGTGGACATCAAAGTCATCACGGAGACGCCGGACGAGGCCGTGGTCGAGGTCACCGTGATCGACCACGCGGCAACCGCATCAAGCGGCGCAGACGCCGCGCCGGCCAACGGGAAGGCAGAGGTTGCGCGCGGCCTGGTCGAAGGCCTCCTCAAGCTCATGGGCGTGCGCGCCCAGGTGACCGTGCGGCCGAGCAGCGAGCCGATCACGCTCGACATCAGCGGGCGCGACCTGGGCGCGTTGATCGGGTGGCGCGGCGAAACGCTGCGGGCGCTGCAATCGGTGACCAACGTCATGGTCGGCCGGCACCTTGACGAAGGCGAGCGGATCATCGTTGACGTCGAGCGCTACAGACAGCGTCGCGAGCACACCGTGCGCGAGATCGCGATGCGTGCGGCGCGCCAGGTCAAGATGACCGGCGACGCGATTACGCTCGATGCGATGCAGCCCTTCGAACGCCGGGCGATCCACCTCGCGCTCGAGGGCGATCCGGACGTGACAAGCGGCAGCATCGGCGAAGAGCCTGAGCGCCGCGTAGTGGTCGGACCGCGGAAAGCGGCAGCTGAGTAGTAGAGACCGATGGCTGGCCGGGCCGCCGAGCGGATCCGGAAGGCGATCGCGCTGGTCAACTCGGTCGCTGACGGAGCCGGAGACGAAGACATCACGCCAACTGAGATTGCGGAAGCGATTCGCGACTGCCTGGAGCTGAGCGAGGTCGACCAGGTCGCCAACGTCCGGCGCTACCTCGGCGAGGCTCTTGACGCGGTGTCGGACGGGATGCCGGCGGACTTCGTGGCGATGACTCTGTACGCCGCGCTCGGAGCGCTTCGCGAAGGCGGGCAGACCGGCTAGGACCTCGTAAAGGGACGGCTCACCGCGGGTCCTATACTGGCCCTCCCATGCCCTCCACCCACCACATCCACGCGCTTGCCGGAGGAGCCAGGCTCGTCACAACGGCGATGCCTGGACGGCTCTCATCGAGCGCCGTCGCCATGTTCGGAGGAGGTTCGCGTCTCGAGGACGACCGGCTCGCCGGCGTGTCGCATTTCATCGAGCACCTCTTCTTCAAGGGCACGCGCAAGCGACCCTCGCCCAAGGAGATCGCGGACGCGATCGAGGGAGTCGGCGGCTTCATCAACGCCTCGACCGACAAAGAGCTGACCGCTTACTGGACACGAGTGCCCGCGGAGTACACGGAGCTCGGCCTTGACGTTCTCTTCGACATCGTGTCGAACTCCAGGCTCGATCCTGGCGATATCGAGCGCGAACGTGCGGTGATCCTGGAGGAGCTGAAGATGTACCAGGATCAGCCGCAGGACCACGTGCAGAACCTGTTTGAGGAGTTGATCTGGCCGGGCCATCCACTGGGCCGTGATATAGCCGGGACCGAAGAGTCCGTCAGTCGTCTGACTCGCGACGACATCCTCGAGTACGCCGACGCGCATTACCGGCTGCCGAATGTCGTGATCGGCGCTGCCGGCGCGCTCGACGAGGACCAGGTCGTGGAGCTGGTGCGTCCCCGGCTCACGCTGCCCGAGGGTCTGAATGGACACGTGGCCGCGGTCCCTCCAACCGCGCTCGACGGCGCGCATGTGATGGTGCGCCGGCAGCGCACGGAGCAGGCGCATATCTGTCTTGGAGTGCGGGCGTACAGCTACCTACATCCGGACCGATACGCCATCGACCTGTTGAACACGCTGCTCGGGGAGGGGATGAGCTCGCGCCTGTTCCTCAACATCCGCGAGCGACTCGGGATCGCGTACGACGTGCACAGCTTCATGCAAAAGCATCGCGACACCGGCTACGTTGCGGTCTATCTGGGCGTCGACCCCAAGAAAGCCGTAGAGGCGGTGAAGGCGGTTATGGGCGAGCTTGGTCGGCTGTGCGATGAAGAGGTGGCTCCGGATGAGCTCGAGCGAGCGAAGGAATTCACCAAGGGGCGCTTGCGCCTGGACCTGGAGACGACCAATGGCGTTGCGTTCTGGCTCACGTACCAGGAGCTTTTGCTCGGTGAGATCAAGACCATCGACGAAGAGCTGGAGCTCGTGGACGCCGTTTCCGTCGCGGACATCCGGCGTGTCGCGTGCGAAATCTTGCGAGGGCCGATCCAGATGGCGGTCATCGGGCCCTTCGCGAGCGACGCCCGTTTCAGGTCGGCGATCGGAGCGTAGGGCGCTCCGCTCTCAGCCGACGGCTACGGTCGAGGTCTCGAGGATGGGTTCCTGCACATAGATGTTTCCGAAGTGATCCAGAGGCCAGATGCGGAACCACGCGCGACCGTCGATTCGATCTCGACCGATTGGGCCGAAGATGCGTGAGTCCTGTGAGCGATTGCGGTTGTCACCCATGACGAAATATTCGTTGGCGGGAATCACCGCGCCGTCTCCCACGCTCCATGGCGGCGGGTTGTTGAGTGTCGTCCACGCCTCCGGTAGGTAGGGCTCGTCCAGCTTGTGCCCGTTGATGTAAACGATTCCATCGCGGATCAGGAGCTTCTCGCCCGGAAGGGCGATGACGCGCTTGATGAAGTCCTTCGAGTTGTCGGTGGGTGGTCGCAGGATGATGATGTCGCCGCGCTGCGGCGCGTGCAGCCGGTAGTCGATCTTGTTGGCGATCAGGTAATCGTTGTCGTCCAGGGTTGCGTACATCGACAGCCCCTCGACGTGCACGGCCTGGACGGCGAAGCTGATTCCGAAGTAAAGGATGATCGCCAACACGATCACTTCGGCAACTTCGCGCAGGAGCGAAGAGGCGCCGGAGTTCGCGGCAGGCGCGGGTTGGGCCGCGCGGGGAAGGGGGGCGGCCATCTTTTTTAGGAGAGGAGCTTAGCGCAGACCCGCTCCAACTCTTCGCGACTGGAATAGCGCAGCTCGATTTTTCCTCGGTTGAGACTCCCCGTCAGCTTCATTGGCAGGCCGAGCTTCGACTCGATGCCGGCTCCGATCTCGCGCAGCTCGGTGGTCGAGTCGACACGCTGCTTGCGGCGCGGGCGATAAGTCCTGACCCAGTTCTCGGTCTGGCGAACCGACAGGTGACGCGCGATCACAACCTTGAGGCCCTGCTCCTGCGGACCCTGGCCGTCGAGCGCGACGAGCGCGCGAGCATGCCCGGCGCTGACGACTCCGGCTGCCACGGCGGACTGAACCGCCGGGCACGCTGCGAGCAATCGCAGCGATTGCGTGACGGATACTCGATGCTTGCCAATCTTCTGTGCGACCTCTTCGTGCGTCAGGCCGAACTCCTCGGACAGGCGCCGCAAGCCGCGCGCTTCTTCGATTGGATCAAGGTCGGCGCGCTGCAGGTTCTCAATGAGCCCGAGCACGAGCTGTTCGTCATTGCCGGCGTCGTTGCGGACGACGGCGGGCACCGCCGTAAGACCCGCGAGCCTGGCCGCGCGCCACCTGCGCTCGCCGGCGATCAGCTCGTAGCCGTCGGCCAGCCTGCGCACAAGCAGCGGCTGCAGCACACCGTGCAGGCGGATCGACTCGGCCAGCTCCCCCAGCGGCTCCGCGTCGAAGCGGGTGCGGACTTGCTGGTGCGACGCTCGAATCTGGTCCACCGCGATCATCTGCGGCACGAGGGCATCACCTTCGCGAGACATCGGGATCAGTGCCTCGAGTCCGCGACCGAGACCGCGCAAGCGTGGTTGGCTCATCTTTCCAGAAGCTCCTTCGCGAGGGCGCGATATGCGATCGCTCCTCGACAAGTGGGGTCGTATTCGAGCACCGATTTGCCGTGGCTCGGCGCTTCGCTGATGCGCACATTGCGGGGGATCAGCGTTTGGAGGACCTCATGCGGATACGAGCGCCGGACCGATTCGAGGACGTCCCACGAAAGAGTGGTCCGCGCGTCGAACTGCGTCATCACGATGCCGGCAATGACGAGCTTCGGGTTGAGGTGAGAGCGCACCAGCTGGTGCGTATACATGAGGTGTCGCAGTCCTTCAAGAGCGAAGTACTCGCACTGCGTGGGAATCAACATGCTGGTGGCGGCGGTCAGGGCGTTGAGGGTGAGGAGGCCGAGGGACGGCGGGCAGTCGATGATCACGCATTCGACACCGGCTTGGGGCGCCGACAGCGCTCTGCGCAAGAGCGTTTCGCGTGCCTCGAGCGTGGCGAGCTCGATCTCGGCCCCGGCAAGGTCGATGTCCGACGGAATGATTTCCAACCCTGCGACGCTGGTCGGCTGAGCCACCTGCTGCACTTCGGATTCACCGGTCAGGAGGTGGTAGATGTTGAGACGGGCG
This sequence comes from Candidatus Dormiibacterota bacterium, assembly GCA_035260405.1. GTDB lineage: Bacteria > Chloroflexota > Dormibacteria > Dormibacterales > Dormibacteraceae > Palsa-870. The sequence goes on from DATFVI010000172.1 coordinate 26,746, forward strand.
CGGGTTGGGTCAAGTCCGAGTCCTGAGGTGGAGTTGGCCTGGGGATCGAGATCGACGAGCAGCGTCCGATGGCCCAGCTCGGCGAGTGCGGCGCCCAGGTTGATGGCTGTGGTCGTTTTGCCCACGCCGCCTTTCTGGTTGACCACGGCAAGGATGGGCGGGGTCGCCGTTGCCAACATCTTGGGGTTG
>DATFVI010000173.1:0-2226 GCA_035260405.1 Candidatus Dormiibacterota bacterium
GGCATTTGGTCGCTTTCCGGACTCCGGGGTCCCTAATGCTGTCTAGTTGGGCAACGCGCACATCACCCGCAGCCCTTCGGGAGCCAGCCAATACTACGAGGGCTTCTTCGGCGGAACAACCTGGATGTGAAGCTCCTCGAGCTGAGCGGAATCGACCGGGCTCGGGGCCCCCAACATCAGGTCCTGGTGGCTCTGGGTCTTAGGAAAGGCGACCACGTCTCGGATGTTCTCGGTTCCGACGATCGTCATCATCAATCGGTCAATACCCGAGGCGATCCCCCCGTGCGGCGGCACGCCATATTCGAACGCATCGAGCAGGTGTCCAAACTGGGCTCGGATGCGCTCGCGGCTCATTCCAAGGATCTCGAAGACCCTCTCCTGCAGCTCTCGTTGGTGAATTCGAATGCTGCCGCCGGCTACCTCGACTCCGTTCAAGACGCAGTCATACGCCTTGGCCCGGACGTCGTAAGGCCGCTCGGTCAGGTGCGCCATGTCCTGCGGCCACGGCGACGTGAACGGATGGTGGCCGTAGGTCAGGTTGCCGAGGTCGTCCTCTTCGAACAGGTACATCGGATAGACCCACACGAATTTCCATTCGCCCTGGCGGATCAACTTGCGGCGGCGGGCGATCTCACGACGCAAGAGGCCCATCACCGTCTCTGCCTTCCTGCGCCTGTCCGCGACGAGAAGGACGAGGTCGTCGGGGCCGGCGCCGGCGGAGGTTTTGATCGCTTCGATCTCGCCTTCACCAAGGTGCCGGTCAAGCGGTCCAGGTACCCACGCCAGGCCCTTTGCCCCAGCGCCCTTCACCAGAAGAGTGAGCTCGTCCAGCTCGCGTCGAGACATGTCCTTGCCGCCGGGGACCGCCAGGCAGCGAACGACACCACCTGAATCGAGGGCCGCACGCAAGACGGTTGAGCCGGTCTGCCGCAACGCATCGCTGACATCGGCTATCTCGAGCTCGTACCGCAGGTCAGGCTTGTCGGTGCCGTACTTCAGCAAACACTCCTGCATGTCAAGGCGCAGGAATGGAGTCTCGATTTCGACACCGAGCACGTCTTTCCAAACCTTGGCCCACAGGCCTTCGATCAAGGAGAAGACATCCTCCTCTGTGCAGAAGGACATCTCGACATCTAGCTGGGTGATCTCGACCACGCGATCCGCGCGCAGGTCTTCGTCTCGAAGGCAGCGCGCGATCTGGTAGTAGCGACCCATTCCGGCCACCATCAGCAACTGCTTGAGCTGCTGCGGCGATTGGGGCAGCGCAAAAAAACTCCCCGGGTGAAGACGTGAAGGAACGATGAAGTCACGTGAGCCCTCGGGCGTGCCTTTGAGCAACATCGGCGTTTCGACTTCAACGAATTCGTGGGCGTCCATGTATCGGTGAATCGTTTGAACCACCCGATGTCGCAGCTCCAGCGTTTGCTGCATGCGTGGCCGGCGCAGGTCGAGATAGCGATATTTGAGCCGCGTCGCCTCGTCGGCTTCGACTTCGTCCTCAATCTGAAACGGCGGAGTCTTGGCCGTAGAAATCACTTCCAGCTCCGTGGCGATCACCTCGACCTCACCTGTCGGCATACGCGGGTTCTCGGAACCCGCGGGGCGCCGGCCGACTGCGCCTTTCGCGCGCACCACGTACTCCGCTCTCAGTTCAGAAGCGACTGCGTGTGCTTCGGCTGCCTTGGCTGGGTTGAACACGACCTGCACTGCGCCCCAGCGGTCGCGCAGGTCGATGAAGATCAGGCCTCCATGGTCCCGGCGGCGAGCCACCCAGCCGTACAGCTCGATGTCGCGACCCACATCGGCCGCGCGCATGGAACCGCAGTGCGGAGCTGTGAAGCCGCTCACGCGATGCGAGCCGGGAGGTCTGCCCACGCGACCTCCGCCTGCTCTCCGCTCACCATCTCCTTGAGCTGGGCCGTGTGGCGCTTGGCCTCGTCCTCGGTCAGCAACACCACCCACCGCGCTCCGAGCTTGTTGGCCGAGCGCATCTTCGCGCGCAAGCTCTTGCGGTCGTAATCGACCGCGGTCGAGCGCACCGTGCGGCAGATGCGGGCAACCTCGGCCGCGGCGCCATCGAGCTCACCGTCGGGCAGCACCACGACGTCGGCCGCGGGCGGCGCGATGACCTCTTCCCCGCTCGCAGCCATCAGCTCTGTGACGCGATCCATGCCTCCGGCGAAGCCAACTCCCGGCGTGGCAGGCCAGCCCTCGGCTTCGGCCAGG
>DATFVI010000174.1:0-7860 GCA_035260405.1 Candidatus Dormiibacterota bacterium
GGATCTCTGAGATCCTGCGGCGCTTCCTGTACGTGCAGCACTGATGGCAGTCGAGAAGAGCGCGGCGACCAGTGGGGCCGAGGTCGAGGCGATGTGGTACGTCGTGCACGCGTACTCCGGCCACGAGGAGAAGGTCAAGAAGAACCTCGAGAAGAGGATCGAGTCCATGGACATGCAGGACAAGATCCTGCAGGTGCTCGTCCCCATGGAAGACGAGATCGAGATCAAGGACGGCAAGCGGCGGCACGTGCAGAAGCGAATCTTCCCGGGCTACATCCTGGTCCGGATGGTCATGTCGAACGAGTCGTGGTTCGTGGTCCGCAACACGCCTGGCGTGACGAGCTTCGTCGGGTCCGCGAACAGCCCGGTGCCCCTACAGGAAAAAGAGGTCCGGGCGATCCAGAAGCAGATGAAGCAGGAAGCGCCGAAGATCCGCGTCGAGTTCGCGGTGGGCGAATCCGTGCGCGTGGTCGATGGACCCTTCACGGACTTCCACGGCAAGGTCGACGAGATCAACCCGGAGAAGGGCAAGCTCAAGGTGCTGGTCAACATGTTCGGACGCGAAACGCCGGTCGAGCTCGACCTACTCCAGGTCGAGAAGGTCCACTGAGCCCGCATCACTAGATAGGTATAAGGAAGAGAAGACACTCAGATGGGCAAGAAGAAGGTCCGAGCGATCCTCAAGCTCGAATTGCAGGCCGGCAAGGCGACGCCGGCTCCGCCGGTGGGCACCGCGCTGGGCCCGCACGGCATCAACATCATGGAGTTCACCAAGGCCTACAACGAGCGCACGCAGTCCCAGGCCGGTGACGTGGTGCCCGCCGAGATCACGATCTACGAGGATCGCAGCTTCTCGTTCGTGCTCAAGACTCCGCCCGCGGTCAACTTGCTGAAGCGGGCGGCAGGGATCGAGAAAGGATCGGCCAAGCCGAACCGCGAAAAGGTCGGACGAGTCACGCGGCAGGCGATGCGGCAGATCGTCGAGGCTAAGCGCAAGGACCTCAACGCCTACGACGCCGAGCACGCCATGAAGATGATCGAGGGCACCGCGCGCTCGATGGGCCTGGAGATCGTCGAGTAATGCCGAAGAAGCGCGGAAAGAAGTACATCGAGGCCGCCAAGAAGGTCGAGGCGGCCGTGTCGGGCAACGGCGAGGGCGGTTTGGACCCCGCGACCGCGGTCGCCCTGGCGAAGGACACTTCGATCTCGAAGTTCGACGCCACGGTCGAGGCGCACATCCGGCTCGGGGTCGATCCCCGTCACGCCGAGCAGATGGTCCGCGGCTCGGTCGTGCTGCCGAACGGGACCGGCAAGAAGGTACGGGTCGCCGTGTTCGCCACCGCGGACAAGGCGAAAGAGGCCCAGGAGGCGGGCGCCGACTTCGTGGGCGGCGACGACCTGGTGAAGAAGGTCTCGGAAGGGTGGACGGACTTCGACGCCGCGGTCGCGACGCCGGACATCATGTCGAAGGTCGGTCCGCTCGGAAAGATCCTCGGACCGCGTGGCCTGATGCCGAACCCGAAGTCGGGGACGGTGACGTTCGACGTGGGTCGTGCGGTGCGAGAGGTGAAGGGCGGCAAGGTCGAGTTCCGGACCGACAAGTTCGGGATCGTGCACGCCCCGATCGGCAAGGTGTCGTTCGACTCGACGCAGCTGCACCAGAACCTGGCGGCGCTGGTCGACGCGCTGATCCGCAACAAGCCTGCGACCTCGAAGGGGCAGTACCTGCGGACTTTCTACGTGGCGGCGACGCAGGGACCGTCGGTGCCGGTGGACGTCAAAGAGGCGGCAAAGCTGCACACGTCTAGCTAGGCGGTCGGGCGCCGGGCGGGGCCCGCGATTACGCGCCGTTGGCGCCAGGCGTGCGGAATCTGCTCGACCCAGACGCTCCGGTGGCGCCAAACGTGCGGAATCGGACGGGACCAGAGCTCCCTCATACACTTTCGGGTCATGTACGGCCCGGTGATCCAGGGCAAGCTCGTTCGGCTCCGGCCGCCGAAGACCGAAGACGCGGCGGTGATGATCGGCTGGTTCGAGGACATGGAGATCACGCGTCTGCTCCTCTTGAGGAATCCGCCTTCGCTCGAGATGGAGAACGAATGGCTCGACAAGGCGGTGAGGAATCCCGACGAGGTGCTCTGGGTCGTCGAACACGAGGGCTCGACGATCGGAACGACGCATATCCATCTGATCGATTGGAAGAACGGGTTCGGCACCACCGGAACGATCATTGGCGATAAGTCCCTTTGGGGCAAAGGCCTCGGCCGCGAGGTGATGCAGCTGCGGACTCGCTACGCGTTCACCCAGCTTCCGCTCCGCAAGCTCAAGTCCGGGTACATCGACGGCAACGAGGCGAGCTCCAGAGCCCAGGCGGCCGCGGGCTATCGCGAGATCGGGCGGCATCACGCGGACATGTTCGTCGACGGGAAATGGCGCGACCATGTGATGACCGAGGTGCTGCGCGAGGATTGGGAGAAGCAATGTACGGCCCGGTGATCCAGGGAAAGCTCGTTCGACTCCGGCCGCCGAACGCTGATGACGCTTTGGCGATCGTCAGCTGGTTCGATGATCTCGAGACCACGCGCTTTCTCGGCCGGCGCAACCCGCCATCGGTTGAGACGGAGAAAGAGTGGCTCGAAATCATCGCGAAGGATCCAGACTCGGTGGTCTGGGTTGTCGAGGTCGACGGTCGTGCGGTCGGGACGACGGGTATCCGCGAAATCGACTGGAAGAATGGCTTTGGATCCACCGGCACGATGATCGGCGACAGGTCGCTGTGGGGTAGAGGCATCGGTCGCGAGGTCATGCAGCTGCGCGCTCGTTACGCCTTCGTTCAGCTGCCGTTGCGCAAGCTCAAGTCTTCGTACTTCGATGGCAACATGGCGAGCGGGCGAGCCCAGGCTGCGGCCGGGTATCGGGAAGTGGGCCGCTACCGCGCCGATCGTTTCGTCGAGGGGCGCTGGGTCGACGAGATCATTACGGAGGTCCTGCGCGAAGATTGGTTGAAGGCGAACTCCGTATAATCTCGGTTCTGCCCTAGACCGTAGGCGCGGGCGCCGGGCCCGCTTAATTTCCTGCAGAGGCAAACGAAGTGAAGGACTTTCGATCCTTCCTGCCTTGTGTGTTGGGCGGGGAGGATTTTTTATTTGCCGAAAGCGCGAAAGGAACAGAAGGCCGAGCAGGTCGACGTTCTGACCGAGAAACTGAAGAAGGCGAAGGTCGCCGTGCTCACGGACTACCGTGGGCTGAAGGTCAGCCAGATCCAGGACTTGCGCGGCAAGCTCCGGGGCGGCGACGTGGAGTACCGGGTCGTGAAGAACACGCTCGCCCGGCGCGCCGCTGAGGCGGCGGGCTTCCCCGCCTTGAGGGACGAGCTCAAGGGGCCGGTGGCGATCGCCTTCGGTTACGACGACCTGGGGCTGCCCGCCCGGTTGATCAATGAGTGGGTCCGGGCGACGAGGTTGAAGCTCGATGTTGTGGGCGGCCTCGTCGAGGGTCGCGTTTTCTCTCCTGACCAGGTCAAGCAGCTGGCCGACCTGCCGTCACGCGAAGCGCTGATCGCGCAGCTCATGGGCACCCTTCAGTCACCGGTCGCCCAGCTCGTTGGAATCATGCAGACACCGCTTCAGCAGCTTCTCGGAACGCTCGAGGCGTACAAGACAAAATTGGAGGCAGCGTAGACATGGCAACCAAGCTCACACCGAAGGATTTCGTTGAGGCCCTGAAGGACTGGAGCATCCTCGACGTCGTCGAGGCTGTGAAGGCGATCGAGGACGAGTTCGGCATCAAGGCCGCCGCGGCGGTGGCGACCGTGGCCGCGGCCCCGTCGTCCGCCGCCGCAGCCGAGGCGGTCGAGGAGCAGACGGAGTTCACCGTCAACCTGACCGCGGTCGGCGACAGCAAGATCAACGTGATCAAAGCAGTCCGCGAGCTGACCCAGCTCGGCCTCAAGGAGGCGAAGGACCTCGTCGACGCGGCGCCGAAGCCCGTGCTGGAGAATGTCAGCAAGGCAGACGCTGAGAAGGCGGTTGCCCGGCTGAAGGAAGCCGGCGCCACCGCGGATATGAAGTAAGAGAGAACCCAAGGTTGGGGGAGCGGGGAGCCGGGCTTCGTGGCCCGGCTCTTCCTTTTTTATGGACGTTGGGAGTGAGTGGCGTGTTTTCGACGGGCTGGGAAGAGGGTGTGAGGGTAGGTCCGCAGGCTAAAAGGGGGTCTCGCGGTTGACGCCGGCCGGGATTTGACCATTTGTGCCCTTTTGGCCGTAAATGAGGCCTGGAAGGGGGCCGTTTGTGCCCTTTTGGCCGTAAATGAGGCCTGGGATGGGGCCGTTTGTGCCCTTTTGGCCCGGGGTGAGTTTTAGAGGTGCTCGAAGACCAGGTCCAGGCCTCGCTCCAGCTCTTCTTGCGTGACGCACCAGTGGGGGGACAGGCGGATCCGGCCTGGGCGTGAGTCCACGATTACTCCCGCCTCGTGCAGGCGCGCTTCGACCTCTTCCGGGTGCTCGGATTCCAGGGTGACGATTCCGCATCGCTGCTCTCGGGCGCGGGGCGTGAACGTTTTGACTCCCGCCTCGTCGCACCGTTCCAGGATCCGATCCGTCAGGTCGCGCAGCCTTTCCTGGATGTTGGCCACGCCCACCTCGAGGATCAGCTCCAGGCCCGCCAGCCCGGCGTAGTGCGCCGGCATCGCCCAGGTTCCCGTCTCGAGGCGGCGGGCGTCGTCGGCGAACGCCAGCTCCTGGAGGGTGAACGAGAACGGGTCCCGAGTCGCGAACCAGCCCGTGCCTTGCGGGGTGACTCGAGGGACGAGCTCGGGCCGCACGTACATGAAGGCGTTGCCCGGCCCGCCGCTGAGCCACTTCAGGCAGCCGCCGACGAAGGCGTCACAGCCCATGGCCTCGACATCCAGCGGCACGCATCCGCAGGTCTGGTAGCCGTCGATGATGCACAGAGCGCCGGCCGAGTGCGCGGCGTCCGCGATCGCGCGCACGTCCTGGAGGTAGCCGGTTGTATAGAAGAGGTGCGTCGTCACCACCAGGGCGGTCTGGTCGTCGATCCGCTCGGCGAAGGCCGACGGCGGGATGGTCACGCCGTCCTGGCTGGGCACGAACTCGACCTCGAACTGCGGGCGGGAGAGCCACTGGTGACCGATGGTCGGGAAGTCCAGCTCGCCGATCAGGACCTTGCTGCGGCCTTCGGCCAGGGGCAGGCCAGTTGCAAGCGTGGTCAGAGCGACCGACACGGAAGGGGCGATCGCTGTCGTACCCCCCGGCGCGTTCAGCAGGTCGCCGATGCGCTCCCGGAAGCGGGCCAGCAGCGGAATCCAGTCCGAGTACCAGACCGGGGTGCCTTTCTCGTCCCAATCCCGGGCGTAGCGGTCGAGGGCGGCCCGGCCGGCGCGGGGAAGAGGGCCGACGGAGCAGGCGTTGAAGTAGATATACCGGTCCAGGAGCGGAAACTCGTCCCTGAGGGCCTCCCAGTCCGGCATTTGTAACAGGCTAGCGGTGGAAGCCTGGCGGTGCTATATTGCCTCGAAACCTCGGGTCGGGCGGTCGGTTCGCCTGGCTTCGATGCAACGTCCCCACGCGGGGCCGTTTCGTCGTATACTGGCCGTTCGTGCACGCCCGGCCGCTCACCAAGCCCATTACCTGAGCGCGCCCTTTTCCCAAGGAGAACCGAATGATCTCAGAGATGAGAGCTCCCTCACGTCTTAGCTATGGTCGTATTCCGAACCTCGTCGAGCTGAAGGACCTTATCGCGATACAGGTCGATTCGTTCAAGTGGTTCAAGTCCGAGGGTCTGCGGGAGCTCTTCGACGAGATCAACCCGATCACCGACTACACGGGGAAGAACTTCGAGCTGAAGTTTCTCGACTACGAGTTCGGGTCGCCGAAGTTCTCGGTCGAGGAATGCCGCAACCGCGACATGACGTACGCAGCGCCGCTCCGGATCAAGACGCGTCTCACCATCAAGGAGACGGGCGAGATCAAGGAGTCAGAGGTCTACATGGGCGACTTCGCCATGATGACCGACGAGGGCACGTTCATCGTCAACGGCACAGAGCGCGTCGTCGTGTCGCAGCTCGTGCGGTCGCCGGGCGTCTACTTCACCGCCGCGGAGGACCCGAACACCGGTCGCAAGCTCTTTGGCGCCAAGCTCATCCCCAACCGCGGCGCGTGGCTGGAGATCGAGACGTCCGCGAAGGACCTGCTGACGGTCAAGATCGACCGCAAGCGCAAGGTGCCCGTGACGGTCCTGCTCAAGGCCCTGGAGCTGCCGCAGCTGAAGGGCACCGAGAACGACCGCGAGGCCCAGAAGCGCGCGCTCATGGAGATGTTCGGGGACGTCGACAACAACCCCGAGCACCGCTACATGGAGTCGACGCTCGACAAGGACACCACCAACAAGACCGAGGACGCGCTGCTCGAGCTGTACCGCCGCGTCCGGCCGGGCGATCCCCCGTCCGTCGACAACGCGCGCAACCTGCTGCAGAGCCTCTTCTTCAACCCGCGCCGGTTCGACCTCGGCCGCGTCGGCCGCTACAAGGTCGACAAGCGCCTCGGCCGCGACGAGGAGGACATCCTCGAGCGCGTCCGCCAGCGCGAGCTGCGCATCCTGGAGAAGGGCGACTTCATCGCGTTCATCCGCAAGCTGATCGAGCTCAACAACGCGCCGCGCGAGAAGCAGATACCGGACGACATCGACCACCTCGGCAACCGCCGCGTGCGCGCGGTGGGCGAGCTTCTGCAGAACCAGTTCCGCATGGGCCTCATTCGGATGGAGCGAATCATCAAAGAGCGCATGACGATCAGTGACCCACACACGGTCACGTCGGCATCGCTGATCAACGCGCGACCGGTGGTCGCCGCGATCAAGGAGTTCTTCGGCTCGAGCCAGCTGTCGCAGTTCATGGACCAGCACAACCCGCTGTCCGAGCTGACCAACAAGCGCCGGCTGTCGGCCCTTGGGCCAGGCGGACTTTCGCGCGAGCGCGCCGGGTTCGACGTGCGCGACGTTCACCACAGCCACTACGGGCGCATCTGCCCGATCGAGACCCCTGAAGGGCCGAACATCGGACTGATCGGAAACCTCGCGACCTACGCGAAGGTCAACGAGTTCGGGTTCGTGGAGACCCCGTTCCGGCGTGTCTACAACCGGATGTCGGTCAACGAAGAGGCGGCGGACCGGCTGGAAGGCCGGACGCTGCGGCGCCCCGCGCTGGGACCGAACGGCAAGGAGATGGCTCCTGTGAACACGGTCCTGGACGCCAAAGAGGTCCAGAAGATGATCAAGGCCCACGTGGCCGGGGTCGACATCGTCCCGTGGGTCTCGACCGAGATCGAGTACCTGTCCGCGGACGAAGAGGACATGTTCGGCATCGCCCAGGCCAACGCGGCCCTCACGCCTGAGGGCGGATTCGCGGACGCCCGCGTGCCGGCCCGCGCCCGGGGCGACTTCAAGATCGAAGACGTGCAGAACATCCAGTACATGGACGTTTCGCCGAAGCAGATCGTCTCGGTGGCGACGGCCATGATTCCGTTCCTCGAGCACGACGACGCCGGCCGCGCCCTCATGGGCGCCAACATGCAGCGCCAGGCGGTGCCCCTGCTGGTCACCGATGCGCCGCTGGTCGGTACGGGCGTTGAGTACTACGCCGCGAAGGACTCCGGCGAGATGATCGTCGCCGACGTCGCCGGCACAGTGGTCGACGTCGCTCACCCCAAGGACTTGAAGCAGGTCCACGCGACCCCGGTCTTCGAGATCGTGGTGAAGCCGGACGGCAGCGGCGCCGACCGGCACTACCCGCTGCAGAAGTTCGCGCGGTCCAACCAGGGCACGTGCCTGAACCACCGCGTCAAGG
>DATFVI010000175.1:0-14403 GCA_035260405.1 Candidatus Dormiibacterota bacterium
GTCGCAGTGGCCGGGCACGGCGAGGTCATCGAGGACGTAGCCGATTGCATCAAGAGGTCGCTGGAGCGACTCCGGCTCTGGCGCCAAGAGCCCGCACGGATGGCTTATCACGGGTCCCGGCGCATCTTCGGCTTTGCACTCATGATCCATGGCGGATTTGGCCGCTCCCAACTGATGCCGTACCTCCAGGCCCGGCGTTGGGTCCACGACTTTGCCCCTTTGGCCAGCCTTCCGTCCAAAGAGTTTGCAGAGCGGGTCGTCTCTGATCTCTTACGTTCCGGCGCCGCCTGCTGGCAGGATGACCGACTCATCTCAACCGTTCCGCACAGCCGAGTCGGGTCGTAGCGGCAGCGCACGAGGGTAGTCGGGACGGTAGTTGCAGGTCCAGTCGCACGATCGTTCAAGACAGTCGGTATCGAGAGCTACTACGGTCCGATGTGTGACTCGACGGTCCTACCTTGGACAAGGGAGTCGCGCGGTTTGTCCCGAGGGCCGAGACGAAATAGGGGAGGAGCGATTCATGGCAAAGACGGTCGGACCTTACAGCCCATCGCGTCGGATTGGACAGATGATCGCCACGTCAGGCCAGGTCGGCCTGGGCGACGACGGAAAGATGGTCGAAGGCGGCTTCGGACCCGAGCTCGAGCAGACGCTCCGCAATCTCAGCAACGTGCTCGCCGACGCCGGTGTGACAAGAGAACAAGTCATCAAAGTCAACGTGTACCTGGCTGACCTTGCGGACTGGCCGGCTCTGAATGGTCCCTACGCTGACTTCTTTGGCTCATCGCGGCCAGCACGGACCGCCTTCGCGGCCTCCGCGCTCCCGCTCGGTGCCAGGGTCGAGATCGAGGCCTGGGCCGTCGTCGAGGAGACGCGCTGATCGCGCCCCGTGGCACAGGGGCGAAGGCTCATTCACCGGCTATGGGTTTGATGCGTGACGGGTGGGAGTGAGAGAACACGCATGGATCACGAAGAGATTCGGCAGCGGTTTGCAGCACTGACTACCGCGCATCTGGCAGATGCGTGCATTCGCGCTCAGACCCCAGTGCGCTGCGCCCCCGCGCTCTTGCAAGCTGTTGTTCCAGGAAGCCGCCTGGCCGGGCGTGCAATCCCTGCTCGACACGCCGGCAGCGTCGACATTTTCCTAGAGGCGATGCAAGGGGCTGCTGCGGGCGACGTGCTGGTGGTCGACAACAGCGGACGGCTCGACGAAAGCTGCGTAGGCGATCTTGTTGTCCTTGAAGCCCACGCGGCGGGACTCGACGGCATCGTGATCTGGGGCTTGCATCGTGATACGGCTGACATACGAGCGATTGGGTTGCCTGTGATCAGCCTTGGAGCGATCCCGACCGGCCCTCAACGTCTCGATTCACGTCCTGACGGCGCGTTGGAGCGTGCGACCGTGGGAGATTGGACGGTGGACAGGGAGGATCTGGTCCTGGCCGATGACGATGGGGTGCTTTTCGTTCCACTGGCCGTCGCAGCGGATGTCTTCACGCTCGCAGAGACGATCCGCGACACTGAAGCGCGTCAAGCCGAGCGCATGCGTGGAGGCATTTCCCTGCGCAATCAGGTTCAGTTTGATACCTACCTTGCTGAGCGCCAAAAGACGCCTTCGCTGACCTTCCGGGATCATCTACGAGAAGTCGGCGGCGCAATTGAAGTCTGACCACTCCATCACATGGTCGGAGTCGAGGCCTTCAGGCGGATGAACCGCCGCGTCTCACACCTCATCGCGGGTTGGCGCACCGGGCTCCCTCGCCCCGTGCTCATCCTTCAAGCGGGAAACGCCCTCAACTACTTCGGTTACGGGCTCGTTCTTCCCTTTGAGATCATCTATCTGCACGAGATACGTGGCTTTTCAACGTCGATAGCCGGACTGGTTCTGGCGGCGACCATGGGGACGGCCGCAATGGTCGCCCCGCCGACGGGAGGGCTGCTCGACCGGTACTCCGCCAAAGCGATCTTGGTCGCAGGACTCCTGGCGAGCGCCCTAGGCTACGCCGGCTTCGCCTTCGTAGACAGTCCCTGGCAGGCCGTTGCCTGCTCGATTGTCAGCGGAGCGGGAATCGGCGCGGCAGGGACGGCCAACCGGACATTGACCATCAGGTTGGTCAAGCGCGAGCAGCGAACGGCTGCTTTCGCGCTTAACCGCGTCTCGGGCAATTTCGGTATCGGCTCCGGCGCGACCGTAGCCGGCTTCATCGTCGCATCCGCACAGCGGCTCAGCTCTTTCCAAACGCTCTATTTCTTCGACGCCGTCACCTACGCCGCATTCGCGCTGATCGTGCTCGCCGCCGTACCTAGCCCGCGAGCCGAGACGGTCACAGCGACACACGCCAATGGAACCGGCTTTCGCGCCGTCGCTCGAGATCGGGTCTTCCTCACCGTGATCGCAGCGAATATCGTGCTCGTCGTCGTCGGCCACACGTTCTTCTCCAACATCCTGCCACCATTTGCAAAGACCCACACACCGCTCAGCCCCGCCGCGATCGGGATCCTCTTTCTCGTCAACACCTCCTTCGTCGTCATCGCGCAAATCCCAGCGGTGCGCGTAGTGACACGGATGCGACGCACACACGCTTTCGCCGCGGCAAGCGGGATTTTTGCGGTCAGCCTGCTCGCGGTGCTGCCAGCGACGCTCCTCCACTCGGAGCTCGCTGCGACCAGTCTCCTCGCCGGCGTTGCGATCGTCTTCGCAATCGGCGAATGCGTGCACACTAACGTTCTCGGGCCATTGGTCGCGGATATGGCTCCAGCCCATCTTCTCGGCCGCTACCTGTCTCTCTACAGTCTTACCTTCAGCATCTCCCTGGCGCTCGGCCCGGCGGTTGGTGGCCTTCTGCTGCAGACCGCGCCAGACGCCATCTGGTGGGGTGGCGCGCTTGCCGCGGTGCTCGCCGGAGCCGTTCTGCTTCGACTCGGCGGCCGCATTCCCGACCCGCTCCGCGAAGCACAGTCAGGTCTTGGGCCGGCGCCAGAGGCGGCGTGAGGTCCTGCCAAGAGAAAGTCGTGGGGGTTTGGGCCGGATGAGAAGCCCGGTCGGCCGCAGGATCGTTCAAGACGGTGAGCATCGGCGGCTCGTAGCGTCGGCGGCAATGTCCGAGAGGCTTCCCGGTTGCGGCGATTCGGTGGGGATCCATCCCGCCGCTCCTGCTCATGTCGCTCGCGGTCATGGGCAGCCCCGGCCGCGCAACGATCAGCCTGGTCTGATCGGGATCCAATTTCACGAAGAGCGGATCCACTGAGCCAGGTCACCCGGCTGCCCGGTACGACTCGCCTATTCCTCGCCGGCAACACCGTGTCCATGGTCGGAAACGGGCTGGTGCTGCCGTTCCTGCTCATCTACCTGCATCAGGTCCGGGGGATCGCCCTCCCCGTGGTGGGAGCGCTCCTGGCCGGTGCGGCCGTCGCGGGCCTGATCGTGGTGCCAATCTCCGGTGCGCTTATCGATCGCCTGGGTGCTCGCCCTGTGCTCGTCGCGATGTTGCTTGGACAGGCCATCGCCGAGGTTCTGTTCGCCCTGGCCCACAGCGTCGAGACGGCGTTGCCCGCGGCGCTGCTCTACGGCGCGGTGTGGGTACCGATGTTATCGACTCGGCAAACGATGATCGCCGGGCTAACCCCGGATCCGGTCACGCAGCAGCGCGCGTTCGCGATCAACTTCACCGCTCAGAATGCAGCCATTGGCATCGGGGCCGCGGTTGCCGCCGCAGTCGTCGGCGCCGGCGCGCAGAATCCCGCGTCCTTCGAGGCGCTCTTCCTCGCCAACGCAGCGTCGTGCCTGCTATTCGTCGCCGTGCTTCCCTTCATCCAAAATCCGCACCCGCCGCGGCAACGCAGTGAACCGAAGGCGGGATACCGCGACGTGCTGGCGCATCCGGGACTGCGACTGGTGATAGTTGCCTCGCTGCTCCTGGCGTTCGTCGGCTATCCGGCGTTCGACTCCGGTCTGCCGGCATTCTCCACGGTGGTAGCGCACGTGTCGATACGCGTCGTCGCGCTCTCGATCACCGTCAATACGGTCTTCATCGTTGCGACGCAACTGCTGGTGCTTCGACTCGTCCGGCGGCTCCGCCGAAGCGTTGCTGTGACGCTGATAGGAGTGATCTGGGCCGCGTCCTGGGCCGTGTTGGGGCTGTCCGCGCTGCCGACCCTGCCCGCCGCAAGGGTTGCATGCGTCCTCGCCTTCAGCGCTCTGTTCGGCCTGGGCGAAACCTTCTTTTCACCGACCATGGGTTCCCTGCTCAATAGCCTCGCGGACGACCGGATCCGTGGCCGTGCGAATTCGATCACGGGCTTCTCCTTCTCGCTGGGGTTCATCGCGTCACCAGCCATCGTTACCGGCTTCATCGCATCGGGTACAGCCGCGATGTGGATCGTGCTGCTGTGCCTCCTCTGCGTTGGCACCATAGGCATCGGTGTCACGCTCGGTCGCAAACTCACAGGCGAGCAGGACCGCGTCGGCACGCACGCAGCAACGCTTCCTGATCCAGCCGTGACCGAACGCCCGGAACGCACAGTACCGGGCGGGACGGAGTGATGAGGGGCGTAATCAGGTCAGGTCGACGAGGGGGGTCGAGCCGTAGCCGACCGTGCCGCGACAGTTGCGCGCTCAGTCGCACGATCGTTCAAGACAGTCGATGGCGAGAACTACTACGGTCCGATGTATGACTCAACGGTCCTATGCGAATGGCCAAAACGGGAGGGGTGAATGAGTACCTATGTCTCGGTCGCCGGACTCCAGCCACATCAGATTTGGGGCGGCGTGGTCGCACGCCCTCTTCACTGCGACAGTCTCGCTGTCGGGATCCTCGACTTCGAACCGCTTACATGAGTGCATCTGATCTGGCTGATGAGTACGACGCGGTGATGGCCGACGTCATCGCGGTTGCCGGCGGCTGTTCACAGGCAGACTGGACGACGAGCTGCATTAACGAACAGCGGTCTGTTGGAGTCGTGTTCGACCATATCGCAGAGGGAAATCCAGACGTGGTGCGTTGGGTCCAGGAATTCCTCCACGGCCGCCCGGTCGAGATGACCCTCGAGACCGTGACGCAGCGCAACGCAGAACATGCCCGCAGGGCTGCCGCGCGACCGCGAGGCGAGACTGTTGCCGACCTGAAGGCCGGCTCAGCCAGCACCTCCGAGTTCATACGTTCGCTGACCGACGAGCAGCTGGAGCTGACTCAGGAATTCGCCTGGGCAGGTACGAAGAACGTCGCCTGGGTGGCCAGCGCAGCTATCCGCCATCCAAAGGGCCACCTCAAAAGCATCAAAGACGCTGTGGGCCGTTAGGCTGCCCGATATTCACGGGCAGAGCTAAGATCGGTCCGAATTCACCAGGGCCCGCAGACCACTTGTAAGGAAAAGGTCCCCGATTCGAATCCGGGCGTGCGCTCTCACGACCCTTCTGAGGCTCGATTTCGTATACGTTTCGAAGCCGTTGGACCTAGAGGTCCGCGCGCCTCGACCTGCTCGCCCGCACCAGGTCGTAGTCATCGTCGGCCAAGTCTCGGATCGATGGCGTTGCGCCATCGCGAATCAGGAGTGCCGCCGCCGCCATCTCGCTATCGGAGTCGAGCTCGGGGTCGCCGCCGCGGTTCAAGCCGACGGCGGCGCGCATCACGCCATCAACGAGGTAGAACCCGACAAGCTTCCGTTCCTCGAGCGAGCCCCGCATGACGAACTGGTCCCAACGGCGCACATGTCCGGCGTACTCGATCTTGTGCTCGTACTGGTCCGACCAAAACGTGTACAGGTAGTCGTACTGCTGGTTCGATCCGAGGATCGTCCGCGCGACCGACCTTCCTTGCTTCTCGGCGTTGTTGTAGTGCTCGACGCGGGTTCGGCCAAACAGCGGATGCATGTGATTCGCCACGTCCCCGGCGGCGAATATGTCAGGCAGATTGGTTCGGCACATTTCATCGGTCAGGACGCCGTTGTCGACCGCGATACCGCTGCGCTGCAGGAATTCGATGTTCGGCTGTATGCCCACGGCGACTACGGCAAAGTCGCACGCGATTGTGTGACCAGCCGTCGTTACTGCGCGCTCGACCTTCTCCTTTCCCTCGAATCGCAAGACCGAGTCGTGCGGCAACAACTCCACGCCGTTGGCGCGATGGATGCCGGCCATGACCGATCCCATCTCAGGACCCAGCACCGAATCGAGCGGATTTTCGCCGGGGAAGACCGCTGTGACCGAGACGCCCAGCTGCTGCAGCGACGCCGTTACCTCAGAGCCGATGAAACCCATACCGGCGACGACGGCGCGCGCTCCGCGGCGCGCCGCGCGCTTGATGGCGTCGGCCTCGACGAGAGTCCGCAACTGATAGATCGCCTCCAGTTTGTCCCCCGGTATGCCGGGGGCCCGATTGCGACCTCCGGTTGCGATCAGGAGCCGCGTGTACTCGATTTCGTTGCCGCCTTGCAGAACGACTCGATGGGATGTCGGATCGATTCCCACCACCGTTCCAGGAACGAGCTCGACGGCGTGCCCTGCGTACCAATCGGATGGCTCGACCAGCCATCCGTCCAGCGTCTCCTCCCCACGAAGGTAGGTCTTCGAGAGCGGCGGCCTCCCAAACGGCACCCCTGGCTCATCCGTGATCAGCAGGACGTCGCCGTCGTAACTCTCCTCGCGCAGCGTCCGGGCAGCGTTGCCGCCGGCCAGTCCGCCGCCGACGATGACTATCCGGTTCAAGAGCCGGCTAGATCCCGTTGTGGCTCCGGGGATTTAGGCACATGCATGACTGATTGTGATCCCGCCGTCGAGATCTGGCCAGCGCCTCACAGGCGGCGCCACAGGAGTTCGTGAGGCGGATCGAGTGGCCCGAAGATCGCTTCGAGCTCGGGGTCGTGGGGCCTGATGACGACCTCAGACGGATCGAAGGTGAGCCGCTCCCATCCACGCGCCTGGAACCAATCTGGATCCTCCGGACTTATCAACGCGATCATGCCGCCAGGCGCAGTCGCCCGCTCAAGCTCAAGAACAGCGCCGGCATCGGCCGGAATGCTTGCGCTGGATATGGTCAGGGCAGCCCAGGCATCCGCTACGGGTAGCTTCTGGAAGAATCCAGGCCGTATGTCGGCACCCCGGCATCTGCCGGCGAGAATTCGCCGTAGCCCCGAGGAGGGCTCCACGCAGATTAGCTCGGCCGCTCGCGGGCAGAGGTAAACGGTAAGCCGGCCGCTGCCCGCGGCCACCTCGAGCACCCGCCGCCCGTCGACATCGAGCTTCGCGAGGACGGCCGGATGAATCGGTTCAGCCTGGCTGACGGCATCCCACAGCTCTGGCTCGAGCTCGTACACCATCGGCCAGAACAGTGCTTGGCGTAGCCGCCTGGCCGCCTCGGCCTCGCCGCGGGCGGCCGCCTCCCGTTCACCGCTGGGGACGGCCGCCAGGTATTGGACTGGCAGCCGAGCGACATCATCGAGGCTGTACCGGAGCCAGCCGGGCGGAGCTGCGGAAGCAGCCTGGAAGTAATCCACGTTCACGTAGATTTACCCATATGGGGATGAATCAGCCACCGCGCGTCAGCTTGACGAGAAGGTTGACCTTCGCGGCTGGACACATTCTTGTCAAGCCGGAGTGGGACGATGCCCGCAATCGTGAGGTATTCGGGGCATGCTCGGGAGACCATGGCCACAACTACGAGCTCGAGGTAACTGTCAGCGGATCCATTGATGAAGAAACCGGGATGGTGATCAACCTGAGGGAGGTCGACCGGATTGTGAGAGTCCTGGTCATCCAGGACGTCGACCATCGCCATCTAAACCGCGATGTGCCCTGGCTGGAGGGTTGCCTGCCCACTACCGAAAATGTGGCGACGGCGATCTGGCGCCGCCTGGAAGGCAGGCTCGACTCCGCGCGCCTGGATAGAGTTCGGTTGAAGGAGACCGAGAACAATGTCGTCGAGGTTGAACGCGGATGAGCACCGCGGCTGCATCTCTCAAACCCGGTGACGAGCTCGCCGAAACTGTTGCTGCCCTCCTCGAGCTGCTGGGCGAGAATCCAGATCGCGAGGGCCTGATTGATACTCCAGCCCGAGTCGCTGAATCCCTTCGGTATCTCACTGAGGGCTACGCGTCCGATCCCGCGGCCATCGTGGGCGATGCACTCTTCGCCCTTGACGGCTACGAGGACATGGTCGTGGTCAAGGACATCGCGTTCTACAGTTTGTGTGAGCACCATCTGCTTCCGTTCTTTGGGCGCGTGCACATTGGCTATGTGCCCGATGGCAGGGTTGTGGGCTTGAGCAAGCTGCCGCGCCTGGTCGACGCCTACTCCCGCCGGCTTCAAGTGCAGGAGAGGATGACGAGCGAGATTGCGGAGGCAATCAACACCACTGTCAACCCGCGCGGAGTCGGTGTCGTCGTTGAAGGCCGTCACCTTTGCCTCGAGATGCGCGGGGTCCAGAAGCAGACTTCCCAAACCCTGACCTCTTGCATGCTGGGGGTTTTTCGCAGCGACCAGCGCACACGCTCTGAGTTTCTGTCGCAAATCCGGCAAAGCCACTGAAGATCGCGGTCGTCGCGTCGCCGGTGACGCCCCTTCAATCCGCCCAGCTTGGCGGTGCACAGGCCTTCCTGTGCGATCTGGCAAGCGGTCTATCTCGACGCGGACACGAGGTTCTCCTCTATTGCGCCAAAGGGTCTGACGTGCCAGGCGTGGACCTGGTCGAGATTGCAGTCGGGCCCGGGGCGGAGAAGGGGTTGATGATGCCGGGGTCGAGTCAAGAACCTGCGCCATCGCCGGTCATTCGAAATGCGTTCGAGCTTCTTTTCGAGGAGCTCCGACGGAGGGGTGCGGACGTCGTGTCACAGCACGCGTTTGATGCAGAAGCAGTCGAGATGTCAGCTGACCTGCCAGTCCTGCATACCCTCCACCTGCCACCGATCTCTGATCGGGTTCTCGCCGAGGTTTTGAAGAGTCGAGCAACTTTTGCCACGGTATCCGAGTCGTGCCGGCGTGCATGGGCGGCGTCTGGGGCTGGTCAAATCCAGACCCTGCGCAATGGCGTGCCTGTCTTCACGGTCGACAACGTCCCGATCCGCAAGGAGGCCCTGATGGTTGGGCGGCTTTCGCCTGAGAAGGGGTTCGAAGATGGGATCGCCGCTGCTCGGGCAACTGGATTGCGAGCCCTTGTCGTGGGGGTACCTTACGATCGGAGCTACCAGATTGACTTCAGCGCCGCAACGGTACTGCCGCCCCAATCACGATCGCACTTGTGGCAGCTGATGGCTGGAGCGGCCGTCACTCTACTGCCCGTCCGATGGGATGAGCCTTTCGGGATGGTGTGCGCAGAAGCCCAGATGGCGGGTTGTCCGGTCGCCGGGTACGCTCGCGGAGGGTTGTTGGAGATTGTCGACCCGGGAGTGTCCGGTTACTTGAGCGAACCCGACGATGTCAAGGGCCTGGCAGAGGCGGCTCTTGCCGCCAGCAAGCTCGATCGGGCGGCCGTTCGCGCCTCAGCCATCGAACGCCTTGGCCTCGACACATCGATCGACGCTTACGAGGCTGTCCTGGCGGCGGTGGCCGGTTGATCGCGGTCGTCACTGGTGGATCGCGTGGAATCGGGGCCGCGGTCATCCGGGAGATGACGGCACGCGGTTACGAATGCCACGACCTCAGTCGAACTTCGGGTTTCGATGTAGGCGACGAGGCATCGGTCAGCAGATTCTTCAGCGAGCTGACTCAGCTCGACGCCCTTGTGAACAATGCCGCGATCCTCGAGCTCGCCCAGATCATCGATATGAAAGTTGGGACGTGGGATGAAGTGATACGAGTCGGCCTGCGGGGTGCGTTCCTTTGCTCGCAAGCCGCCTTCCGCCTGATGAAGCCCGGCGGCACGATTGTGAATGTGAGCAGCCTCTCTGGCGTTTCCGGCGCGGATAAGTTTCCACGGATGTCCGCATATGTGGCCGCGAAATCGGGATTGGCGGGACTGACCGAAGTGCTGGCGGTCGAAGGCCGGCCCATTGGCATTCGCGTCAACGCGGTCAGCCCTGCCAGCGTCGCCACGGAAATGGGCCGCACAGCGGGGGTCGGCCAGGACCCCCTGTCACCCGACGATGTCGCACGCGTCATCGGCTGGCTCGCAACCCCCGATTCCGCGCCATTGACGGGCGCCAACATTCGCATCGATCCGCCCGCTGGTGGATAGCGCAAGAAGGATGCCCCTACCCGCGATCGGTCTTGAACTCGGGCTTCCGCTTCTCGCCGAAGGCCATCACGCCCTCCCGGAAGTCGTCGGTGGCGAAGGACTCAAGGATGAAGCCGAGCTCCATCCCGACCTGCTGCTCTGCATCGTGGGACAGGCTAGCCTGGAGCAACACTTTGGCCCGCCGCAACGCGCCGCTTGGCATGTGGGCGATCCGCTCCGCCAACTCCTCGGTGGCTGCGGGGAGCTCGGCGGCCGGGTGTACCGAGGCGATGAAGCCGCGCATCTGGGCTTCCTCCGCGTCCATGGGCAGGTTGGTCAGCATCATCCGGGTCGCCACCGCTAGCCCGAACAGGCGGGGTAGGAAGTAGGAGGTGGTCGAGTCAGGCGAGAGCCCGATACCGGTGAACCCGGCCTGGAACTTCGTGCCCTCGGCGGCAAGGCGAATGTCGCACGCGCAGGCGAGCCCGAGACCGTACCCGATCGCCGCGCCCTGGATGGCGGCCAAGACTGGAACGGGGCTCAGGTGGAGGCCCAGCAGGCCTTTGTGGACGGTGTCCCCGTTTGGGAATCCACCGCTGGCGAAGCCCTTCAGGTCCCCGCCGGCGCAGAAGACAGGGCCCGCGCCGGCGAGGATCACCGCCCTCACCCGGTTGTCCTTCTCGATCTCCTCGACCGCCAGCACCAGCCCGTCGGCGATCGCATCGCTCAGCGCGTTGCGGGCTTCCGGCCGGGTCAGGGTCACCCGCGCGACTCGATCTATAAGCTCGTAAGAGACGTGCTCGGTCAACTGCATGTCGGACACATTACGGTGGTGTGCGCAGTGCTGTCCAAGCCGGTTGGCCGCTGGGCGGACGTGGTTGCCTGGGATCGATTCTTTCGCGCATCAAGCAGACTCAGGCTCATGGCAGTGGAGACGCCCCCGAGCCTATCGAGCAACGCGACATCGGCAGCCTGGACAGCAGCCGGAGGTTCGATTTTGGACTAGGGGTGGCGCGCTAATCTCATCGCCGTGCCTAAGGCTCGCCCGACCCGTCGCGAACGGGGCTTTGCGCTGGATTTTGCCAACCAGTTAGCACAGATGGCTGTTGGCGTTGAAGCGATGTTTGTCGGGTCAGCCTTGCAGCGCGAACCCCATGTCGGGGTTATCGAGATTGACGCTGTCGCACGGACCGCGTCAGTCAACGGCCATTCGGTGGAGCTGGCGCTTGCGGGCTACCTCAATAGATGGGTGATTGCTGAGCTTGAGCGGAAAGCCCTGGAGCGGAGCTGGCTGAGTGGCGCGGTGGTGACGATTCAATACGTGTGGACACCCGGAAACGGACACCAAACCGATTGGGCTGAGTTCACGGCTGTCGCCCAAGTGACATCGACGGTGGGCAAGACATCAGGCACGTTCGTTAACACCCAGCCACTTGTCATGGGAAAGCGCTCTGTCTGAGCGTGTCGCGGCGCAGCTAGCCGGAGGACTGACGGCAAGATGGCTGACGAGACTGACGATCACCGAGACGCCGGAACCAAAACTAACAGGCCCCCGAAACGTTGTTGACAGCGTGCTGCGAGCGATTGCTGTCGCCTCTACCGTTGTCACGCTGTTTGCATGCTCCGATCAGCCGAAACTCGCGAGTCCTTTAGCGTCTTCTCCGGGGACATCGCTCGCGGCTCCGATGCCGCTGCCATACAGAGCCTGCCGTAGCCTCGACCTCGCTCTCGTGGTTGGGCCGAGCGGTGCATATCAGGGTTACGCGAGCCAGGAACTGTCGCTCGTGAATCGTTCGAGCGACTCGTGTTCCCTGGCTGGCGTCCCGGCGATGGTGCTCTATTTGGACGCCGGTGGTCAGATGCCCGTGGCGTCTGGGGCCTTTGGAAACGCAGGAATTGACCTGGCCCCCGGGCACACGGTGATCACGCTTATTGGCACCCCGGGGAGCTGTCCTGGTGCAGGTACCCACCCTCAGGTCGGGTCGGAGCTCAACGTAAACCTGCCCGCTGGGGACGCCATGTCAGCGGATGGCGCGTGGGTGAACGTCGAGTGCGGCGCGCCAACGGTCATTCTGTTCGGGGCCGTTTGATTCGATCAGACCCGTTCTGGCTTCTGATATGAGCTCCGTCCAGACCTCGTATTCCCGCGATTTCTGGTCACAACTCGAAGGGCCAAGGGTAGTGGTCATTGCGCTGATGGCTTTCGCTGGAACAAGCCGCTGGCGTGTCGCCAGACCGTCCAACCGCGATGCAGCCAAAGGATTGCGACGATGACAAATACAGTTTCCAGCTGAGTCTGATTTGTAAACAGCGCGACCAGGAAGGCGGCCAAGAGAACAAGAAGTCCACCGGCCCGAACCATGGTGCGCGTATCGGGGCGGCGCCAAGCGCGCCGGGCCTCGACCTCGTAGATCCTCTTCGCGATCGGATCCAGCGAGCGCCTACGCACCAAATACCTGACCAGAATCACCGGCACGATAAGTGCGAGGACTCCGATCAGCAACAGCACGGCGTTTCGTCCGTTCGAACCGCCGCGTAGACCGGCATAGGCAACGTGGATCGCGATCGAGAACAGGATCACGAACGCATCGCCCCATAGGTAGAGATTCGTTGAGGCAGACAGGTTTTTCCGCGCGGTGGCGAAGGTGGGATCCGCCGTCGCAGCCTTTTCAAACCACCCGATTGCTTCTTTTCGCTTGCCTCTGCGGTGGAGTGCGAGGCCGATGTTGTTCATGTACACCGGTTCGTCCGGTGCGAGGCGCAACGCGGCGCGAAAATCACTTTCGGCTTGAGCTAGCTTCCCTCTTTTTAGGAGCACTCCGCCTCGGGCGTTGTAACTCTCGGCCCAGTGGGGGGCAATCCTGATCAGCTCATTCGCCGTGCGTTCCGCGTCGGACAGCCGACCGCGAGCAAGCTGCTGGGAGGCCAGCTCCTCCAGGGCATCCCGTTTTTGCGTCTCGAGCCTGGCGGCCGCCTGGGTCGCGACCTGCATCCTGGACAGCTGGGATGCAAGCTCCTCAACCATCTCTCGCTTTTGCCTTTCGGGCCTGTCCGCCCCCTGTGCTTCGGCCAGCAACGTCCGCAACCTAACGTTTTGAGGGTCGTTCGCCAGGGCGGCCTTGGCGATTGAGGCGGCGTCTTCCCCGCGCTTGTCGGCAAGCAGCGCCTCGATCGTCTGGATCAGCTCTCGAGACGGCACAGCACTTTGTGAGTCGGCGTCCATCTTCTAAAGCGGAGTAACGGGCGATCCGGCCAGGTCATGCACCGGCCAGCTCCTTCCATCTTCGGAACAGAGTGTCAGCTCTAGGCCGCTCCGGGAATCAGCTGAATGGCCAGGTAGAAACTGACATCGCCCGCTGCCCATCTTCCCGTCACGACGTACACATAAACACCAGTAGCTGCCGGCGGGCTCATTCCCAGACTGAAGGTGTGTGGGCCGGACGCGGCGACTGTCATCGCCTTGCCATCCGGGCCTTGAACCAGCTGCACGTTGAAGCCGGTCGGCTCGGAGGCTGAGTGGAAGGTGATCTGTGCGTCGAAGCCTCCAGCCGTCCGATAGGGCTTCAGATAACCCGTCTTGAGCAGGTCATTGGCGCCTGCACTGTCTGCGCACTCACCCCGGCCGCCACTATTCCAGCAGTAACTGCCTCGGGGCAGGTCGATCGTTGCCCAATGCAAGGTGGCCGATGCGGTTGGCAGTTGGGCTGAGAGGCACGAACTTAACGTGAGCACCGCAGCGAGAAGTGCCCCGGAGACAAGCAGCCTAAGACCCATGGCAGTGGAAACGCCCCCGAGCCTGTCGGGTAACACGACATCGGCCGCCTAGAACAGCAGCCGGGCTAACCGCGGGATGTCTTAGGGCCACATTTGGCTCGCTGTAAGGTGCAGCTGTGGGCATCCTTGTTGGCTGGATCGTTCGAAAGCGTTGGATGACGATTGCTGCATTCACCGTAACGCTCGTCGGAGCGTTCACGCTTCCTCGACTTCCATCGCCGGCCAGCTACACAGTGCTGCTGCCACCGGTAATCCTCATCGTGGCGATCATCTACGAAGGCGGCTCATTACCGGGGCTCACCGTCAGCTCGCGACTTCGATTGGCTCTGGCGCTGTGGATGGGCCTTAGCGTGCTTGTATTGATGGCCGGGATTGTGTTCGCCAGTTCTAGCGCTTCAGGCTTGATCGCGACCATCGCAATCTTCTTTGTGCTTGCCATGGCAGGCGTACTCACGATTGGCCTCGTCCACCGTCGCCAGCTTCG
>DATFVI010000176.1:0-25192 GCA_035260405.1 Candidatus Dormiibacterota bacterium
GTCCGCCGGGCTGAGGTCGTGCTCGGCCAGCGCGTCGGCGGCGTGCCGGTTAGCGACCTTCCATTCCTTGACCAGCTGCGTGGGCCAGCCGACGCCGGTGTCGACCAGGATCGCGCCCGCGCGGGGATGCTTGATCACGAACCCGTGCACCGGGATGTCGTTCAGAGCCCCGATCCGAGCGAGGTGGAGCCGGACTATCTCCAAGGCGCGCATCGTAGTTGGTTGGTCGCCCTCTAGGGCACGAAAGGCGAGACGGCGAAAAGCGTGAAGAGCAGCGCCACGTACACGAGCGAGTAGGCGAAAAGCCGCCTCGTCCACCGCTTCCCCTCGAGGTCGAGGACCGTGATGCCCACCAGTCCGATGCCCAGCACCATCGCGCCCGCGAGGTAGACGGCGCCGGCCGAGCCCGTGACGAAGGGGACCACGCTCACAGTGGCGGTCAGCAGTGCGTACACGACGCTCTGGCGCTTGGCGGACCTCTCACCCGCGACCACGGGGAGCATCGGGATGTTGGCACGTGCGTAGTCCTTCTTGATCACCTGCGCGAGAGCCCAGAAGTGCGGTGGGGTCCAGAAGAAGATGACGCCGAAGAGGGCGAGCGCGGTGGCATCCAGGTGGCCTGTGGCCGCGGCCCAACCCACGAGAGGTGGCACGGCGCCCGCCGCGCCTCCGATCACGATGTTCTGCGGCGTCGACCGCTTGAGCCAGATCGTGTACACGAAGACGTAGATCAGCGCTCCGACGAGGTCCAGCGCGGCGGCGAACAGGTTGGCGCCCGCCCAGAGCACGGCAAACGCCACGACGTTGAGCCCGATCCCCAGCGCGAGCGCGTGCCACGGCGGGATGCGACCCGCGGGCAGCGGCCGGCCGCGAGTTCGCGCCATCTCGGCGTCGATGTCCCGGTCGAACCACATGTTGATCGCGTGGGCGCCGCCGGCCCCGCACGTGAGACCGATGAGCACCGCAGCCACCGCGACAGGCCTCGGATGGCCGTGAGCCGCCGGCAGCATCACCGCGACGGCGGTCACGTCAAGCAGCGCGACGATGCGCAGCTTGAGGAGGCTGACGTAGTCGCGGGCAGCGCTGAGCGCGCCGCGCGCCGGCGCCAATGTGACAGTGCTCATGCTGGTCCTCTCTCCACGATCATGCGCGCGGGCTCGACGTCTCGGTCAGTGCGCGGCAGCGTGAGTATGGCAGTGGCCAGCACGCCGGCCCAGACAAGCGTCGCCAATGCGACGTGCAATCCGTTGAACAGCGCGCCGTCCGTTACGCCGGCGCCCGCGCCGACCGCGACCTGCAGGGCGAAGATGGCGAGTGTCGCGATCGCGGGGACCCGCAGACCCGGGAGCCTGGCCGCCCTGACAAGGACAAACGCCAGGAACGCTCCGATGAGCAGCACCGAACCGCGATGCAGCATCGTGAATGCGTTGACGCCGCTGAAGTCCGGCGTGAATCCTGAACCGCACAGGGGCCAGGTGCGGCACGCAGCATCGGCGCCGCTCGCCACCACCGAGGAGCCGGTCAGCAGCAGCAGGTAGGTCGCGGCGGCCGCGACAGCCGCCAGGCGCCGGAATCGCGGATCGCGGATCCCGCTCGATGACGGCATCGACATCACGACGGTCGCAACCAGGAAGCCGAGGATGATCATCGCAAGGGCGAGATGGATGAGCACGAGCCACGATGCGAGCTCGTTGGCCACCACGCCGGCTCCGAGCAGTGCCTCTCCGAGGCCCGCGACGAGCGATGCAGAGGCGAGCCAGGCCACGACGGGTCGGCGGCTTCGCCACACGACCCAGGCTCCAAAGAATGTCGCGAGGATGAGGAGCTCGGTCACGCTGCCGACCGCGCGATGCGAGTACTCGATGATCGAGCCGAGGTTTGCGGGCGGGTAGGGCCGTCCATGACACAGCGGCCAGTCAGGACATCCAAGCCCGGAGCCGGTCACCCGAACGACGCCACCCAGCGCGATCTGAAGGTAGGCGAAGATCGCGGTCACGACCGCCAGACGGCGAAACCACGTGATGCCGGCCATGGGCGACCTAGTTTCCCAGAGTCGTGAGCAGGGCAGCGAGCACCGCTTCGTCGAGCTGGCCGACGTGGCGCGCGGCAATCGTGCCGTCGGCGCGCACGAACACCGTGGTGGGAAAAGCGATGGCGCCGTAGGCGTGGCCCACGCTGAGATCGGAGTCCAGCAGCGCCGCCTGGCGGAGCCCGACCGAGCCGAGGAAGGAGCGCGCCGCCTGGCCGCCGTCGCCTTCATCCACCAGCACGAGGCGCATATCCGAACGCTGCCCCACGAGTCTTTGCAGCAGCGGCATCTCGGCGCGGCAAGGCGGGCAGTAGGTCGCCCAGAAGTTGATCACCGCCGGTTTGCCGGCGAGGCTCGCGAGTGTGACCTGGCGCCCGTCGGTGCCGGTCAGCGTGAAGGCCGGAGCCTGACCGCCCGCGCCGCTCGGCGGCTGGATTGGACCAGCGATCGTGGCCAGGGCCTGCAGCACGTCCGGGGCGCCCCAGCCGTCGCCGCCCGATGCGAGCTCGCGCAGACCCGCGGCGCTCAGTCCGGTGATCAAGCTCGGCGGCATTACGGCGCCCACTCCGGGCACGCCCCGATAGACGAGTCGCACGTAGCCGTGGCGGTCGACGAGGGCCAGGGTCGAGGTATGGACGTCGCCGCCGGCGAGCTGCACCCCGAACGGTTTCCAGAACGCGGCCAGCGCATCGGGGCTACCTGTCGCAAATGTCCACGGCGCCCCGATCCTGCGTGCGTAAGCGCTGAGTGTGGCCGGCGTGTCGGTGGCCGGGTCGGTCGTGACCTCGGCCAGGATCACGCCGGCAGGCATGTGGCGCTCGATCTCGAAGAAGAGAGCAGCGTACAGCGGGCACGTTTCATGGCAGCTCGTGTTGAAGGCGGCGATCACGATGTCCTTGCCCGCCGTGGTCACAGGGTCGACCGGCATCCCCGCCTGGTCCGTCAGCTGGTAATCGGGCATCGCCACGAACTTGCCCGACAGCTCGCCCAGCCCGAGGTTGACCTCGTCGTTGCCCGCGTAAGCCGACCCGGTGATGAGGTGGCCGGATTCGACGCCAAGGAGGAGAGGCTCCACCTGGCCGGCCGTCACCGCGATCGAAACGGGCTGGATGTCGCCTCCGAGCCGCACCGCGTCGTAGGCCCCGGCCGCCAGCGAGACGGCGGTCAAGTCTCGCTCCGCGGGGGCGGCCGGGACATCTCCGGAGACGTCACCGAGCGAGACCCACTGCCCGCTACCGTGAACCATGAGAGGTGAGCGAGGAAGCGAGCCGCTGGCCCTGCTCGCTACCGCCACCACGAGCGTGCCCGTCGCCGGCTGAGCTCGCGGCGCCGCCACGTAGAACACAAGCGCGAGCAGGGCCACGCCCGCGGCGACCAACCAGAGGACCCTCGCGCTTCTGGGCAGCTACGCCACCACGAGAGGCGGGCCCCCGTACCGGGCGGCCACGTGGTCGATGTACGAAGCGCAGAGCTCCGCGACTGAAGGGTTGTGTATCTGGATCACGTTCTCCGCGTTCATCTCACCGCTGTGTGAGAGGTTGAAGCTCCCGGCGTAGACGTAGTCGTCAGCGACCAGGAGCTTCGCGTGCATGAAGTCGTGCACCGTCCCCTTCGCGTAAGGAGTCGAGCGCTTGGCCCCGAACCTGATCGCGGCCACGATCGAGTGGAATGCGGTTGCCTTCCAGGTGGCGGTTGGCTGCGTGGCCCACTGGCGCTGCACCTCGTCCATCTGAGTCGCATCGTACACACCGGCGATGTCGACGCCGGGATGCTCGGCGATCTCCGCAAGCGTCCCGAGGATGGGGCCCGAGGTGATGACCGGCGAACAGATGCGGATGCGTTTCTGCGCGGTGGAGATCGACCTGGCCATCGCGTGGACGAGCTTGTCGGCTCGACCTGGACAGAAGTAGGGCCTTACCTCGGTGCCGTCGGAAAGCGACGACCAGCCGGCCGAGATCCGGCCGGACAGCGCGACCACAGGCTTTTGCCACAGCTCTTCGAAGTTGGCATGGTATGCGTTGGCCAGGTCTCCGGAGGCGATCGTCAGCACGACGTTCTCCTCGCGGGTCCACGAATCGTTGGTCCAGTTGGTCGACCCTGAAACGAGCATTGCCTGCGCCGTGCCTACGTCTCGAACGACGTACTTGTGGTGCATCAGGTCGGGCACGCCCGACACCGGCTGGATCTGCACCCCGATCGACCTGATGCGGTCGATGAAAGCCCAATCGATCTCAGGCGGCGGAGGGACCGGGATGGCCTGGGCGTGATCCTGGTTGAAGAGCAGCCGCACCGCCACACCGCGCTTGAGCGCGCGGTCGAAGGCGCCGAACAGCGTGTTGCCGGGCGCGTCCTCCAGGCGCAGGTCGTAAAGCGCGATGTCCAGCGTCGCCGTGGCGCCGTCTAGAAACGAAGCGACCCTCTGCGCGACGGCGTCGGCGGTCTGACCCCCATCGGTAAGAAAGAAGAGCTCGAGAGGAGGGGTCGCGGCTATCGCGAGTCTGCCTCTTGATCGCCGCTTTGCTCGCGTACCTCCTGGACCCTGACCGGAAGCGGGCGGGTCGCCATCTCGGCCGCCTCTTCGGGGTCGTCGGTGAAGCTCAGCAGCTTGAGATCGTCCGCGCTGATGGCCCCGGCTTTCAGCACTACGTCCTCGAGCCAGTCGATCAGTCCCTTCCAGTAGCTGGTGCCGTAGAGCACGATCGGGAAGTGCTCGATCTTCCCGGTCTGTGCGAGCGTCAGGGACTCGAAGAGCTCGTCGAGGGTGCCGATCCCGCCCGGGAAGATCACGAACCCGCGGGCGTACTTGACGAACATGTTCTTGCGCACGAAGAAGTACCGGAACTCGACGCCGAGGTCGACGTACTTGTTGAGCGATTGCTCCTGCGGCAGCTCGATGTTGCAACCGACCGACAGGCCGCCCGCCTCGTGGCAGCCGCGGTTGACCGCTTCCATGATCCCGGGACCGCCGCCGGTGATGACGGCGAAGCCGCGCCGTGCGAGCGCTGCTCCCAGGGCAATGCCCTGCTTGTAGTAGGGGTCGTCGTGCTTCGCGCGCGCAGACCCGAACACCGTGACGGCCGGCCCCACCTCTCCGAGTGCGTCGAAGCCCTCCACGAACTCGGAGAGGATGCGGAGGACGCGCCACGGATCTGCGTGATGGCTGAGCTCTTCGATGGCGTCGCGCTCGAGGAGCGCTTTGTCGGCGGGCGCCTGTTCCTTCGGGACGACAAGACGGCCGGCGCGGCGGCGATCAGACATCCGGCTAAGCACCCGTGGTCGATTCGGTTGCGGTGCTCTCGTGGCCGCCGTTGGTCGCGACAGGGGCGCTGGCCGGGGCGGCATCTGCGTCAAGAGAAATCGTCGCCCGCTTGGCTCGTGGAGTCCGCTGCGGGGCGCTCTTGGCTCCGTTTGGCGGCTCAGAGCCGGCCGGCGCCGCGGCTGCCGGTTCGGGCAGGGTGGGCGCCTCAGCTTCCTGGATCGGTTTTAGTGGCTCGGCGGTTATCGGCTTTGACGGGAGCCGGGAGGTCGAGTGGTCGGGCATCTCCAACACGTGGTCGAGGTGCGCCCTCAGCGACGTGACCTCCGCCTCGAGCTCGTGGACTCGCCGCCGGTGACGCATGTGCTCGCTGAAGTGATGAAGGCCATCCATCCAGTGATAGAGGGTGCCGGCCAGCAGCACGACCGCCAGCGGGACGACTGCCACCGTCCAGAGCGGAATTCCGTCGATGTGAAACACCGACCAGTGCACGCTGACCGTGGCCAGGTTGCTGTAGCCGAAAATGGTTGCCACCGCGCCGATGGCCAGGCCCACGACGAGGGCGCTCGCGAGCAAGAACCGCTGCCAGAGATGACTCAGGTCGGGCACCGGCCGAAGGTTACCCGGTTTGACCGGCTTTCGATGCGTTTAGATCGGCTTTAGACAGGGGTCCCCGCGAACTTACGGCGAAGCCTCTGAGTTCGGGGGGATTTTCCACGTGAGCTCGCGCTTGCCGGTATCGGGGCGAAGCCAAGCCAGCAAGCTCTCGCCTTCGCGCTCGACCGCCCGGCGATTCTTCACCGATAGCGAGGCGAACGGGTTGAGCGACATCACAGCCGGGCCTCTCAGGGGAGCGTCCCACGCGCCCGCGACCACGCCGTCGACCAGGAAGGTCGGAAGGACGTCGCCGTTTTTGCGGATCACGACCTTGCGGATCGCCTCGGGAAGCACGCGGTCCCGCCGGTCATGGGCGAGCAGGAGGTTGTCCCACTTGGGCAGAAAACGGACCGGTGCGTCGACGGTCGGGTCAGGGCGCGGTGCATCGCGCAGGTCGAGCAGCTTTGGCCCGTCCTCGGCCTCGAACGTCAGAAGGTCGAGCGAATCGAGCGCGGCGGAGAAGGTGCCGACCGAGCGTCCAAGCCACTGGGCGAGGTCCGCGCGGCTGGCCGGGCCGAACGCCGCGAGATACGACGTCACGACCGCCCGGATCGCATCTCCGTGGTCGGCGAGAGGAAGCGGCGCGCGGCGGTAGCGGCTCCCCGCGAAGTGTCCGAAGCGAGCGTCCTCGTGATGGTTGATCACCGCGCCGACCGAGACGACGACGCTGAACGAGACCCAGTCGGGCAGGTCGGCCGGGATGCGGTGCCGGAACAGGGCCTGGAGCTCGGGCTTCTTGAGCATCTTGTTGTCGAGCGCGACCAGGATCTCTTCTCGAAGCGCGTCTACATCGACTCCACGCTCGGCCAGCTGCCTGGGGCCTTCGGACCAGACGTGGCGCGGGAACCTCGAGGCGAGCCGGAAGAGGTCGAACTGGCGCGCGCTGACCAGGTGCAGCGTCCCCCGCATCAGCGTCGCTTTGTAGACGAGGTGCGCCGCGAGCGCGGCCTCGAGCTCCTCGCGTTTGAAATCTCGAACCCTCGACCAGAGACCGATGTAGGGCGAAGGCGAGTACTGCGCCTGCATGCCTGCCAGGCGTTCGATCGCCGTCACGGCATCGAGGTTGGCTCGCTCCAGGAGCATCTGGCGCGCGAGCGTCCAGCGATTGAGCTGTCGGAGGCTGACGGTCTTGTTAACCGGAGACAAGGCCCACGAGGATTCCCGCTAGCTCTCGCGGACGCGATAGGAAAGGCGAATGCCCGCCTGGCATCTCGAGCGGTTCGATGCCCAGCACGTCATTGGACGCGTGGCGGCTGTAGGTGGTTGACACCATGCGATCCTCGGCGCAAAGGATGTAGGCAGAGTTGACAGCAGGCCACTCACGCAGGGGCGTGACCTCCTGCGTTGCGCGCCAGAACTGCCGGCGGAGGCGGGCGGCCGCATCGCCGGCGGTGTGAGGGTCGCAGTCCTGATAGAACGATTCGATTGCGCGCACGACTGGCATAGAGGCGCTGCCGTCGGCATTGGCGATGGCCGGCTCCGAGGCTTGGAATCCGGTGCCGATGTATACCTCCTGCGCATCGAAGCTGAGTCCAGGCACGGGGACCAGCGCACAGAGATAGACGGTCATCAGGGTTGGCGTCATGGAGGCGGCGACCGGGATCGTCAGCCCAGCAAGTGAGTGGCCGACCAACACGACGTCCGGCGACCCTTTTGGAATCCCCCTGACCACAACGTCGGCATACCGTGCAGCGCCCGCCTCCGGGTCCTCGCACGGAAGGTCGACCGCGCTGGTCGAGTGGCCGTCGCGCTCCAGGTCCTTGCGCAGCAGGTCCCAGCACCACGCGCCGTGATACGCGCCGTGGACCAGGGCGAAGTGCATGCCCGCAGGCTAATGGATGCGCTTCAAGACGATGACCGGGATCTTGCGCGTCGTCCGCTTTTGATAGTCGTGGAAGTTCGGGTTGATGTCGGCATGCCGGGTGTAGAGGCGGTCATGCTCCTCGCCGTCGGCGATATGCGCACGAGCCGTGAACTTCTCCTTGCCCACCTCGACGGTCACCTCGGGGTGCTTAGCGAGGTTGTGGTACCAGGCGGGGTGGGTTGGCGCGCCGCCCTTGGAGGCGACGATCACGTAGTGGTCTCCGTCCCGGGTGTACACGAGCGGGTTCTCGCGCACATCGCCCGACTTCGCTCCTTTGGTCGTAAGGATCAGCACGTCGCGGCCTTCAAAGGGCCCGGAAGTCGCCTTTCCGTTCGCCCGAAGGTCCGTGATCAGGTTGCGGTTGAAGTCTTGAAAGGTTGTGCTCATCTGGGGCTTCATACCCACCGGACCGGCCCGGTCATTCCAAGAACTGATTCAATGTGGCGGTGGCAGCCCCCAACCATGTCCGCTCGGACCAGTACGCGCAGCAGTTCGAAGCCGCCCAGGACGAGTTCATCCGCCTCGTCGAGTCGTTGAACGACGAGCAGTGGCATCTCGTGGGCCGGAACTTTCCGCACCGCATCAACGACGAGGACGAAGGGCGGGCGGTCGGCGTCATCGCCCACCATGTCGCGACCAACGGGGACTACATCACAGAACGGATCCAGACGATGCTCGCGGGCGGACCCCTGGCGCCTGTCAACCAGCGCGCCGTCAACGCCGAGCACGCCAGGTCGCATTCCGGCGTGACAAAGGACGAGGTGCTGCGACTCCTGCGGGGGAGCAAGGGCCGGATCGCCAACGCCGTGCGATCCATCCCAGATGACCAGCTCGACATCGAGCGGAGCACGCCCGCCGGGCCGATGTCGGCCGCGGCGCGCGTCGAGAGGGTGCTGATCGGCCATTTGAAGCAGCACCAGGGCTCGATCGAAGCGGCGATCGAGTGACCGGATAACCACCGGACACCCTCGTACGTTCTTAACGCATGGTCCGACGCCGAACTCAGGCAGTGCGGGCCACCCTCGTGACCGTCCTGGTTGTGCTGGCGGCCGCCGGCGGCAGCCTTCTGTATACGGAGACCGCCGCGGTGAAACTCTCGGTGGCGCGGCAGAGCATCGAGGTCTATGTGACACTCTCCGGCGGTCCGACTGGAGGCCCTCTGAAGACCCGGCGGTTCAATGCCAGCGTGACCGACAGCCAGCGAGGCGCTGCCAGCACGGTCCAGCTCAGCCCGACGTATGCCTCGGGGCTGGTCGTGTTCCGCTGCTCCCCGGCGTGCCAGCGGGCTCCGGTCGTCATGGCGCCAGGCCAGCTCATCACGACTGCCGGCGCGCTTACCTATGCAACCCAGGAGCCGGCCACGATCACAACCAACACCGGGATGGCGACCGTGACCGTGCGCGCCGCTTTGCCCGGCGCGGCCTGGAATGCCGGGATCGATAGCCTGACGACCATCGCCGGCAACTCCGATTCCGGCCTCGAGGTCACCAACCCGGCCGCGATCGCCGGCGGCGCTGATGCGCGCTCGGCCCAGGTCATCCAGCAATCCGACTACGACGCCGTCAACAGGGCGCTGACGGACAAGGTGAACCACGAGCTCGGGGTGGCTTTGTTTGCCACCGCACATGGAACCGACTACGTCGGGGATCCGTGGCCCGTCATCACCTCTACGAGCGACCACGCAGTCGGAGACGAGACCCCCTCGTTCATGATCAACATGTCGGCCGCGGACGGCGCCACGGCGTTCTTCGAGGCTGACGCCAATTCGATCATGCTGGCAGCGCTCAAGGCGAGAGTCCCCCCTGGCGAGGAGCTCACGGACGACCCGGTTCAGTACATCTACCAGTCCAATCAGGTCGCGCCGAACGCCGACGTGATCGTGACCGGGAAAGCCGATGGGCTCATCCTCCCCACGCCCCAGTCAGTGAGGTCGCTGATCAGAGGCCTCAGCCCCGCCGAAGCAACCAGGTCGCTCCAACGAATGGCGCCGGGAAGCCGCGTCGAGATCCGAATCTCACCGGCCGAGCTGCCGTGGCTGCCAATCATCGCGGACCACATCTCGGTGACCGTGGTGGTGGCACCGCCACGCAAATAATTCAGAACCAGGTTCGGCCTGGTGGAGGTGGCGAGAATTGAACTCGCGTCCGAAGCAGAATCCCCCGAGATCTCTACGAGCGTGTCCAGGAATTTGATCTCGCCTGGCGGCTCCTCCTGACCGGATCCGCTTCAGCCAGCCGCGGTGCATGTCCCGCCCCAGGGCCGCAGCGCCCCTGGAGCGGCAATCCGGTCTATGTGATGCCGTACCCCGATCCGCCGGATTGACCGGGACGACACCCGGGATCTAAGTCCCGGGGCTTACGTCTCTACTGCTTACGCAGCGAGGGCGAAAGCGTTGGTCTTGTTGGCATTTGTAAAAACGCCTGCGCTGTAACGCGCGCGCCCTCGGCTCGCAATCCCGAAGCTCAACTGCCCCGTCGAAGCCAGACACCCCCACGAGGACGAACTTGGTTGCACGGTGATTCTACCCCGGGAGCGCCAGGCTCAAGCACATGGACCGGTGGGTGAAGCCGTCATCTCGGAAACCAGGATCGCGCCGGTGTGCGGGGTCCACAGATACACGCCGTCCAGGCTGCCCATCCACCAGCCGTGTGCATCGGCGACCAGGCCGCCGCTCAACGGGACCGGGTTATCAGTTTCTGGGACCGTGACCGGTTGAGCCTGGCCGGGGGCGGTCACGACCAGCAGAATGTCCGCTGCCACGTCATAGCCATGCACGAAGATCGATCCGTTGGCTGCCGCGGCCACGGCGAGACTGGAGCCGGGACGGTAGATCCAGGTCGTCGTCTTCGACGTGCTCAGGTCACGGCCCTGCACCTCGTTGTACGCCGGGCCCTCAGTACCGAAAGCCGCAGGCAGCGTGTCATTCGGGTTGCGGTCCACGACCCAGGCCACCTGGCCGGAGATGGCATCAACGATCGAGTCGGTGAAGACTGTTCGTACGGCACCCGTATCCGGGTTGACAAGCGTCAGGCCTGCGCCGATGACTTCGTAACTCTGGTGCAGATAGATCCCATCGGCCGTGAACCCGACCACTCCCCAACGACTGGTCGGAATGGAAAGTGTTCGGTCGCCTCCCGTCGCCACGTTCACGACGTGCAACTGGCCGTTCTGCGGCACGGTGTAGTCGACGTATGCATATCGCGAACCGTCCGGGGACATCTCTGTGCTCGACGCAGGCACCCATCGCGCGGCAACGCGGTCGTAAGTCGCGGGATGCTGGCCGGTGAGGACAGGGCTCGCCAGCGACTTTGATTGAGTTCCCGACGTGACGAAACCCCCCTGCGGATCT
Source organism: Candidatus Dormiibacterota bacterium (assembly GCA_035260405.1). GTDB lineage: Bacteria > Chloroflexota > Dormibacteria > Dormibacterales > Dormibacteraceae > Palsa-870. The sequence continues at coordinate 11,156 of DATFVI010000176.1, forward strand.
TCGGCCAACGTGCCACTGCTGAGGCTCAAGAACTCTCCTTGCCAAGTGGACGAAGACGCCGAATAGGCGAGCAGGGGCAGCTTGCAATCCGGGAGCTGAGCCAGCAGCGACACCGTTTGTGGACTCGCAGTGGCGTTGTCTGTGATCGCGAGTCGGGCGGCAACCACACCCTGAGCGGGGCTGGGCGTGAACGAAACGTCGACATGACACGAAGCGCTTGCGGCCAGTGAATGGCCCGTGCATTCGTCTCGGGTTGCCGTGAACAGGGCTCGATCAGACCCGACCACGGCGACGCCGCCGATTTTGAGGTCGCCGTCACCCACATTCGTGATGTCAACACCGCGATCGGTCGGGGTGGATCCGAAGTTGACGACACGCGCGCTGAGCATCGTCTCGGGCACCGTGGTCCCGATACTTCCGATCCAGCCACCTTCGGTGAACCACATCCGGCCGTCCGCGCCGGCTGCGAGACCGGAGAGTCGCCTGGAGCGCGTCGGCATCGCGAACAGGCGGACCGCGCCCGTCAAGCTCATTCGTCCAATGGTGTTTCCGCCTGGATCCGCGAACCAGATGTTCCCGTCGGGGCCCACCGCAACGTCGCCCGGAATGGTTCCCTTTGGCATGGTGAAAAAGGAGAACGAGCCGGTTCCCATGACCCGGCCAATTTCACCGTGATCTTCCGATGGATGCGCTTGACTGAACCACAGGCTGCCATCCGGACCCGCCACTATTACGTCAGGTTGTAACTGGTCGTTAGGGCCGCCGCCGAGGGGGAATTCGGTCACCACACCTTTGGTTGTCACCCGTGCGATTGCGGAGCCAAGATTGGCCGACTCGACGAACCAAACGTTGCCATCTGGCCCAGCAACGATTCCCCTTGGAGCGCTTTCAGGTGTCGGGATCGGAAATTCGGTCAGTGCCCCGGACGGCGTCATCCGACCAATCCGATTAGCCCAGAACTCCGTGAACCACAGGTTGCCATCCGGCCCGGTTGCAATGCTTTCGGGTCCGGCGCCAAACCCACCACCGGTCCGCGTGCCTGCCTGAAAGCTCGTGATGGCGCCCGCTGGACTGATCCTCACGATCGAGTCCTGGCGCCCGGTGCCGGCATCGGTGGTGACCCACATGTTTCCATCCGGACCCGCCCCGATCCCGTACGGAGCGCCAATTGCGGTCGAGAGTGCGAATTCGGTCACTGCTCCGGATGGTGTGATGCGCCCCACCGCGCGGTTGCCTCCGTCGGCGAACCACAGATTGCCGTCAGCCCCTGCCGCGATGGGGCCGGCGCCCGCCTGACGGCAATCTACGCAGCCCGAACCAGGCGGGCCCGGGTTCGGGAGCGGATACTCGATCACTCCGCCGGAGGCCGGGATGGGGCGCCGGCTCGGCGCAGGGGATGAGGAGGGGACCGGGGATGAGGAGGGGACGGGGGACGAGACCAGGGACGAAGCCGGTGATATTGACGACCGCACAGCTGGGCCGTTCGGCGTGCAGCTCACGGCCAGCAGAAGAACGATCGCCAGCGCCGCCCGCATATCCGGTGAAACGTGGCGGCGGCCTGGGAATTACGCGCCTTCTACACTGAGCGCGTCGATGGCAGTAGACCTTGACCGAATCGGCCGGGCCAACCTCAAAGAGTTGGGCGACATCCGCATCGACGACGTGCTTTCCTTCATCGATCGGGGCATCGAGAATATGCCGAGCTACATGGACCTGTACCGGCGCTGGGAGTCCCAGCAGTGGGCCGTCGCCGACCTGGACTTCACCCTGGATCGCCAGGACTGGCTGAACTCGACCGAGCTCGAGCGCAAGTCGACGCTCTGGTCGCACCGCCTCTTCTTCAATGGAGAGGAGCGGGTGACCGCCACGCTTGCCCCGTTCGTGTGGGCCGCGCCGACGCCTGAGATCGAGATCTTCCTGTCCACCCAGATGGTCGACGAGGCCCGGCATACCGTGTTCTTTCAGAAGTGGTGGCACGACGTTGTCGGCACTGAGGCCAAGGACCTCGGCGCGCTCCTGGCCGAAATTCGCCCGAACGCCAACGCGGGGTACAACGAGCTGTTCTACGAACGGCTGCCCTCCGCGGCCCAGCGCCTCGCCAGCAACCCGAAGGACTTCGACGCCTTCGTCGAGGGCGTGACGATCTACCACATCATCGTCGAGGCGACGATCGCGCTCACCGGGCAGCGATTTGAGCTCGAGTCGATGCGCGAGCTGGGGAGCACCGACCGCGGCTTCTATCGCGGCTTCACCGCGGTCGCGCGCGACGAGTCGCGGCACGTGAGCTTCGGGATCAAGGTGCTGCAGGAGGCCGTGCGGGAAAACCCGGAGCGCTTTGCGCCGCTGATCCAGAGAACGCTGATCGAATGCCTGCCCCTCGTCACAGGCACCCTCGACCCGCCGGATCCGCGCTACATCACCGAGTTCGGACACACCGAGAGCGAGATCCTCCAGTTCGCGTTTGATTCGCTGAACAAGCGGCTGCGGGCGATTGGAATCAACCTGGCCGCCTGAGGTCCATCCGCGACCCGTGCCGGAGATCGTGCGGCTGGGTCCGGGCGACAACGAGCGAGTCAACGCCGCCGCGCACCTCTTCGATAGCGCGCCGCAGCCCGAAGCAGTCGCCCGCTTCCTCGCCGACCCGACCCACCACCTCTTGATCGCATACTCGGCCGAAGTGCCGGCCGGGTTCGTGTCCGGCGTGGAGGTGACGCATCCGGACAAGGGAACCGAGATGTTCCTCTACGAGCTCGCTGTCGACACTCCCCACCGCCACCATGGAATCGGCACCGCGCTGGTGCGCGCGCTCGCCGACCTGGCGCGCAAACGGGGTTGCTATGGGATGTGGGTGCTGGTCGACGACGAGAACGCGGCGGCCGCGGCGACGTATCGAAAAGCGGACGGAGACGTGGAGAGCCAGCCGCTGATGTTCAGCTGGCGGTTTTAGGCCGAACGTCAATCGGCGCGGTTGGCGCCAAACGTGCGGATCAACTACGCCTGATTCGCCTCGCTGGCGCCAAACGTGCGGAATGCGGCGGGGTCACCCGCGTCTCATCGCACGCGCGATCTCCCTCTTGGCGTCGCGCTCGGCGATCGCCTCGCGCTTGTCGTACTGCTTCTTGCCTCGCGCCAGACCGACTTCGACCTTCGCGTGGTTGCGTGAAAAGTAAACACGAAGAGGAATCAACGTGTATCCCTTCTGCCGCACCTTTCCGATCAGGCTCGAGATCTCCTTGCGGTGCAGCAGCAGCTTGCGCGGACGCATCGGCTCGTGGTTCATCAGGTTGGCCTGGGTGTAGGGAGAGATGTTCACGTTCTCCAACCACGCCTCGTTGCCGTCTATGCGCACGAAGCCGTCGCGCAAGTTGGTCCGGCCTCCCCGCACCGACTTCACCTCCGAGCCAGTGAGAATGAGCCCCGCCTCGAGCTTTTCGTCGATGAAGTAGTCGTGGTACGCGCGCCTGTTGACCGCCATGTCGCGATTTTTCTTTTCGTCTTTTTCAGGCATCGTCCAGCACCTGCTTGGCCGGCGCGGGCCGTTTCCCCGGCAGCTGCACCACATCCGGCACGTAACGGTCTCCTTCCACGTGCCCGCTCAGCACCTTCACGCGACCCTTCTTCGTCGGAAGCGTGACTCCCGGCCACGGCTGAAGCGCGCGAACCCGTCTATCGATCTCCAGCGCACCCATATCCCACTCGAGCTCACCATCTTCCCTGCTAAGTCTCCGCGCAACAGTGGCTGCCCCGTGGTCCTGCTCGACTGCCCTCATCTCCTCCAGGTGCTCGAGCGTTTGCACGAGAAGCTCTGCGCCGAGGACGGCCAGCCGGGACGTCAGCGCGACGGCGTTCTCGCGCGCGCCGATCTCCACCGACCGCATCGCGAGGATCGGGCCGTGGTCCAGCTGCTCGTCCATGCGCATGATGGTGACGCCGGTGTCGGAATCGCCGGCGAGGATCGCGGCCGCCACCGGGGCGGCGCCGCGATGTCGCGGCAGCAGAGACGCGTGGACGTTGACCGCGCCGAGCCTGGGTACACCGAGCACCGATCGCGGGATGATCTGGCCGTAAGCGACGACCACCAGCAGGTCTGGTCGTAGTCGCTGGATCCGATCCACGGCCTCGGCCTCGCGTATCCGCTCCGGCTGGTAGACCTCGACCCCAAGCTGGAGCGCCGCCACTTTCACGGGCGGAGGTGTCAGCTTCATGCCCCGGCGCGCCGGTCGGTCAGGCTGCGTGATCACGAGCTGGATGTCGTGACCCGCCTCGACGAGAGCCCTGAGGGATGGCACGGCGAACTCGGCAGTGCCGGCGAAAACGATCTTCAGGAAAGCTTTAGCCCGCCGCCGCGGCGACGGCCTCGGCCTCTTCGTGCTCCTCTCCCACCAGGTCTTCGACGCGGCGCAGCGTGTCGAGGCTGGTCAACCTGTCCGTGAAGAGGACTCCGTCCAGGTGGTCCAGCTCGTGCTGAAAGGCGCGAGCCGTGAAACCGTTGGACTTGATGCGCACCTGTTTGCCGTGGCGATTCAGCCCCTTGACGACGACCGCCTCGTAGCGCTCGACCTCGCCGACCCACCCGGGCTTGCTCAAGCAGCCTTCGTAGCCGACCTGACTTCCCGCCGACTTCACGATCACGGGATTGACCAACCCCCAGATCTGGTTCTCGTCGCCCTTCACCACGCAGACGCGCAGGGGCACACCGATCTGGTTCGCGGCCAGGCCGGCGCCTGGGGCGTCCAGCATCGTCTCCGCCAGGTCGTCGAGCAGCTTCTGGATCGACGAGTCGACGCGCGCGACCTTCTTCGCTTTTTCGCGAAGCACCGGCTGCTCGAAGCTCAGGATGGGTCTGACGGCCACCGTCGGATTCTACCCAGCGTGCGGTTCGACTACGCCAGCCAGCGCGAATTGCGCATCACGAACCGGCCTTCCAGCTCGTCGTAGCCGCGGTAGGCCTGGATCCTTGTCGGGCGGAAGCGATAGAACGTCCAGCCCTCCCCCACCTCCCGCGGATCCCAGCCGACCGCGATCGTGAAACCGTCAGCCAGCTCGGCCGCCTCGCCCGCCGGCACGCTTTCCGCGACCCGAGCGTCGATCATGATCACGTCGGCCGGGGACCCGGCCGCGAGCCTCACCTCCGATCCGAGGGGAAGATTCGCGGCGGTGCGGCTGTCGGACCTGGTCGCCACGACGAGGTCGCTTCCGTCCCACCAGGCCGAGACGGCGATCAGGTGCGGCCTCCCCGACGTGTCCGCCGTCGCGAGCCACACGTCGCGCTGCGCTTCCAGCGCGCCGAGGACGTCGGTTTTACGTGCTTCTACCGTTCGCAGGTCGCCCACGACTGAATTGTCTCTCCCCATCCGGCGCTGCGCGCCACCTTCCCCGCGAGCGGGGAAGTCATTTGTCTGAATATCCGGCGCTGTACGTCTGCCGCCCCGCGGGCGGGGAAGTCACTGTTTGAATATCCGGCGCTGCGCGCCGGATTCCCCGCTGGTGGGGAAGTCACTTTCTTGATATCCGGCGCTGCGCGCCTGCTGGCCCGCGAGTGGGGAAGTCAACTTCTCAATTAACTATGTGACGGGGTCCACGTCGTAGCTCCAGGCTTTGCCGCGCGGCGCCAGGTGGCGGGCTCGCTGCAGGTCGTCACCTTTTAGCGTGACCTGCCAGCGGTATTCGCCACGCAGGCGGTGGATGAAGGCGGGCGCGGGGCCCATGACCCGGATGCCTTCGATCCCTTCCTTCAGAAGGCCGGTGGCGATGGACTCGGCCGACTCGCGCGCGGACGCGGCGGCTTTCGCGTCGTCACGGTCCGTCCTCGTGAGCACCACCAGCTCAGCGAACGGCGGGAACACGAACGCCTTGCGCGATGGAAGCTCGGCTGCGTAGAAGCCCTCATAGTCATTGGCCGCAGCGCACCGGAGGCTGTAGTGGTCGGGGTTGCTGGTCTGGACGATGACGCGCGAGGACCTGCCATCGCGGCCGGCTCGCCCCGCAACCTGGACCACCAACGAGAAAGTGTTCTCCGCGGACCGGTAGTCGGGGAAATGCAGCGGCAGGTCGGCGTCCACCACTCCGACGCACGTGACGGCCGGCAGGTCGAAGCCGCGCGCCACCAGCTGGGTGCCCACGAGAATGTCGGCGCGCCGCTCGCTGAACGTCTCCCAGATGTCGAAGTAGGAATCAGGTCCTTTTGCAGCATCGCTGTCGAGCCGCAGCACGCGCGCTTGCGGCCAGAGCTTCTTGACGATTCCCTCGAGGCGCTGCGTGCCCATCCCCATGCCCCTGATGTTGCGGCTGCCACAGTGATCGCAGACCGACGGCATCGCGCGCGAGTAACCGCAGTAGTGGCAAACAAGCCCGTCGATTAAATAATCTGCGCCCTGCGCGCGCCCGGCGGCGTGCTGCACGAGAGCGACCGAGCACCCGAGACACTGCACCGACTTTCCGCAGTCGCGGCACAGCACGAACGTCGACAGGCCCCGGCGGTTCAAGTAAAGGATCACCTGCTCCTCGTTCTCCAGCGTCTTGCCGACGACCTCGACCAGGCGCCGCGACAGTGGCTGCCGGTTGCCTGAGGCGGCCTCGTCACGCATGTCGACGAGCTCGACCTCGGCTTCGCGGCCGCGCACGCGCCTGGTGAGCTTCGCCAGCGCAAGCTGTCCTCTCTCGGCGTCGAAGTAGGTTGCCACGCTCGGCGTCGCCGAGCCCGCCACCAACCGGGCGCCGCTCACAGCCGCCAGGCGGCGCGCGACCCAACCCGCCTCGTAGCGCGGGGTGCGGTCCTGCTTGTAGGCAGCCGAGCCTTCCTCGTCCAGGCAGATGAGGCCGAGCCTCGGAATCGGCGCGAACACCGCCGACCGGCTGCCGAGCACGACCTGCGCCTCACCGCGGCGGGTGCGCCACCACTGCTGCGCGCGCTCCAGCTCGGTCAGCTGGCTGTGAAGGATGGCCACCGGGGCGTCGAGGCGAGCCCGGACGCGCTGCACCAGCTGCGGGGTGAGCGAGATGTCGGGGACGAGCAGCAGCACGCGCAGGCCCTCGGCGAGGGCGCGTTCGGCGGCCGCCAGGTAGACCTCGGTCTTGCCGCTGGCGATGACACCGTGGAGCAGTGTGACGTGGTTGGCGCCGATGACGTCCAGCGCCTGTTTTTGCTCGGCAGTCAGATCCGGCGAGGCGGCGCGCGAGGCTGGGCCCGTCGCCAGCTCGATCAGCCTGCTGTGCCGCCGCTGGCGGCTCGACGCCTGGGACCCGCTCGATCCGGTCGCGCGCACTCGCGGCGGGAGCATTGCGCGCAAGCATTCGATCAGGGGCAGCCAGTAGTGATCGGCCACGAGGCGGGCGAGAGCCACCTGGTGCGGCAGAAGGAGAGGATCGCTGCCGGCGGTCGCGATCGGCTTGACCTCAACGCCAGGGTCTTCCGTCCCCAAAGAGACCACGAAGCCATAGGTGCTTCGCCTTCCGAATGGAACGGTGACGCGGTGGCCCGGTACGACGTCCACGCCATCGGGCACGGCGTAGGTGTAAGTCTCGCGCCCGGAGCCGCGCGCCGCCTCGACAGCCACCTCGGCGTAAAGCAAATTGCCTAGGTCTTTTTCAGACGAGGGACCACCAGGTCCAGGATGCGGTCCGCCATCTCGCGCTTGGTCATCTTCTCGAGCTCGTGGCTCGAGCCGTCGGAGAAGATGACCACGCCCGCGTTCTGGTCGCTGCCGAAGCCGATGTCCTTGCGTGAGATGTCGTTGGCGACGATGCCCTGGAGTCCTTTGCGTTTCATCTTCTCGAGTCCCTTACCGGCGAGATCCGAGTCTTCGGCCGCGAACCCGACGCGAAAGACGCCGGCCGCGTCTTTCTCTTTTCCCAGCGTCGCGATGAGGTCCGGAATCGACTCCAGCTCGAGGGTCAACGTGGGCGTGTCCTCGCGTCGGATCTTGCCGGCCTCCGTTTTCGCGGGGCGGAAGTCGGCGACCGCGGCGGCCATCATCAAGAGGTCGGCGCCCTTGATCTCAGAGCGCAGCTCCTCGAGCATCTCGTCCGCGGTGACGACTGGCCGCAATTCCACGCCGTTGTGCGCGGGGTGCCCGGCGGTTGACACAAGTGTCACCTGCGCGCCGCGGTCCGCGGCGGCGGCGGCGATGGCGAAACCCATCTTCCCCGTCGAATAGTTGCTGATGAAGCGAACCGCGTCGATCCGCTCGCGAGTCCCACCCGCCGTCACGATGACTCGTCGTCCGGCAAGGTCGTAACGCGATCGCACCGCGTCTGCCATGGCCTTCAACAGCTTCGATGCGTCCGCCAACCGGCCGGTGCCGACGTGGCCGCTCGCGAGATGGCCTGTCTCGGGCTCGACCACTGTGACGCCTCGATGCCGGAGGGTGGCGACGTTCTCACGCACGACCTGCTTCGACCACATCGCGTCGTTCATGGCCGGCGCGATCACCACGGGGCACCGCGCCGCAAGCAAGGTGGCTGTGACGATGTCGTCCGAGCGGCCGCCTGCGACTCGTCCGATCACGTTCGCGGTGGCTGGTGCGAGGAGGATGAGCTGGGCCCAATCGCCCAGCGCCACGTGCGGCTCCGGAGACCCATCCGCGGACCACAGGCCTGTGAGCACCGGGTTGCCCGTGACGCCCTGGAAGCTCGGAGGCCCGACGAAGCGCATCGCCGACGACGTCATCGCAACTCGCACCTGGCAGCCCGCCTGCGTGAGCGCCGATGCGAGGTCGACCACCTTGTACGCCGCGATGCCGCCGGACACGAGCAGCGCGAGGCGAAGGCCATGCAGCTCATCCGGTACCGGAGTGTGGTCTAGAGGCATCGGCTAAGTTTGCGACGCGCGGGCTTCGGCGATGATGGCCAGGATCTCGGCGACCGCCCGCTCGAGCTCGTCGTTGACGACGACGTGGTCGTAGCCGGCCGCGTATTCCATCTCGCGCGTGGCGATCAGGCGGCGCGCCTCCATGTCCTGAGAGGTTTCCGTGTTGCGCTTGACCTGGCGCTTGACCAGCTCGTCGACCGAGGGCGCCACGACAAAGATGAAGATCGCGTCGGGCACTTTCCCGCGCACTTGCTCGGCGCCCTTCACCTCGATCTTCAGAACTACGTCGTAGCCCGCGGCACGTTCCCGCTCCACCCGCTCGATCAGCGTCCCGTAGAGGTTGCCGTTGTATGCGGCGTGCTCGAGGAAGGCGCCCTCGTCGACCAGCTGCTGGAAGCGGTCACGGCTGACGAACGAGTAATCGACGCCGTCCACCTCGCCCCGGCGCGGCGCGCGCGTGGTGCAGGACACGGAGTAGCGCAGGTTGGCGTCCTGCTCGAGGAGACGTTTGATCAACGTGTCCTTGCCGACGCCGGACGGGCCGGAGATGACGATCAGGAGGCCTCGCTTCTTTGCCTCGCTCTTCAACGTTGTCACCCCCCACCCGGCCGGGGCCGCTTCGCGGCCCCGGCCGACCTGCGCGCAAGCGCGACCAGGATGGGACTTACTGAATGCCCCGGCGAGCGGGGAGGTGAATTACTCAGCGAAGCCCAGAAATTTTCGAAGTCAGGAGGAGGGGGTGCTTCGAAGCTCATCTCTTCGCCGGTGCGCGGGTGGCGCAGGCGCAAGCGCCAGGCGTGGAGCAGCGGCCGTGAGACCCCGGCTTCACCGCCTCCGTATTCGGTGTCGCCCGTCACCGGGTGGCCCAGCGCGGCCAGGTGCACCCGGATCTGATGAGTCCGGCCCGTGTCGAGGTCACAGCGCAGGAGAGTATGGCCGCCGCGACGCTCGACCACCTGGTAGCGGGTGCGCGCGTAACGACCGCCGCTCACCACTGCCATCCGCTTGCGCTCCTTGGGGTCGCGCCCGATGGGTCCCTCGAGCTCCCCCGCATCGTCCTTGACCAGTCCCCGCACGATCGCCATGTAGGTCCGGCTGAGCGAGCGGTCTTTGAGCTGCGCCGAAAGTGCTCGATGGCTCGCATCGTTGCGGGCGACGACGATCAGGCCCGACGTGCCCTTGTCGAGCCGGTGCACGATGCCCGGACGCGACACGCCTCCGACCGCGGACCAGCCGCCGCCGCGGCCCAGAAGGGCGTGTACCAGCGTGCCGGTGTGATGACCCGGCGCCGGATGCACGACCATGCCCGCGGGCTTGTCGATGACGGCGAGGTCCTCGTCCTCGTACAGGATCTCGAGTGGAATCGCCTCGGGCTCGGCGTCGGAGATGTAAGCCTCCGGGATCTCGAACTCCACGACGTCGCCAACCGCCACGCGATCGGCGGGGTCGGCGGTCTGGCCGTTGACCCGGACGAGGTGGCTCTTGATCAGGCGCGCGGCGGCTGACCGGCTGAGGTCCTCGGCATGCTCGGCAAGAAAGCGGTCCAGCCGCGCGGCCGCGGCTGTCGCGATCAGGCGGTTGCTACGTACGGGCCCCCGCGAACTCACGGCGCAGCCTCAGAGTTCGTGGGGATCTTTGCGTAAGACGTTGGCGGCGATCAGCAAAACCACGCCGATGCTGATCGCCGAATCCGCGACGTTGAAGACAGGCCAGAAGTGGACGTTGATGAAATCGGTCACGAACCCGTAGACGATGCGATCGAACCCGTTGCCGATCGTCCCGCCGAGGATCAGGCCGAGCACCAATCCCCCCCACGGGCTGACTGGTGTGCGCGCCACGTAGACCACCAGCGCGATCGACACGACGACCGAGGCGATCATGAAGAAACCGGCTCCCGCGGGGACCAGGCCGAACGCGGCTCCCGAGTTTCGCACGTTGGTGATGCCCACCAGGTGGCCCACGACGGGAACCTCGGTCCCAAAGGCGACCGACGCCGCGACCAGGTTCTTGGTCACAGCGTCCAGGACGAATACCGCGATCGCGACCAGGCCGAAAAAGATACGGCCCGTCGCTAGTTTCGTTTGAGGCCGATCCAGATCTGCTCTCCTTCGATCATCATCTGCTCGCCGTCGAAATCGTCGGCCCGACCCTTGTCGACTGCGACCGACAAGGTCTCGTTCTTGATATAGCCGGCGTGGCGGTCGATCGCCCGCTCGAGCATCCCATCGGCCTCATACCGGGTCTGGATACGGTCCTCGACGTTGAACCCGAGCTTCTTCCGGCGATCCTGGATGGCTCGCACGACCTCGCGGGCCAGGCCCTCCAGCTTCAGCTCCTCTGTGATCTCGGTGTCGAGCGTCACCTCAGGGGCGTTGAAAGTCAGCTCCTTGACGTTGAGCTCCTCGCGGACGATCTGGGCGACGTCCTCGGGAAGCGGTTCGCCTGGAAGCGCGATCGACGCCAGCGGCTGCCGCACCTTGAGGCGCGCCGCGTCGCGCGCCGACAGCCCGGCCTCCACGGCCTGGCGGGCGCGAGCCATGTCGGCCTCCACCCGCGCGTCGTGATTTGACGTGGGCGCCGGGAAATCGCTCAGGTGCACCGACTCGTCGTTCGACAGGTTTCGGTAGATGGCGTCGGAGGTGAAGGGGACGAATGGCGCCATCAGCTGGCTGACGGTGCGCAGCGCCTCGTACAGGGTCTGTTCGGCGGCCAGCTTGTCGCTGTCCGACTGCGACTTCCAGAACCTGCGGCGCGAGCGCCGGATGTACCAGTTCGAAAGGTCGTCGACGAACCGCTGGATCCGGCGCGCCGGCTCGTTGGCGTCATAGCCGTCGAGCCCACCTGTGACCGTGTCGATGAGTCCGCTCAACCTGGAGAGCAGCCAGCGGTCGAGCACGTGGCGCTCGGCGACCGGGACGGCCGCCTGGGACGCGTCGAACCCGTCGAGCCGCGCGTAGGTGACGAAGAACGAGTAGCAGTTCCACAACGGGATGAAGAATTGCTGGACGGTCTCACGAAGGGTTTCCGCGCTGGTGCGGTAGTTCTCGCCGACGGGTGAGGACGTGTAGAAGTACCAGCGCACCGCATCAGAGCCGAAGTTGTCGAAGAGGTAGTTTGGGTCGAGCACGTTTCCGCGCGACTTCGACTGCTTCTTACCTTTCGGGTCGACCACCAGGCCGAGGCAGATCACGTTGCGATACGCGTTCTGCTTGAAGAGCAAGGTCGAGATGGCCAGCAGCGAGTAGAACCAGCCGCGGGTCTGGTCCATCGCCTCAGAGATGAAGTCGGCCGGGAAAGTCTCTTCGAACTCCTTTGTGCCCTGCAGCGGATGCCCTCGCTGGGCGAAAGGCATCGAGCCCGAGTCGAACCAGGCGTCGAGCACTTCAGGAACCCGCCGCATGACTCCGTCGCATTTATCGCACGGCAGCGTGACCGTGTCGATGAACGGACGGTGCAGGTCTGTGTCCGCTTTGAGGCCCAGCTCGGCCGACGAGCTTATGCATTTCTGCTGTTCGCAGTTGTCGCAGACCCAGAATGGGAGCGGCGTGCCCCAGTAGCGAGAACGCGAGATCGCCCAGTCGACGTTGTTCTCCAGCCAGTCGCCCATGCGGCCCGTCTTGATGTGCGCCGGGACCCAGTTGGTGGCCTGGTTGTTGGCGATCAGCTCACCCTTGCGTTGTGTCGTGCGGACGTACCAGGAGTCGAGCGCGTAGTAGATCAGCGGCGTGCCGCAGCGCCAGCAGAACGGGTACGTGTGCAGGGTCGTCTCGGACTTGTAGAGCAGGCCGCGCGCCTTGAGGTCATCGAGGATGACCGGGTCGGCCTCCTTGACATGAAGGCCGGCGAACTTCTCGACGTAGGGCAGGAACTTTCCGTCCAGGCCCACGGTGTGCTTGAAAGGAATGCCCTTTTCCTGGCAGAGCCTCAGGTCGTCGACGCCGTAGAGCGCTGACGTGTGCACGACGCCGGTGCCTTCCTCGGTGGAGACGAAGTCCGCGTTGACGACGTAGTGCGCGCGGCCCTCCGCCGGGATCGAGTAGGGATAGAGCGGCTCGTAGTCGAGACCCACCAGGTCGCGGCCCTTCATGCGCTCCACGACCTCGGGCGACTCGTTGAGGACCGAGAGGCGCGCCTCGGCGAGGATCAGGAACCCATCGCCGTCTTTCACCTTGATGTAGTCGACATCGTTGTCCACCGCCAGGGCGACGTTTCCGGGAAGCGTCCAGGGAGTGGTGGTCCAGGCGAGAATCGACGTCTTGTCAAAGTCATGCGCCCTGCGCGCGCCCGGCTGGTCATGCGCCCTGCGCGCGCCCGGCTGGTCCTTCTTGAGCCTGAAGCGAACGTACACGCTCGGGTCGGGCACATTGTCCTGGTAGCCCTGTGCAAGCTCGTGGCTCGAGAGCGGCGTCGCGCAGCGGGGGCAGTAGGGAGCGACGCGAAAGCCCTTGTAGACCAGGCCCTGCTTCCACATCTCGCTGAGCGCCCACCAGACGGACTGGATGTAGTCGGGCGTCAGCGTCCAGTAGGCGTTGTCGTAGTCCAGGCAGAAGCCCATGCGCTCGCTGAACGCGACCCAGTCGGTGACGTACTCGGTCACGCTCTCGCGGCACAGCTCGTTGAAGCGCTCGATTCCGATCTCGTTCTCGATCTCGAACTTGCCGGAGATCTTGAGCTTCTTCTCGACCTCGATCTCGACCGGCAGGCCATGGGTGTCCCAGCCCGCCTTGCGCTCGACATAGAACCCTTTCATCGTCTTGTAGCGCGGGAACAGGTCCTTGAAGGCGCGCGCGAGGATGTGGTGGGTGGCGGGCTTGCCGTTGGCGGTGGGTGGCCCCTCGTAGAACACGAAGCGGGGTTTGCCCGCGCGCAGATCGAGCGATTTCTGGAAAGTGTTCTCCTGTTTCCAGCGCGCCATCATTTGCTTCTCCAGGTCGGGGAAGCTGACCTTCTGATCTACTTTTTCGAACATCGGGTCAGGCGCCGGTGAAGTTGCGCAGCGCTGCGATCACGAAGTAGGCGACGAGCGTCACGACCAGGGGCGAGAGGTCCATCCCCGACATGGGCGGCAGGCGGTGCCGGACTGGAGCGAGGATGGGCTCCGTAGCCTGGTAGACGAACCGGTAGACCGAGTTGTTCGGATTCGGGTTTGTCCACGAGAAAACGACCCGCACCAGGATCAGGATGATGAGGGCGTAGAGGGCGTAGATGAGGATGGATGCGATCAGCAT
>DATFVI010000177.1:0-5647 GCA_035260405.1 Candidatus Dormiibacterota bacterium
CTGGAGCGGGAGACGGGCTTCGAACCCGCTACCTCGACCTTGGCAAGGTCGCGCTCTACCAAGTGAGCTACTCCCGCTCGGCCAGAGGACAGATCATACCCTGGGCCGAATGACCCCCATCCAGCTTCAGGTCTAGACCCGGCTCCCCTCTGCTTCGAAGATCTCTTCGATCCGCCGCTTGAACATGCGCGCCATGGAGAACGCGAGGGGGAGGCTCGGATCGTACTTGCCCGTCTCGATCGCGTTCACCGTCTGCCGCGAGACTCCGAGCTTGGCCGCCAGCTCCGCCTGGGACCACGACAGCTCGGCCCGCAATACTCTCAGCCGGTTCTTCACCGATACCGCCAGCTGAAAATGGCCGCTCCGAGCGCCCACAGCGCCGCCATCAGCGGCAGCACGTACGTCCAGCTCAGGTGCGGCAAGCCCGCTCCCTCGAGGAACCCGTAGCCGAAAGTGAGCAGACCCGTCGACCCCAGCGAAAAGCCGAACGCCTGCATCTGGATCCTCTTCTGCAGCTCGTCCAGCCTGGCCAGCGCGCGCACGAAGAGCCAGACCACGAAGGCCGCCGGCGCGACCGGGACCAGCACGACCACGTAACGCCAGCCCGCCTGTGGATTCGCCTGCACCACGACGACTGAGCCGACGAGAACCATGAGGTAGGCCAGCATCGCGAGCCCGAACTCGATCTGGGTCCGGTAGATCACCCACGTCGACGAGGTAGCCGGAACCACCTGCATAGGAGAGGGGGGCGAAGCAAAAGCGACCGGCTCTGGCGCCTCGGTGCGTAGGAACGGCGAGGCGGGGTGGGTGGAAAGGGGATCGATCGGCGCTTCGGCAGGGTTCGGGCTCGGTGTTTGCTCGGTCATCGCGCCGCATAGTAAAGGGCGCTTAGCAGTCTGTCAAGCGTCCTTGTCTTGAGTGCCGTCCGGTTCTGGCGAGGGACGAGCGGCATGCTTGGGCGGCTTTGGCTTCGATTGACCGTCTCCCCGTTCATCCGAATTGTCACCTCGCTGCTGGGTGGTGGAAGCGGCGGGCGCCGACTCCAGCCGATGGACGACCACGCCACCCGCGATGGCTCCAAAGATCAGCGCGCTTGCGAGCAGGATCGCTCCGACCATACCGAGGCGGCCGAAGAAAGCCCTCACCACGTCACGAACTTACCAACGCGACCCGGGTAAGGAACGGTCGATTCAACAATTGACGGACGGGCGCCCACACCTTATAACTACCCGCGGCGCCAACGGCGCATCAGACCTCGTACCCAGCGGGAGGAAGTTTTCATGCGCCGGACTCTCCATATCGGCCTATCCCTGGTCGCCGTTTCAGTGCTCATGCTGGCCACCGCCGGCACCTCTTCTGCGCAGGCCGCCGGCGCTCACGCCATGGGGGTGAAAGGCGCCCATGCCGCTCACCACAGGGGCAGCACGCTTTTGTCCTCGCATGGCGGTGCAATCGAGACGACCCCGGTTGTGTTCATCACCTACTGGGGCGCTTCGTGGTCCACCGGGTTCTCCACCGGCGGTTACACCAGCGCGCAAGCTCAGAACTACGTCCAGAGCTTTTTCACAAACGTCGGCGGCTCCTCGTGGGCGAACTCGACGACCCAGTATTGCCAGAACGTAGCGTCGGGTACGACCAACTGCGCAAGCGTCAGCGGCGCGGTCAATGTCACCAATCCCCGTGGGCAGCTCGCCGGAACCTGGAACGACACGAGCCCCGTGCCCTCGAGGCTCGGTACGAGCTCGATAGCCGGCGAAGCGCTGAGGGCGGTCGCCCACTTCGGTTACAACGCCAACGCCGACTACATGGTCTTTACCCCGACCGGCCAGTCAACCAGCGGATTCGGGACACAGTTCTGCGCGTGGCACAGCTCCACGAGCTCGAGCTCGGGCCCGGTCTCGTTTTCCAACATGCCCTATCAACCTGACGCCGGCGCGTCGTGCGGGATGAACTTCGTCAACACGGCCAACAACTCGTTCGGCAACGGATACTTCGACGGCTTCTCGATCGTCGGCGGGCACGAGTACGCCGAGACCGTCACCGATCCCTTCCCCAGCAGCGGCTGGCTCGACGGGAGCGGCGCCGAGAACGGCGACAAATGCGCATGGATCGGCTCAGGGCAGGGTGCGGCGGCGAACATCTCGCTGGGAAGCAACAGCTTTGCAGTCCAATCGCTGTGGAGCAACGCGTTCAACAGCGGGGCGGGAGGCTGCGTCCTGGCCTACTGATCAGATCTCGGAAGCGAACCGGTCCACATAGTTGACATCGCCGAGCTTCTTCAGGATGGAAAGGCCCGCAGCGGTTTCGCCCTGGTCTCCCGTGAGCAGTCCTCGCTCAGCTCGTGCCCGGCCGAAGTTCGGCGGCGAGCCGATCCGATCCCAGATGGCCATGGCGGCCGACAGCTCGGACGGATCGCGATTCGCCAGGCCGATCGCTCGCCTGGTCTGCGCCTCGAGAAGCGGGAGCTTCTGCTCGAGCGCGCGAGAGAGCAAAGTAGGCAGGACGATGGCGGGAAGCGCGGCCCGCTGGTCGGCGGAGAAGGAAAGGCGCCGCTCCACCATTTCCGAGGGATAGCCCAGAAACAGCACCGGGTCGTCGGGGGTGAAGCTGACCTCCCCGTTGACATGTGCTGTCAGCCGCGCATGCGCGTGGTCGGCGGGAAAGCGCGAGACGATCGACATGATCGGGTCGGATGCGGCGTTGATCAAACGCGCATCGCCCCTCGCCCGCCCGATGTCCAGGGCGGCGACAAACCCTCGCAGCGCATAGCCGGCGGCGTGGCGGCCCGCATCGTTCCACGCCTCGAGCGACCTGTAGAACGTGCTCACCGCTTCGTCCCAGCGGCCGAGCATCATCAACGTGATCGTCCGCCAGGCGAACAGGTGGAGGGCGGGATACGGCGCCTGGCCGGGCAGAACTCGCGCGATCATCGCGGCCGAATCAGAGTCGGCGGTGGCCAGGTCGCCCATGAGGTACGACATCCACGCCACCATGGAGTGCGCGTCCAGCCGTTCGTAGAATCCGAGCCGTTCCTCGAACGCGATTCGCCGGCGAGCGGCATCAAGGGCCCCCGACCAGTCAAACTGCGTGACGCCTGAGCCGCCGAGGGCGTCCAGGGCCGCGCTTGCAAGGTCTGGGTCGTCGAGCTCGAGCGCGATGTCCGCAGCTCGCCGGGCACTCCCCTCGGCCCTGTCATTGTCCTCGGGGCTCGGGACCGCCACGGCCGACAGCCAGAAAGGGTAGAACGCGTCCGCGGCGAGGAATCGACCTATCGAACGCGGGTCATGAGACAGCTCCAGAAGTTCCCGCCCACGGGCGCGGAGGTCATTCATCTCGACGAGAGACATCCGGCCTCCGACCGAGCCCTGCCACCGAGTCGCCACCAGGAGGATGCCCGCCAGCGCGCGCAGCTGGTCGTCGACGGGCGCACCGCCGCTTGCGTAGAGCTCGAGGGCCATGCGGTACTCCTCCAGGCCGGAGTCGCCGGCCGTAAGGTCTCCGATGCGCTCGTGGAGCTGGGGCAGGCGACCGGGCTCGACGTAATCAAAGGAGGCCCTTATGTGGCGGACGGCCTCAGGGGTGGCGCCGGCGGCGGCTGCGACATCAGCGGCTTTCAACAACCACCGCCCCGCTGCTTGCTTGGCCGAAGCGGTTGCCTCCGAGGCAGGCTCGAGCGCGGCGCTGAGCACGGCGGCCTCGCGATAATGGAACGCGAGGATCTCGGCTACCGCGACCTCGCGGCCTTCGCTTGTGGACTCCACCCAACGAGCGGCCGCGCCATGGAGGCGAGCGCGTTCGGTGCGAGGCAGGGTGTTGTACGCAACCTCCTGGATGAGGATGTGCCGGAACGCGAAGCGATCGCTGTCCGCGGGCCTGATGAGGTCGCGGTCGGCCAGGTTCTCGCAAAGCTGACCGGCTTGTTCGGCGAGGCCCGATTCGATCGCTGCGATGCCGGCCGCGCGGAACGCCCTGCCGAACACACTGCCGAGCTGCAAGACGCGCCGCTCCATGGGCGGGAGCAGATCGAGGCGGGCCAGCACCGTGCCCTGGACGGTGTCCGGCAACCGCTCCAGCGATCCTTGCTCGAGGTACGAACGGACGAGCTCGCCGGCATAGAAGGGATTGCCCTCTGAGCGCTCGGAGACGAGCTTGATCACGTCCGGAGCATCGGTGTCGAGGAGATGCCTCACGAGGTCCGCGATCGCCGTGTCTCCGAGCGGTTCGAGCGCGATCGCCAGGTGGTTCAGGCGCCCTCCACCCCACGCAGGCCGGCGGTCGAGCAGCTCGGGACGCGCGAGCACGACCATCAGGACCGGCGCCTCGCCGCGGGGCTGCATCACGAACTCGGCCAGATCGAGAAGACTGTCGCTCGACCAGTGCAGGTCTTCGAACACGATCACGATCGGCGTACGGCGCGCGGCCGCTTCGAGCGCGGAGCGCCAGGCTGAGAACAGCAGGTCTTTGTCGGCCCCCTCGGTTCCGGCCTCGCCGATGGTGGCTGCGAGGAGCTTCGTGTCGCGTTCGACATTCTCGACCCCGAGGCGGCGGAGCCACGCGCCGATCGCTTCGCGCACCTGGGCGGGCGAGGCCTCGTCGCTCGCGCCGGTCAGGGTGAAGAGCACCTGCCGCATCGGCCAGTAGGTGAGTTGCTGCCCGTAAGGCAGGCACTGGGCGGTCGCCACCACAGTGTTCGGTGCCAGGGAGGGCAGCCAGTCGAGGAACTCTTCGACGAGTCGCGTCTTGCCCGTGCCGGCCGGCGCGATCACGCTGACCATCGACGGCCGCCTCTCGCCCACGGCCCGCCGCGCGACGAGCTGCAGCTGGGCCAGATCGTTTTCGCGGCCGACAAGAGGCAGGCTGACCTTGCGGCGCGCCCTTGCCCTACGCGGCCCGAGCACCTCCCGTGCAGTCACCGGTACGGACTTTCCTTTGGCGGAGACCTGGACCTCGTCCCCGAACTCGAAGTCATCGATCGCCGCGCGCACCGTGCGGTCGCTGACCAGGATCGACCACGGCTCGGCGGCCTGCTGGAGACGCGCTGCTACGTTGGTCGCATCACCTGTGATGAGGAAGTCGCCTGCCGATTGGTCGCGGCTCGCGACCACTTCGCCCGTACTGACGCCGAACCTGATCGCCAGGCGCCCGCCCAGAGCTTCGTCCGAGCGGATGCGGTCCCGCATGGCGAGCGCCGCCGCGACCGCGCGGTCGGGGTCGTCTCCGTGGGCGGTAGGAAGGCCGAACACAGCCATCACCGCGTCGCCGATGAACTTCTCGACGGTGCCGCCGTGCTCCGTGACGATTTCGCGCGCGATGGTGTAGTAGCGCGTCAGCAGGCGGCGCATCTCTTCAGCGTCGAGCTCCTCGCCGAGCGCGGTCGAGCCGGCCATGTCGGCGAACAGCACGGTCACGATGCGACGCTCTTCGGTGGAGATCGACATTCCCGCCGCTAGGTTACAGAGGCGCGGCCGGATCCTCGACGAGAGATTCGGCGATCCAGGTGGTCCAGATCCGGGTGAAGCGGCGAGCAGCGGAGCGAGCGCATCCGTCGATGCGTGAGCGAGCAGCGCAGTCGCTGAACCCGGAGATGGGCCGCATGGGCGCCGAAGATCCGTCGACGGCGTCCGGCCGCGCCTCTGTCAGGCGCGCG
>DATFVI010000178.1:0-6939 GCA_035260405.1 Candidatus Dormiibacterota bacterium
TGCATTTCGCAAGCGAGCTGATCGTCGGCTATCGCTGGCTGCAGGTCCAGTCCGCCGCCGGAGCCGACCCCGCGCTGGCGGAGGCCGCTCATCAAAGGGTCGGCGTCCCTTCAGGCAGGTTCTTACGTCTGTCGCATCAGAGGAGACACTGATCGCATGCGGATAGCCGCCGCCGTGATGGTGACGATCGTGGCCGCCATACACCTTTACATAGTGGTGCTCGAGATGTTCTTGTGGCGGACACCATTTGGCCGCCGCGCATTCGGCACCACCCAGCAGGCGGCGGATTCGTCGGCGGTGCTGGCGGCCAACCAGGGCCTGTACAACGGATTCCTCGCGGCCGGTTTGTTGTGGGGCCTGGTGGGTTATGGAGTTGTCTCCGGTCGCCCGATCCTGACTTTTTTCCTGGCGTGCGTCATCGTCGCGGGCCTGTACGGAGGGGCGACGGTAAACCGACGCATCGTGCTGGTCCAGTCACTCCCGGCCGCCGTAGCGCTCGCGCTCGTGTGGCTCTCCTGAACTAGGGGAGGCACCGTCAGAGGGCTGCCAGGTAGATCTCCAGCAGGTCATCGGCGGGATACTTGCCCGCCAGCTCGACCGCTGCTTTGCGCAGCTCTGGCTCGCCGATGCCGTACGCGGCGATGTGCTGTGGCAGCCCCAGCGACTCGATCAATTCCTGGACGCGATCAGCCGGGTCGGAACCCGTCGCCGCGCCCAGGAGCGCGACTCGTTCCGGCATACGACTGGCGAAGAAACGGATCACATGCGGCAGCAGCAAGCAAGAGGTGACGCCATGCGGGATGCCATGGCGAGCGCCGATCTGCTTGCCCATCATGTGGCTCAGCCCGCCCGCGGACTGGGCCGGCAGCGTGAAGGAGAACCAGGCCGCGAGCTGATTTTCGGTCCGCATGCCGATGTCGGCGGGGTCTGCCATGGCCCTAGGCAGCGAATCGAAGAGGCGGCGCATGGCTTCCAGCGCCATGACATCCGAGAACGGGTGCAATCCATCGGCGAGGAACCCTTCCACCGCGTGGTCGAGCGCCCGGATGCCCGTCGACAGCCACAGCGCCATCGGCGTGGCCAGCGCGAGCTCCGCGTCGTAGATCGCCGCGTCCGGTAGAAGGCGTGGGTCGCGCATGCCTGCCTTGTTTCCCGCGTCGTCGGTGTATCCGGCGCCGGCGGCGAGCTCGGCTGCGGAAAGTGTGGTCGGGACCGCGACGTGGGGGAGACCGCGCACCGCGTGGGCAGCGCGGTCGGCGAGCCTGACCGCGAGCATCTTGGCCGTGTCAATGGCGCTGCCGCCGCCGAAGCTCACGACTCCGTCGACTCGCGCGTCGTCGGCCTTGCGGGTACACGCTTCCACCTGCTTCATCGGTGCATGCTGGCTCACGACCACAGTCACCGCGACGCGCGCCTGTCCGAGGGCTTGCTGCACCACGCTGATGAGACGCTCTTCCGCGACCAGGGACCGCGTGGTGACGAGGGCGATGCGGTGAGACTCCAGTCGGACGAGCTCGTCGCCCAGCACGGAGACGGAGCCCGGCCCCCAGTGGATTGCCCGTGGGTTCGAGTACGCGAAGAGCCCGTTCACGCCGTGGTCATACTACGGACGAGGTGATCTCCCCACACAAAGCCATGCCCATCGTGCAGGCGGGCGACCCTTTGAGCAAAGCCCGCGCTGCGATGATCTTGCTCCACGGCCGCGGCGCGTCCGCCGAGGACATCATGACAATCGCCGCCGAGCTCACTCGGCCCGGCTTCGCGTATCTCGCGCCGCAAGCCGCGGGCAACGCATGGTATCCGAATCCATTCACCGCCCCACTCGAGTCCAACGAGCCCTACCTGAGCTCGGCGCTCGAGACCATCGAGACCTTGCTGGCCAGGGTTGAAGAAACCGTCCCGGCTCAGCGCGTGATCCTGCTCGGCTTTTCGCAGGGCGCCTGCCTCACGTTGGAGTTTGCGGCTCGGCACGCGCGCCGGTACGGTGGCGTGGTCGGGCTCAGCGGCGGCATGATCGGACCGGACGGTACGCCGCGCGACTATCCAGGTGACTTCGAAGGCACGCCGGCCTTCCTCGGCTGCAGCGACGTCGACCCCCACATAAGGAAGGATCGCGTGGTCGAAGCGGGCGACGTCTACAAGCGCATGGGCGCGGAAGTAGATGTGCGCCTCTACCCCGGAATGGGGCACACCGTGAACCAGGACGAGATCGACGCGGTCCGGGAGATCGTCGAGGCGATCTAGGCGCGTGGGGCGGGCGCTTTCTCGTACAACGTCGAGATCGCCGACAGGTCCAGGTCACCTGCGGCTTGCGCTGCTTTCTCGAACAATTCCTTCGTCTTCGCGGTCAACGGCGTCTCGGCTCCCGCTCGTTTGAATAGATCGGTTGCGAGGCGCAGGTCCTTCGCCGCATCGCGCAGCGCGAAGCTGACCGGTTCGTACCGATGTTCGACGTAACCGGCGCGCCGCGTGGCAAGACCAGGCGAGAATCTCGTCAACACCCAGAACACGTCCTCCGCGTCCACACCTGCCGCCACGCCCGCCGCAAGCACCTCCGCGGCGAGGGCGCTGACGCCGGTCAAGGTCGTGTTCGCGATGAGCTTCAACTTCGCCGCACTCTCGGGGTCCTTGATCCGCCGAACTTCGCCTAGCGCCTCGAGGACCGGGCGAGCCCACTCCAGCGCCGCATCATCGCCTCCAGCGAAGAGGAGCCCCTGGCCGGTCTCCATGGCCGAGATGCTCCCGACCACGGGGCACTCCACGAACTTTGCACCCGCTCGCTCGAGCGCAGGCTGAAGCTCCTTGATCACATCCGGGCCCGCGGTGCTCATTTCGACGAACACCTGGTCCCGCGCCGCCTCCACAGCGCCGCCCTGTCCAAAGTAGGCGGCGCGTATCGCGTCGGCGTCGGTGAGGATCGAGATCACGACCTCGGCGTTGTCGACCGCCACTGCCGGCGTCGCCGCGACCACACCCACGCCCAGCGCCTCTGCGCGCTGGCGAGTCCGGTTCCACAGCGACAGGTCGTGGCCCTCCGACTTCAGTCGCCGCGCGATCGCACCGCCCATCTTTCCCGTGCCGAGGATTGCCACCCGCATCACCCTTGCTCCTTACTGACTAGACGTTCTTCTCGTCCTCTTCAGCTTCTTCGCCGTGCTCGACGATGTCGCCTTCTTTGAAGAGGACGTCTTTGAGCACGACACGCCATTTCGGCTTGCGTCGCGACAGGAACTCCAGCGCCATGGCGAAGTGCTTGAACTCCTCCTGCTGCGCATTCGCCATGATCGCCCTGGCCTGCGCATCGCGTTCGAGCGAGAGTCGCTGCTCGTACCAACCGATCGCCTCAGCCTCCTCCTGCAGGGAGGCGACGACTCGCGCAAAGGTCCGGATCTCCTGGCTCAGCTCTCCGGGTGGTTCGTGGTACTGGTCGGTCGGCATGGCTTTCTCCCCCTTGAACACATTCTGCTTCCCAGCAAGGAATCGCGGCAAGTCGGATTAAATAGCGCAGTGGGAAACATCCTGATCTTCATCCTGGTCGGTTTGATCGCGGGATTCCTGGCGAGTCGCGTGGTCACGGGCAAGGGCCGGGGGTGGTTCTGGGACATCGTGATCGGCATCCTGGGAGCCATCTTCGGCGGCTGGCTCGCCGGGCTGATCCACTTCTCGATCGGCTACGGCATCTTCGGCCAGATCGTGATCGCCTTCGTCGGCGCCCTCATCCTCCTCCTGATCTGGCGCGTGCTGTTCCACCGCCGGGGGAAATAGCCCCGCCCGTCATCCGTTTCTACTCGTCGGTGAATCATTCCGACCTGGTGGCCCTCATCAAGGACGGGATCACCCAACCCGGAGGGCGTTGGGCCGACCTCGGCTCCGGCGAGGGCGCGTTCACGCTCGCGCTGGCCGACCTGCTGGGCCCCGGCTCGCACATCACCGCCGTCGACCGCGACGCCGGCGCGCTGCGGTATCTCGAGCGCGACAGGTTTCCGGGCGTCGAGATCGAGACCCAGGTCGGAGACTTCACGCGCCCTCTGACGCTTGCGAACCTCGATGGCGTCGTCATGGCCAACTCGCTTCACTTCGTCAAGGACAAGACACCGGTGCTCGAGTCGGTGCGCAAGATGCTGCGGCCGGGAGGCACGCTGGTCGTCGTCGAGTACGGAACCGACCGCGGCAACCCCTGGGTGCCGCATCCGTTCTCTTACGAGAGGTGGGAAAAGATGGCGGCCCAGGCAGGGTTTGTAAAGACCCGACTCCTACAAACCATCCCAAGCCGCCACACCGGAAGCATGTATAGCGCCGCTAGCGAATCAGCCCGACTATTTAAATAAGTCACTTCCCCGCTGGCGGGGCAATCAGCAAGTCCCATCCTCATCGCCGCTTGCGCGCAAGGTGGCGCGCAGCGCCGGATGGGGAGAAGCAACCTCCCCTAGGGCTCCTAAAAGACCTGCGACTGCGATTCAGCCGCCTGCCCGGCGTGCCGGCGCCGCCGCCGCCACATCCGTCCGATCATGACCCGCTTGTCGCCGCCGGAACGCCCGCCGCCGCCCGCGTTGAATCGCTTGGTCACGCCACCGAGCTTCGCGCCCCAGGTGACGTATTTCTTGAAGCGCTCCTCGGCTTCCTGTGCGATGCCGATTCGCTCTCCGCGCGTCTCTTCCCGGAAGCGCGCGATGCGACCGGCCGCGGCGCCTTCCTTCTCTTCGGGCGTGGACCCGACGTTCAGCTCGGGCAAGGTCCCGAGCACTACGATCTGGTCATCCTCGAGGGTGACCTCCGTTCCCGTGAACCAGCCGTCCGGGAGCCTGCCGGCAAACCAACCTTTGATCGATCCGAACTCTTTTTCATCCATGTGTTACATAATTACACTGTTATGTATCAAGTGTCAAGTCGGTTTCCGTAAGCTGCACTCCAGATGGGGATGACGCCGCCGGGCGGCCAAGGGCCGGTGATCTGGTGGGGCGGTTGGGGACGAGGCCGCCGCAAGCCGGAAACGGGGGCCGCCAACAGCGGTCTCACCGGCGATCCCACGCTCGAGCCGCCTCAGCCGCCTGAGGGCCCGAAGGACCTCCGAGGCAGGTGGGAGAGCCTCAAGCAGTCGGTGGCGGGCACCACCTCGGCCCTGCCGCAGGTGCTGCGCCTGGTCTGGGAGGCCAGCCATCCGACCACCATCTCGCTCTTCATCACCACGGCGCTCGCCGGGCTCGTGCCGGTCGTCTCGGCCGGCATCTCGATGATGCTGATCAACTCCGTCGTACAGGGCCTGACGATCCACGTCACGCACCGGGCGGACCGAATCCATTCGAACAGCCTCGGCGTGCCGTGGCTGCCGGACATCGTCTTCAACAGCGTGGGGATGATCGTCTTCATCGCCGTGCTCCAGCTGGTGTTATTCGCCGCCAGCTCGCTTCTCAACACTCTTCGCAACATCAGCCAGCAGCTGCTGCAGAACTCGGTTTCGATGCGGATCCAGCTGATGGTCATGGAGAAGGCGGCGTCGCTCGACCTCCAGTTCTACGAAGACCCAGCCTCTTACGACCTGCTGCGCCGGGCGCAGAACGATTCGATCAACCGCCCGGTGCTGATGATTGCGACCGTCTTCGGCCTTTTCCAAACGGTCCTTACGTTCATCACCATGATCGGAGCGCTGGTGGTGGTCAGCCCTCTGCTCGCCGCCATCTCGCTCGTGTCGCCCGTCCCGGCGTTCATCGCCGATACGCGGTACGGTTGGCGCGGCTACAACATCGCGCGCTGGGGCTCGCGCCTGCTGCGCCGGATGAACTACATGGTCACGCTCGTGACGACCGACTCCTTCGCCAAGGAGGTCAAGCTCTTCGGGCTCGGCGGGTATTTCATCGAACGCTACCGTCTCATCGCCAGCGCGTTTTACAGCAGCCAGCGCTCCCAGCTCGTCCGCCGGTACATGACCGGCTTCGCACTGGGCAACATCAGCACGATCGTCACCACGGTCACCTATGTGTACGTAGCGCTCCTGGCGATCGCCGGCAGGCTGACGATCGGCCATCTGAGCTTCTACACCCAGGCTGCGTCGCAGGTCCAGAACTCGATCCAGTCGATCCTCAGCGGCTTCTCGGGGATGTACGAGCACAACCTCTACTTGAACAACCTCTATGAGCTGATGGCGAAGGAGCCGTCGATGAGGGTGCCGGCTCAACCGACCGCGGTGCCCGCGAAGTTGCGCGGCGAGATCCGATTCGACCACGTGACTTTCGCCTACCCAGGCGCTGAGACGAGCGCCCTCACCGACCTCACCTTCACTGTCGCAGCGGGGGAGACCCTGGCTGTGGTCGGGCGCAATGGTGCCGGCAAGACGACGCTCTTCAAGCTCATCTGCCGGCTTTACGACCCCAAGGAAGGTCGGATCCTGATCGACGGCATCGACATACGGGACTTCGAACCCAACGAGCTCCGCCGGCAGATCGGGGCGATGTTCCAGGACTACGTGGACTACCAGGCGACCGCCGCTGAGAACATCGGGCTTGGCAACGTCCCGGAGATCGCGGACCGCAACGCCGTGGTCAGTGCAAGCAAGCAGGCGGGATCTGACGAGCTGATCGCGAACCTGCCCGAGGGTTACGACACCGCCCTCGGCAAATGGTTCGACGCCGGGGTCAACCTGTCCGGAGGTGAGTGGCAGAAGGTCGCCCTTGCGCGCTCGTTCATGCGGGAGGACGCGAGGATCCTGCTGCTGGACGAACCGACGTCGGCCCTGGACGCGCAGGCCGAGTACGACCTGTTCGAACGCCTGCGCTCGCTCACGCATGGGCGCACCGCGGTCTACATCTCGCACCGCTTCTCGACCGTCCGACGGGCGGACCGCATCATCTTCCTCGAGCACGGGCGTCTCGCGGAGGAGGGCACCCACCAGGAGCTGATGCGCCTCGACGGGCGCTACGCGCGGCTTTTCAGGATGCAGGCGGC
>DATFVI010000179.1:0-4396 GCA_035260405.1 Candidatus Dormiibacterota bacterium
CGACAACCTCTCCGACATCGTCCGGCTTGGCGCCGACACCCTCGTTCTCGGGTGCACGCACTACCCGTTGCTGAAGCCCGCGATCAACCGGGTGCATCCGGGAGCCTTCGAGCTGATCGATTCGGCCACCACGACAGCATCGAAAGTGGAGCGGCACCTCGACCACTCTCGCCTGCGAGCGACCGAAGGGACTCCCCGTCACGAGGTGCTGGTCACCGACTTCCCGAAGCACTTCGATGAGATCGCGGCCAACCTGTTCGGCGAGGCCATCGGGGCGGAGGAGGTACAGATCTGGGAGCCGCAGAAGACGTAGAGATCTTCGGTCCGGTCGCCGGCGACCTGGCCAGGATCGAGGCTGCCCTCCGCGATGGGATACGACATGATCCAGACGAGGTCGGTGCCCCGATGGCCGATCTCTTTGCCGCCGGGGGCAAGCGCGTTCGTCCGGCGCTGGTGCTGCTGTCCGCGAGGTGTGGCAAGTACGACATCGATCAACTGACCCCCGCAGCCATGGCGGTTGAGCTGACCCACGCTGCAACGCTCGTGCACGACGACGTCATCGACCGCTCGCCGGTGCGGCGCGGGCGCCCGACGGTGGCGGCCTCGCTGGGCGACGAGCCCGCGATCGTGATCGGAGACTTCTACTTCGCCAAGGCTTACGAGCACGCCGCGCGCACCGAATCCACCGAGGTGGTCGGAATCCTCGCCCAGGCCGTGATGGAGATCTGCGCCGGCGAGGTGCGGCAGCAGGCGATCCGCTATCGGTACTCGACAGGGGTCGACGAATACCTGTACCGCATTGAAGCCAAGACTGCGACGCTGCTCGCCGCCTGCTGCGACATCGGCGCGGCGCTGGCCGGTGTTTCTCCGGGGCAGCGTTCTGCGCTGCACGAGTACGGGCGCATGTTGGGTCTCGCGTTCCAGATCGCGGATGACGTGCTCGACTACCTGGGCAGCGAGGGCGAGATCGGCAAGCCGATCGGCAAGGACATCGCAGAGGGATTCGCCACCCTGCCTCTGATGGTCGCAATGGAGGATGCAGCGGTCGCGAAAAAGCTGCAGAAGGTCCTGCTGGATGGGCGTGAGCTCGGTGCAGAAGAGGCCACGGCGGTGGTCGAGACCGTGCGGCACAGCGGAGCACCGCAGCGAGCCCTCGAGCGTGCACAGCAGTACGCATCGTCCGCGAGCCGGCAGCTCGAGGCGATCGCTGCCGTCGAGGTGCGCGACGCCCTCGCGGCGCTGACCGGCTACGTGGTTTCTCGAAAGCTCTAACCTGTCAGCGTGTCCCGGGTGGGGATGGAGACATGAGCAAGGTCAAGCTCGTGGGTGTTGGACCAGGACACCCAGGTTTGGCCACCGTCCAGGCAATCGAAGCGATCAAGGACGCTGACGTGATTCGTCACAGCGATGGTTGTGGCGTCGGTCTTCTGCACCTCGCCGCCGCGACGGCCGACGTCGCGCCCTTTCAATCGACCGACGAGATCGTGCGTTTCGCGCGGGCGGGCAAGCGAGTCTCCGTGCTTTTTCCCGGTAACCCGTACGCGTTCTCAAATGGAAGCGAGGTCGCGGACAAGCTCGAGCGCGCAGGCGTGGATTTCGAGGCCGTCCCCGGCCTGATCGTCGAGCTGGCCGCGCCGGTGATGAGCGGCATACCGCTCACCATCGAGGGGCGATCGGCGTCGATCGGCCTGGGGCTCGTCACGGGCGCGGAGACCGTGGTGCTGCGTCTGGCGTCAGGTTGGTGGGAGTCGGGCATCTCCGCTCTCCTGGCGGACGGACGCGACTCCGATACTCCGGCGGCGCTGATCCTCAACCCAGGCCAGCCGGGCCAGCACCGTGTCAGCGCCCCCCTCGGCGAGCTGGGGCGCAAGGCCGCCACCTACGGGCTGCGCGGCGACGCTTTGCTGGTGCTCGGTCCGGGAGTGGTCATGGCCGAACAGCTCGATACGATGTCCAAACGGCCTCTGCACGGCCGCCGTGTCCTGATCACGCGGGCCAGGCACCAGGTCGATCCGTTCCGGCGCGAGCTGGTCGACCTGGGCGCGTCGGTGGTCGAGATCCCGACGATCGAGATCCAGCCCATGCCGCTCGACGACCGGGTGCACAAGGTGATTGCGCAGCTGGAGGGCACCGCCCTCGTCATTTTTGCGTCGGCGAACGCCGTCCACATCTTCTTTCAGATGCTGCTGGCGTCCGGCAAGGACGCCCGCGCCCTGCACCCCTCCAAGCTCTGCGCCATCGGCCAGGAGACGGCTGAGTCGCTGGAGAGCCACGGGCTTCGGCCGGAGCTCATCACCTCCGAGTACACGGCCGAAGGGCTGGCCAAAGCGCTCGAGGGCTGGGAGATGGACGGGATGCGCGTCGTGGTGCCCCGAGCAGAGGTCGCGCGCGACGCACTACCATCCCTGCTTGCCAACCGAGGTGCTGAAGTCGAGATCCTTCCCGTCTACAGAGCAATCTGCCCATCCGGCACTGGTGACGCTTTGATGCGCCTCTTCAACAACGAGGGCGTCGACGTGATCACCTTCACGAGCTCGTCCACCGTGAACAACTTCGTCCGCGCGTTCCCCGAAGACCGCCTCCCCGCCGTGCTCGGCGACGCCGAGGTCGCCTGCATGGGGCCGGTCACTGCGGACGTGGCGCGCAAGCTTGGCCTCACCGTCTCCATCGTGGCGCGCGAGTACACGACGCACGGGCTGGTGCAGGCGATCGCCGAATCGGCCGCCCGCAAGTGACCAAAGCCAAGGCAGCGCCGCGCCGGCCGGTGGCCGCGATCGTCGAGGAGGTCGAGCTTGCCGAAGCCTGGGTCGGCCGCAGCTGGGCCACCCTTCTGGTCGTCGCCGTCGTGATCGGCGCCGTCCTGGGCACGGGGCTCCTGCTGGACAGGGCGCTCGCGCCCCAGGTGCCCGCGGCGCTTGCGGGCTGCCAGACCTCGACCCAGATCGCGCCCCACGAGTTCATCGGCCCGCAACCCATCTGCATCTCGAGCCTTTACACCTACCAGGCGACAGTGAACACGACGCAGGGGCCGATCGTGATCCAGCTCCATCCGGAGATCGCCCCGGTCACGGTCGACAACTTCATCGTCCTGGCGATCCACGGCTACTACAACGGGCTTCCGTTCTGGAAGAGCGAGGACTGGGTGATTCAGGGGGGTGACCCGCTCGGCAGCGGCCGGGGCGGTCCCGGTTACAGCCTGCCCGACGAGCCCAGCAACGATGTTTGGAGCCTCGGGGCGGTAGGGATGGCCCGGGTGCCCGGGGGGCCGATCAACGGCAGCCAGTTCTTCATCGAGAAGGGGGTCTGGCCCGACCCGGGGCCCACAGCGGTCTACAACCGGTTCGGAACGGTGATCTCGGGCATGGACAAGGCTCAGCTGGTCCAGACGACAGACACGATCACGTCGATCACGATCAAGGCTTCTTTGACACGTCGCTGACCGTCGCCTGACCACCGCCTGTCTATAATCGGGTCGAGATGTTCGGTGGCCATTGGGTTTACGTAGTCATCCTGCTGATCGTTGTCCTGATCATCTTCGGGCCCGGCCGTCTGCCTGAGCTCGGCGGCGCCGTCGGAAAGGCGATGCGCGAGTTCCGCAAGGCGACAACCGAGCTGACCAACGAGGTCACCACGGCCGCCCAGGCCAAGCCTGAGCCCCCGTCGCCAAGCGCCTCAACCGGCTCAGAGGGCGCCACCAAGAGCTCGACGTCCGAGGCCGGCCCCCCTCCGAGCTGAGGCTGGCTTCCCTGTGGCCTTGCTGAGCAGGGTTCTGCAGCGCGCCCCGCGCAAAAGCGCTCCCGCCGAGGAGCCGCGCATGTCGGTGATCGAGCACCTCGAGGCGCTGCGCCGGGTGCTCATCGTGTCCTTCATCGCCTGGGGTGTCGCCACCTTCGCGGCCTTCTTCGTCTCCCGTCCGGTGATCGGCTTCCTCTCGAGCCAGGCCGGGATCAACCATCTGATCTACCTGCAGCCCGCGGGCGGCGTGCTCATCGAGGTGAAGGTGGCGCTCTACATCGGGGTTGTGATCGCGGCGCCGATCGTGATCCAGCAGGTCTGGTGGTTTGTGAGCCCGGGCCTTCACCAGCACGAACGCCGTTTCATCCTTCCGATGATCGTCGCGACGATCTTTTTCTTCGCGATCGGGGTCGCCGTGGCCGTCTTCGCGCTGCCGCTGTACATCAAGATTCTCAACTCCTTTGCCCCGCCCAACACGGTCTACCTCGCCGATGTCGGAGGGTTCATCAGCTTCGTGCTCCTCATGACCATCGGGTTTGGCCTGGTCTTCGAGCTGCCGGTGGTCCTGTTCATGTTGGGGATGCTCCGCATCATCAACTCGCGCTGGCTGTACAAGAACCGGCCCTACTGGTTCCTGGGGCTTGGCCTGCTCGCGAACTTC
>DATFVI010000180.1:0-10110 GCA_035260405.1 Candidatus Dormiibacterota bacterium
TCGACATGCGTATGGATCCCGCCGCCCCTGTAACAGCGGCGACCATCGTGAACGAGTCGGACGTCCGCGAGATCGAGCGAATCATTCGGGAGTACGGCGAAGAGCGATGGGCCCGCCGGGTCGCTCAGTTCATCGTGGCGCGGCGCCCGCTCCGCACCACGCGCGACCTGGCCGGAGCCGTCGAGGCCGCCATTCCGCGAGCGGCGTGGCCGCGCGACATCAACGTCTCCACCCGCACGTTTCAGGGCCTGCGCATAGCCGTCAACGACGAGCTCGGCGAGATCGAAGCAGGATTGCGAGCAGCTCTTACGACACTCAAACCCGGTGGCCGTATGGCGACGATCAGCTTCCATTCCCTGGAAGACCGTTTGGTCAAGTCATTCTTCAACGTCGAGTCAAAAGACTGCATCTGCCCACCCCAGCAGCCAGTCTGCACCTGCGGCCACCGGGCCACCCTTCGCATCGTGACCCGCCGTCCCGTGCGGCCTTCCGAAGAGGAGGTCGCCGCGAACCCGAGAGCGCGTTCATCGCGCCTCAGGGTGGCGGAAAAGATCTGAATTCACCTGGTCCCATCCTTATTGCCCCTCTGCGCGCATTTCGTCTTCACAAGTCCTGGTGGCCGGCTACCCCTCCGGCCACCAGGCGCCATTCCCAGCAAAAGTTGAGGCACACGTTTTGATATCGACCCGAATATTGGCGCGACGTCGCCTGAGCACAACGGGTGCGCAGCACGCCCCCGCCCCGAGGCGGAGGCGTCGCACACGTGGCTTTGTGCAGGTGGCGAGCTCGACCGCGGCCGAGAGGCTGCACCTGAGCTCGTTCGGTCACGCCTACCTGGGCCTCGGCGCGGTCCTGATCGCGGTCCTCTTCTACCTGGCCCTGGCCGCGCAGATCACCCAGTCCTCGTATGACATCGCGCGCCTCCAGGCTCAGCAGAGCCAGCTCATCGCCGAGCAGGACCAGCTCCGCTACCAGGAGGTGACGCTCCACGCCCCGGCGCAGGTCCAGCAGTCGGCCGCGCAGAGCGGCATGCAGCGGGCGGTGCCGGCGGGCTTCGTCGCGGGCCAGCTGGTGGCGATCGACCTCACCGCCCCCGTGGGCGCGACGGCCGGCGACGCCACCCCGCTGTGGGCGCGCGCGGTGGCGGCCGTCATCAACACCGTCGGCGGCACGCGCGACGTGCTGGCGGCCACAAGATAGTGTCGATCGGGGTCCGCTCCCGGGCCCCTCGACTTGAGCGCGTCGGCTCAACGCGGGTGCGCATCCTGTCGATGGTGCTCGTGGCGCTGTGCCTGGCCGGGATGGTCTGGTCGCGTCTCGCGTACTGGCAGGTGGCGCGTCACGGCCAGCTCGCGATGCAGGCTCAGGCCCAGTACCGCGAGGTCGTCGACCTGCCCGCGATCCGCGGCGCGATCTTCGATCGCAACCTGACGCAACTGGTCGTCAACACCACCGTCTACTCGGCCTTCATCTCGCCCGACCAGGTGCCCACGGCCTGGCGCGACCGGGTCGCGAACGCACTCGTCTCGATCGTGGGCGCCGACCAGGCGAAGGTCATGACCACCCTGGCATCGGGCTCCAAGTTCGCCTATATCTCGCCGCGCCGCTTCTCCAAGGACAAGGCCGACAAGCTCACGGCGCTCAAGCTGCCCGGAGTGGGGCTTGAGCCGGAGACCCAGCGTTCATATCTGCCAGGCATCTCCGCCGGCACGACCCTCGCGTCCAACCTGCTGGGCTTCGTCAACTACAACGGCGATGGACAGTACGGCCTGGAGGCGTACTACCAGAAGACGCTGGCGGGCACGCCTGGCTTTATCTCGAGCTATCGCGACCTCGCCAACCGCGAGATCGTGCTCGGCACGCACACCCACCAGGATCCCGTGAACGGTACAGACCTCGTGCTCTCGCTCGACGCCAACATCCAGTACGCCGCCGAGCAGGCGCTCGCCGACGGAGTCAAGAAGTACAACGCGGAGAGCGCCAGCGTGCTGATCATGGACCCGAGCACGGGCGGGATCATAGGGTGGGCGGACTACCCCAGCTACAACGCCAACGACTTCGTGCACACCGACACGGCGCTCTTCAAGGACAACGTCTCGAGCTATGTCTACGAACCGGGTTCTGTGATGAAGGTCGCGACCCTCGCCGGGGCCATCAACTCCGGAGCGATCACCCCGAGCACCGTGATCAACGACCCCGGATACCTGAACGTCGGCGGGTACAGGATCTACGACTGGGACCGCAAGAACCACGGCAATATCACCTACACCTACGTGCTTCAGGACTCGCTCAACGTCGGCGCCATGAAGGCCATGCAGGCTGAAGGCCACGACGCCTTCTACAGCTACCTGCAGGGCTTCGGCCTGACCAGGCCGAGCGGTATCGACGTGGCAGGCGAGACAACCGTGCCCCCGCCGGCGGCCGGGCAGATGGCCGACGCGCAGTACGCGACGAGCTCCTTCGGCCAGGGCATCGACGTGAACATGGTGCAGATGCTGTCCGCGATCAACGTCATCGCCAACGGCGGAAAGTACGCGCCACCACACGTGGTGGAGCGCGTCGGAACGCAGATCAACCCCCTGCTCCTGCAGCCGCAGCGACAGGTGATCAGCGCGTCCGCCGCCGCCCAGATGAACGCCATGATGGAGAACGTCGTACAGCACGGCTCCGGTTTCACCTCGCGAGTCAAAGGCTTTGAGCTCGACCAGACCGGCAAGACGGGCACGTCGCAGATCCCGGTCAACGGCCAGTACACACAGGACGTCTGGGCCTCGTTTGTCGGCTTCCTCCCGGCCCAGCATCCGAAGTTCACGATGCTGGTCGTCGTCCGCAAGCCTCACGCCCCCGGCAGCGACCGCGACTGGACGCTGAACGACGGCTACATCACGGCCGGGCCCATCTGGCAGAAGATCGCCCAGGCCATGGTCATCGACTGGCACATAACGCCCGACCCCCGATAGGGGTTTTCATATAGGTATGAAGCTGTCTCTCCTCGAGATCCTCGAGGCGACCGGGGGCGGCGAGGTCGGCGGAACCCAGGTCGGAAACACCTTCTCGACCTTTCACACCGACTCGCGCGAGGTCGTCAACGGCGGCGTCTTCTTTGCGCTGCGCGGCGCCGAGATGGACGGCCATCGGTTCGTGAACGACGCGATCAAGCGCGGCGCCACCGCGGTCGTGGTCGAACGACGCATGAACGTCCCGACCGGGATCGCGGAGATCCGCGTGCCCGACGCATGGGCGGCCCTGTACGCGCTCGCGTCGTACACGCTGCAACACGTCAGTCCTCTCGTCGTCGCGGTGACTGGAAGCAACGGCAAGACGTCGACCAAGGAGATGATCGCCGCCATCCTCGGAAAGCGCTTCAACGTCCTGCGCACGAGCGGTAACCTCAACACCGAGACCGGCGTCCCGATCACCATGCTGGCCCTGCAGCCCCACCACAATGCGCTCGTCCTCGAGATGGGCATGCAGCGCGCCGGCGACATCGGCCGCCTGGTCGCTTTGGCGCGGCCGGCGATCGGCGTCATCACCAACATCGGGACGGTTCACATGGAGTTCTTCGGGTCGCGCGAGGAGCTGGCCCGCTCCAAAGGCGAGATGGTGGCCGGGCTGAGCGAGCAAGGCACCGCGATCCTCAACGCCGACGATCAGTTCTTCCCGATGCTGGTCGCGATGACCGCTGCCAGGGTCACGAGCTTTGGCGTCGTGGCCGGCGATTTCCGCGCGGAGGGCTACCGCGCGCTCGAGGGAGGCGGCGGTCAGTTCTCGGTTCGCGGAGTCGAGGTCAAACTCGGCCTTGAGGGACGGCATCAGGCGGTGAACGCCGTGGCGGCGCTGGCGACGGGGGTTACCGCGGGCGTGACGCTTGCGGACGGCGCCGAAGCGCTCGCGAACGTTGCGGTCGAGCATCGCCTCCAGGAGCTGCCCGCTCCCGGCGGTTTCACGATCGTCGACGACGCCTACAACGCGAGCCCGGAGTCGATGATCGCGGCTTTCGAGGCGCTCGCCGAAAGCCCCAGGCGAGGGCGGCTGCTCGCGGTCCTCGGCCAGATGGCGGAGCTCGGCGCGATCTCCGAGGAATCGCACCGCAAGGTTGGACTGCGTGCAGCCGAGGTGTTCGACGCCGTATGCGTGCTGGACGGCGAGCGTGCGCGCGCGCTGGCCGAATCCGCGGGCGCCGAGCTCGTGGCGAGCCGGCCGGCCGCGCGGGACTGGGTGCGCGGCAACGCGCGCGAAGGCGACCGGGTCCTGGTCAAGGGCTCGCACTCCACCCATCTCGACGAGGTGGTCAGGGAGCTGACCGAACCTTGATTCTCGACTTGATCACTTTCGCAGTCACTTTTGTGATCGCGCTCGTCCTCTATCCACCGTTCATCCGCTTCCTCCGCCGCATGAAAGCCGGCCAGGTGATCCAGGAAGAGCTCCCGGAATCGCACCAGAAGAAGGCGGGCACGCCCACCGCGGGCGGCGTCCTCTTCGTGGTAATCGCGGTCGTCGGAGGGGTGCTCGCTGCTCTTGCCGGTCACAGCGGCGCGCTGCCCGCGGTCGCGGGCCTGGTGGTCGGCGGACTCATCGGGTTCGCCGACGACCGCAGCAAGCTGATGACCGGCGCTCGAGGAATCCCCGCGCGACTCAAGTTCCCGCTGCAGCTGTTGCTCGCGGTTCCCGTCGCCTGGCTCGCGACAGTGCAGGGCGCATCGCATCAGTTCTTCCTGCCGGCCACGCCATGGCTCGTTTTTCCATTCGCCGTGCTGGCGATCGTCGCCTCGGCCAACGCGGTCAACCTGACGGACGGAATGGATGGCCTGGCGGGCGGCCTGTCCGCCATCGCGGTTGCGGCCCTGGTCCTTTTGCTCCCTGGCGCGCCGGCCGGCGAGAAGGCGGTTGCGATGAGCCTGTGCGGCGCGCTGGTCGCCTTTCTGGTCTTCAACCGGTATCCCGCGCGCGTGTTCATGGGCGACACCGGGGCGCTGGCGATCGGATTCGTGCTGGCTGCGATGGCCGTGCAGCAGGGTGTGATCCTGCTGCTGCCCCTTCTCGCACTGGTGTTTGTACTCGAGACGCTGTCTGTCATCATTCAGGTGGCCTACTTCAAGGCCACCGGCGGCCGCCGAGTTTTCACGATGACCCCAATTCACTACACGTTCCACCACGCGGGTTGGTCTGAGAACCGCATCGCGCTCTCCTTTTGGGGCGCGGGGCTCGTCTCGGCGCTGGCTGCTGCGGGGGTGGCGCGGCTGGTCACGTGACCGCCCTCGTTGTCGGCGCGGCGCGCAGCGGGATCGCGCTGGCCAACCACCTCACGCTCGCCGGCGAGACCGTGCGCGTGGTCGATCGCAGGCCCGCGCGCGAGCTGCGCGAGGCGATCTCCAGGATGCCGCCCGGGGTGGATTTCCGGCTCGGCGATGAATCCGGTGTGCTCGAAGGAGTGGATGTCGTGTATGCCAGCCCGGGCGTGCCCTGGGATGCGCAGCTCTTGAACGATGCGAGGGCGCGCGGCATCAAGGTCTCGAGCGAGATCGACCTTTTTCTAGAGCTCTGCCCCGGCACCGTGGTCGGGATCACCGGCACCAACGGCAAGACCACGACCACCGCACTCACCGGTGTCGTGCTCGCGGCGGGCGACCGGCCGGTCATCGTGGGCGGCAACATCGGCGACACGGTGCTCGACCGCCTGGAAGAGATCACGCCCCGGCACTGGGTGGTGCTCGAGCTTTCGAGCTTCCAGCTGGAGTCGGTTGACTGGCCCCGCCTCCATGTCGGCGTGATCCTCAACCTCACTCCGGACCACCTGGACCGCCACGGCACGCTCGAGCGGTACGTCGACATCAAGGCGCGCGCGATCGAGTTCGCCGGCCGCGACGATTTCGCGGTTCTGAACGGTCGCGACGAGACTGTCCGCGGACTGGCTTCGCGTACACAGGCCAGGGTGGTCTGGTTTGACGAGCACCAGCCGATCCCGCCTATGCCGCTGCCCGGTCGGCACAACATGGAGAACGCCCTGGCCGCGGCTTCAGTCGGGAGGATCGCCGGTCTGACCGACGAAGCCATCAACGATGCGATCCGCTCGTTCAAAGGCGTCGAACACCGCCTCGAGCTCGTGGGCGAGTGGGCCGGAGTGCGCTGGTACAACGATTCGAAGGCCACCAACCCGGACGCCGGTCGCGTCGCTCTGAGCGCGTTTCCGGGCGCGCCGGTCGTGCTGATCGCGGGCGGCTACGGCAGCGGCTTCGAGCTCGAGGGGTGGGTGGCCGACGTGCTGGCCAACACGGAAGCGGTCGTGCTGATCGGCGCGTCGGCGGACCTGCTGGAGGAGGCTTTGCGTGAGCATCCGAACGTGGTCCGGGCGGAAACCCTCGAGGAGGCCGTATCGAGGGCGGCCGTCCTGTCGCGCCTGGGCGGGGTCGTGCTGCTGAGCCCCGCCTACAAGAGCTTCGACATGTTCAAGGACTACGAGGACCGAGGCAACCAGTTCAAGGCCCTGGTCCGCAAGCGGTTCGCGGCTTGAGCTCGGCTGTCGCCGGGCGCGCGCAGCGCGTACGGTCGGACCGGAAGCAGCCCGACCGGCTGCTGCTGTTCACCACCGTCCTTCTATGTGGTGCGGGCCTGGTGATGGTCACCAGCGCCAGCGTCGCCTTCGCCTACACGCAGCACCAGTCAGCCTTCTACTACGCCGAGCGTCAGGCGGTCTGGATGGCGATTGGTTTCGTCGCCCTTTTCGTGCTGAGCCGGGTCGACTATCACCGGCTGAGGCCGCTCGCGCCCGCGGGTGCGGTGACGGCGGCGCTCCTGATGATTCTTGTTCTGGTGCCGCATCTCGGAGTCACCGTGAACGGCGCTCGCCGCTGGTTCGACGCGGGCCCGCTCGGAACCTTCCAGCCGTCGGAGCTCGGCAAGCTCGCGTTCGCGGTCTTCATCGCCCACTGGATAGACCGCCATGCGCAGCAGATCGGCGATTTTCAGAAGACCTTCGTGCCGTTTGCGGCGATGCTCGCGGGCGCGCTGGTCCTGCTGATGTTGGAGCGCGACCTCGGCACGGCGATGGTGATGGTGGGAATTTTCATCGGTGCCTACTGGGCCTGCGGCGGCCGGCTCCGGCACATGGTCCTGCTGCTCGCGATGCTGGGCCTCGGCTTTGTAGCTCTGACGGTTTTCGAGTCGTACCGGATGGCGAGGTTGACCGCGTTTCTGAACCCGTTCGCGGACCCGCTGGGGTCCGGCTTCCAGGCGACGCAGTCGATCTACGGACTTGCCTCGGGCGGATGGTTTGGAGTCGGCATCGGCCATTCGATCGAGAAATACGGCTGGCTGCCGGAGGCGCACACGGACTTCATATTCGCGATCGTGGGCGAGGAGACGGGCTTGATCGGCACGACGCTGGTGATGATCGGCTTTCTCTTTTTCGGGCTGCGGGGCTATCGGGCGGCGCTTCGGGCGCCGGACCGTTTCGGGGTCGGGCTCGCGGCCGCGATCACCACGTGGATCTGCTTTGAGGCGTTGTTGAACATGGCGACGGTGACCAACACACTGCCGATCACCGGGGTTCCGCTGCCGTTCTTCAGCTACGGCGGAACCGCTGTGGCGACCACGCTTGCCGCGGTCGGGGTGCTGCTCAGCATCGCCCGAACTGGCACAGGATCTTCATTGGGGAGGACAGATGAGGCTATTGATCGCTGGCGGGGGGACCGGAGGGCACCTGTTTCCGGCCCTCGCGGTCGCCCGGGCGTTTCGCGCCGAGGAGCCTGACGGCGCGGTGCTCATGGTCGGGCGGAGCGGCGGCCCCGAGGAGCAGCTCGTGCCCGCCGCCGGCTTCGACCTGGCGACGGTGAACATCCGCGGCCTCGACCGTGACGCGGTGTGGAAGAACGTCGCCCTGCCCGTGGTGATCCCGGCGTCGCTGAGCGCCGGCCTTCGCATCGTCGATCGTTTCCGCCCGGACGTCGTGCTAGGGATGGGCGGCTACGTTATGGCGCCCGCGGTCGCGGCGGCTCGCCTCCGCGGGGTTCCCTACGTCCTACATGAGAAGGACGTGCGGCCGGGGCTGGCGACTCGCATCTTCGCCGGAGGCGCTGCCGCGATCTGCACCACCCTGCCCGGCACCGAAAAGCGCCTGGGCGGCCGCCGCGTCGAGCTGACCGGCGTCCCGCTGCGCGAAGGTTTCACGCCTCGCACGCCGGAGGTTCCGCCGCGCCGGCTGCTGATCACGGGCGGGAGCCAGGGGGCGCGCAACCTGAACCGGGCGGTGTGGTCCGCGCTCGACGAGCTGACCGGTCCCGCCCCCATGTTTGACGAGGTGGTGCACGTCGCCGGGCGGCAGGGCGCGGCGGGCGTGACAGAGCACGCCCGTGTGCGTTATAGGGGGATGGCGTTCACTGATGACATGGCAGGTTTGATGTCGCGCGCGGACCTCGTCGTGAGCCGCGCGGGTGTCGGCACCATCGCCGAGGCGACAGCGGTCGGCCTGCCGATGATTCTGGTCCCCGGGACCTTTGGTGGCGGCCATCAAGAGGAGAACGCGGCCGCCATGGTCGAAGCGGGCGCCGCCCTTCGGCTGGGTGATGCGGAGCTGAGCGGGGCAAGCCTGGTCGCGGCCATCAAGGGCCTTGACGCAGGTCGCCTGCGCGCCATGGCCAAGGCCTCTGCGTCGATTGGACGGCGCGATGCGGCGCAGCGGGTATTGCGCGTGCTGCGCGAAGTCGCCAGGCCATGAGAGTCCACCTGATGGGAGTCGGCGGCGCGGGAGTTTCGGCCCTCGCCCGCGTCTTCCTGGCCCGTGGCGATGAGGTCAGCGGCTGCGACACGAAAGAATCGGAGACGACCGAGGAGCTCGAGGACGCCGGCGTGCGGATCATGATCGGCCACGACCCCGAGCACGTGCTGTTCCAGGACCTGCTCGTGTACAGCGGAGCGATCAAAGGCTCGCCGGAGCTCGACGCGGCCCGCGCCATGGGGCTGAGGGTGCTGAGCCGGGCCGAGATGCTGGCGCAGCTGATCAACGAGTCCGACTCGATCGCCATCGCGGGTACCGCGGGAAAGACGACGACGACCCACATGCTGGGCCACATCCTGGTCGTGGCCGGCTATGACCCCACGGTGCTGGTCGGCGACGGCGCGAGCTCTCGTGCGGGAAGGTCTAGCTGGCTGGTGGCTGAGACGGACGAGTCGGACGGGACCCTCACGCTCCACCATCCACGCCGCACCATCGTCACCAACATCGAGCTCGACCACCCGGACCATTTCAGGGACGTCACCGCGGTGCGCGACCTCTTCCAGTGGTTCATCGCGAACCTGCCGGAGGACGGCCTGGCAGTCCTCTGCGCCGACGACGAGCTCGTGCGAGACCTCAAGCCCAAGGCGAGGCGCATCACCTACGGCTTCCGGCACGATGCGACATACCGCTGCGAGCACACCCGCCCGTTCCCGCTGCACCACAACGGCCACGAGCTTGGCCGCATCAACCTGAAGCAGCCGGGCCGCCACAACATCCAGAATGCGACCGCCGCGGCGGCGATGGCCCTCGAAATCGGGGTGCGGTTCGCAGACGTTGCGGCGGCGCTGGAATCATTTCCCGGCGCCCACCGCCGCATGGAGCTGCTGGGCATCTTCCAGGGCGCGACTGTCTACGACGACTATGCACACCACCCGACGAAGGTGCGGGCGACGATCGAGGCTGCGCGCGAGCTCCGTCACCGGCGCTTGATCGTCGTGTTCCAGCCGCACCGTTATTCGCGGCTGGCGGCGTTCATGCACGACTTCACGCGCTCCTTCGAGGGCGCGGACAAGGTGCTCGTGCTGGACGTGTACGGCGCCGGCGAGCAGAACACCTCGGGCGTCCAGGCCGCGGACCTCGCGCACCAGATGCCGAACGCCACCTACGCCGGCGACTTCGAGACGGCGCGCGAGATGCTCGAGAGCCTGGTCGGCCCGGGCGATCTGCTGCTCCTGATGGGCGCCGGCGACATCAACAAGCTGGGCGATGAGCTGGCGCACCGCGTCTAAGGTCAAGTGGCTTGCCTCGCTGCCCGGGGTCAGCGAGCAAGAACCGCTCGCCTCGCGCACGTCCTTTGGCATCGGCGGCCCGGCCGATTTCTTCGTCGAGCTCGGCCG
>DATFVI010000181.1:0-2869 GCA_035260405.1 Candidatus Dormiibacterota bacterium
GTGACGATCACCGACTCCGCGGTTCACTCGGCCGCGGTTTTGAGCGACCGCTACGTGAGCGATCGCGCCCTCCCAGACAAGGCCATCGACTTGATCGATGAGGCCTCAGCTCGCGTGCGCATGAAGCTGACGACGACGCCCGACGAGCTCAAGGAGCTCCAGAAGGAGATCAAGAAGCAGCGCTCTGACCAGGACGACTCTGTCAACAAGCAGGACTTCGAGGCCGCGGCCAGTGTTCGCGACAAGGTCAAGAAGCTGCAGGACAAGCTCGCCCTCAAGGAAGCGGCGTGGCGCGACAAGCTCGGGGAGACAGTCCCCGAGGTCAGTGAGGAGGACATCGCGCAGATCGTTGCCGCCTGGACCGGGGTTCCCGTCTCGCGGCTGGTCGAGGAAGAGACGTCGCGATTGCTGCGCATGGAAGACGAGCTGCACAAGCGGATGGTCGGCCAGGACGAGGCGATCAAGACCGTCTCGCAGGCAGTCCGCCGCGCGCGCGCGGGTCTCAAGGATCCGCGTCGCCCGATCGGATCATTCATCTTCCTCGGTCCGACTGGAATCGGAAAGACCGAGCTCGCGCGGGCGCTCGCCGAGTACCTCTTCGACTCGGAGGACTCTTTGATCAAGCTCGACATGTCGGAGTTCATGGAGCGCCACACGACCGCGCGGTTGGTTGGTTCACCTCCGGGCTATGTCGGCTACGACGAGGGCGGCCAGCTCACGGAAGCAGTGCGCCGGCGTCCTTACTCGGTGATCCTCTTCGACGAGATCGAGAAGGCGCATCCCGAGGTGTTCAACATGCTGTTACAGATCCTCGAGGATGGGCGGCTCAGCGATGCGAAGGGCAAGGTCGTCAACTTCGCGAACACCGTGATCATCATGACCTCCAACCTGGGCATCCGCGATGTCAACCAGGCGGGGACGTCGCTCGGCTTCCAGCCCGCGGTCGTGGACGAGTCCGATGAGGTCGAGCGGCGTCACAAGAACACGAAGGAAAAGATCGACGAAGAGCTCAAGCGGATGTTCCGCCCCGAGTTCCTGAACCGGGTCGATGCAGTGGTCGTGTTCAAGAGCCTCACGACAGGCCAGATCCGGCAGATCGTCGACCTGCAGCTCGCCAAGCTGGGCAAGCACCTGGTCGAGATGCAGATAACGATCGAGGTGACCGACGCGGCCAAGGACCTGCTCGCCAAGGAGGGCTACGACCGGATCTATGGTGCGCGTCCGCTGCGACGCGTGATCACCAATCGGATCGAAGACCAGCTGTCCGAGCATTTGCTCCGCGGCAAGATCGCTCGGGGCGACACTGTGCAGATCGATGTCGAAGGCGAGGACGGCCTGAAATTCACGCCGACCAAGCACCGTCACAAGGAGCCCGCCGGCACCGGAGCCGCCGCCAAGCCTTAGAAGTCGAGAACGGCACCCCTCTCCCCAACCCCCTCCCCTGCGGGGAGAGGGGGTGCCGTCTCCCCGACCGCCCTGCGGGGAGAGGGGGTGCCGCCTAGTCCTTCAGCCAGCCCTCCATGCCGCGTGAGAGGTGGGCGGGAGTGGTCTGCGTCTTGATCAGGTAGTCGAGGGCCCCCAGCCGCAGGCCGCGATCGATGAGCTCCCGTTCGCTGTAGTTGGACAGAATCACAACCGGCAGGCGCTCCGTCTTCGGATCCTTGCGCAGCGCCTCGAGAACCCCAAACCCATCGAGCTTCGGCAGGCGAATATCGAGGAAGACGATGTCAGGCACGCTGTTGCGCGCGGCATCGACAGCCTTCTCGCCGTCGGACACCACGTCGACGTCGTAGCCGTCCAGCTCGAGCTTCAGCTTGTACATCTGCGCCACCGACGGATCGTCTTCTACGAACAAAACCCGTACGCGATCGCGGCCGCCGCGAGATTCATCGCCCACCTCGCCCACCGCCTTGAGCGTACGCCTTGGGCGCACACACGGCGCCAATCAAGGCGTGCGCCACGGCAAAATGGACCCCACAGTGAGCGCCCCGGTACCTCTTCGCCTGCGCCCGCTGGAGGTCGGCGACGTGCTCGACGAAACGTTTCGCATCTATCGCCGCCACTTCTTCCTCTTCGCGGGCATCTCTGTGATCCTGGCCATCCCTGTCGCAGGGCTGCAGGGTTACGGCTTCTTCGCGCTCTTCAACAGCTTCTTCAAGACGCTGAACCCCGGACAGACTTTCGACTTCAACAGCCTGCTGCCGACCCTGGGCGTCCTGGCGGTCGGATACGTCGTCAACCTCCTCCTGTCGCCGTTCATCTATGGCGTGGTGATCTACGCCGTCTGCGAATCAGCCCAGGGAAGGGCCGTGACGTTCTGGGGCGCGCTCGCGGGAGTCTTGCGGCGCTATTTCCCCATCCTCGGTTACGTATTTCTCTTCGACTTGATGGCCCTGTTCTTCTGCCTCTTCCCGTTATGGACATGGATCGCCGTCGGTTGGATCGCCGTGCTGCCGGTGATGTTCGTCGAGAACGTCGGGCTGGGCGCGGCGATGGGGCGCAGCTGGCGCCTGGTCGAAGGGCGCTGGTGGCGCACCTTCTTGATCCTGTTCCTGGTGATCCTGGTCTGGTACTTCGCGCGCATAGCGCTGGAAGCTTTCGTCGGTCTCGCCGACCTTTTGATCGGCGTGGTGGCGTCCAGCTATCTGGTGCTCGCCGTGTCTCAGGGCGCCGGTCTGCTCATAGCCGCCCTTGTGAATCCCATCATCCAGATCGCCATCGTGCTCATCTATTTCGACCTCCGCGTGCGGCGCGAAGCCCTGGATCTGTTTCAGCTCGCACAGCACGTGTCCTCGACACAACCGGCGTGAGATCCAGCTGAAAGCGCGCGTCGCCATCAAGGCGCTTGCACCACTCCTGCTCGCCCTCG
>DATFVI010000182.1:0-5656 GCA_035260405.1 Candidatus Dormiibacterota bacterium
CGCCACCTCGAACAGGCGAACTCCGATCTCCTGGGTCAGGCGAGGCAGGTGGCGCCGGAACGGCGACACCGACCACGTGTCGATGACGATCGCGTTGTCGCCCGCGGTCTGGACGGCGGACACCGTGCCGGAGCCCATCAGCCCTGAGGCCAGGCGAAGCGGGTCGCTCGAACGGAGCCGGATGCGGTGAGGGCGATCGTCCAGCAGCTGGCGGATGGCGTGGAAGTCGCCCTCGGCGGCCAGCTTGCCCTCGGCCAGGACGAGCACCGTCGAGCTGAGCTCCTGGACCTCCTCGAGGACGTGACTCGAGACGAGCACGCACCGGTCC
Source organism: Candidatus Dormiibacterota bacterium (assembly GCA_035260405.1). GTDB lineage: Bacteria > Chloroflexota > Dormibacteria > Dormibacterales > Dormibacteraceae > Palsa-870. The sequence goes on from DATFVI010000182.1 coordinate 329, forward strand.
TCTTCGCCGAGCCGGATGAACAGCTGCGCCATGCGCGAGCGCTGGCGCGGATCGAGCCCGTTCAAGGGCTCGTCGAGGATGAGGATTCGCGGCAGGTGCACGATCGCCTGAGCGATCTTCACGCGCTGCCTCATTCCCTTCGAGTAGCTGCTGAGGTGTCGACTGTCGTCAGGGTCGAGCTCGACCGTCTCGATCGCCTTGCGCGCCGCGGCCACTGGATCTCGCATTCCTTCGAGCGAGGCGGCCATGGCGACGAACTCGAGCGCGTTCACGCCGGGCGGCAGGCGCTCCTGCTGGGGCACTAGGCCGATGACCTTGCGGATCTCGCCCGAGCTTCGGGGGTCCTTTCCGAGGACGCGCACCGACCCCTGGGACGGCGATGTGAGACCGCACATGATGCGGATCAACGACGATTTGCCGGCGCCATTGGGTCCGAGAAGCGAGGTCAGCCCGCGGCCGATGTTGGCCGTGAGGCCGCTCAGCGCGACCACGCCGCCGTACCACTTCGCGACGTTCCTGATCTCGATCACCGGCGGCCCTCAGCGCGGTACCGGACCACCAGCAACCCGATCGCGCCCACGACCCATGCGGCGCCGGCCGCGGCCATCTGCCAGGTGGGGAGGTTCACGGTGCCGGCCGATTGATAAAGGCGAAAGACGAGCTGGAATGGCAGCTGGTTCACGTTGACCAGCGCGACCCAGTCCGGCGCGTGGAGCGGGCCCTCGAGGATGCCGAGCGCCGCACCGGTGAGCAGAAATCCGAGGATGATCCCGGCCGCTGCGAAGGCGTTCCGATCGGTCAGGCTGGAAATCGCCAGCGCCACCGATCCAAAAAAGATCGCGAGCATGAGCCCGCTGCCGACGATCTCGACCAGGGTCTGGAGACTCTTGCCCAGGCCGCTGGGACCGTGGCCGAACAGCGAGTACCCGGCGAACTCGATCAGCACGGGGCCGGTCGTGACGATGGCCAGCACGGCCCAGACCGCCAGCAGCTTCGCGAAGATGTAGGTGCTCGGACCGAGGTTCGATGTCATGTACATCCGCAGCGTTCCGTGCCTGCGGTCCGGGCAGATCAGCTCGGGCGCGGTGAGCGCGACGAAGATGTAGATCGCCGCCGTGATGAACTGGTAGAAGTCCGGGTAGCCGGGCAGCTGCGTGCCGGGCGGGGCGACGGTCGCGACCACGATGAGCACAAGGCTCGGCAGGTAGGCCAGCGCGATCACGATGACCGGGACGACCTTGTAGCGCGCGCTCCGCTTGAGCCCGAGGACCCACAGGATCGAGTGCAGGACCAGGGTCCAGAAGGAGTAGACGGCGCCAAGCCGCGGGCCCTCGTAGTGCTGGAACCGGCGATCCGCGACCTGGGCCTGCGCGCTCATCGCGCCGGCGCCTCCTCGAGGTCGAAGAGCTCGCCGAGCGTGGCGGCGCCTCTTTCCATGCGGCGCATCTCGAGGTCCAGCTCGACTACGCCCGCCACGATGGCGTCCTGGACTCCTTCGGCGGACGCGGGCACGGTGAGGCGAAGGTCGTCCTTGGCGGTGGCGGCGAAGCCTTTGGAAGACAAGAAGGCCGCGAGCCGTTTGGCGCCGGAGACGACCTCGACCACCATCGGCGTGTCACCGCCGAGTAGGCCCTTCATGCTGCCGCTGCGAGCGACCCTGCCGCCTTCCAGCATCACGATGAAGTCGCTCACCTGCTCGACCTCGCCCAGCAGGTGGGACGAGATGAGGACGGTGAATCCGAGGTCGGTTCCGATGCGGCGCACCAGCGCGAGCATGTCGTCGCGCTGGATCGGGTCGAGGCCGTTGGTCGGCTCGTCGAGCAGGACCAGCTCCGGGTCGTGCACCAGCGCCTGGGCCAGCTTGACCCGCTGGCGCTGGCCGGTCGACATCGTGCCGATGGGACGGAACCGCTCCTCGCCAAGGCCGACCTCGAACAGGACCTCGCTCGCGCGCACCACCGCCGCGCGATGCGGGATGCCCCGCATCTCAGCGAAGTGGCGGACCAGCTCGCTCGCCTTAACGTCGGGTGGAAACCTGTCGTCCTCGGGCGCGTAGCCGATCCGCTGGCGCAGCTTGTAGCCGGCTTTCAGTGGGTCCATCCCGAGCACCTCGAGCTTGCCCGCGTCGGGCCGCAGCACGCCCAGGAACAGGCTGATCAGGGTCGTCTTGCCCGCGCCGTTCGCGCCGAGCAAACCGGTGACTCCCTTCTGAAGCTCGAAGGTCACGTCGCTCAGCGCGAGCACGTTGCCGAACTTGCGCTGGACGTGGTCGGCAGTCGCGATCGCCGCCATTGCCGCGGAAGTCTAGCGAGGCCGGGAGTCATAGACTCATCGCGCTGTGCCTGACGACGTGCGGTCCCGCTTCGCGCCGGTCGCCGCCAACTACACGCGATCGACGTTTCACGCGTCGTCCGAACGCCTGCAAGAGGTGCTCGACCTGGCCCGGCCCAAACGGGGCGACCTGGTCCTCGACGTCGCGACCGGTACCGGGAACACCGCGTTCGCGCTGGCGCCGTACGTGCGGCGGGTGATCGGGCTGGACGTGACGCCGGAGATGCTGGACCAGGCGCGACGCCTGACGGCCGAGAGAGACATTAAGAATGCCGACTGGGTGCTCGGCGACGTGGCGGCCCTGCCTTTCCAGGACGACACATTCGACCTCTACACGGTCCGCGCGGCGCCGCATCACTTCGCCGACGTGGACGCTTTCTTGAGCGAGGCGTTTCGGGTGCTCAAGCCCGATCGAGACGCCGCCTTCATCGATTGCTCGCCACCCGTGCCTGCGCGAGACGTGCTGCACGAGGTGGAGGTGCGCCGCGACCCCTCGCACGTCAAGGCGCTGACAGTCGAGGAGTGGTCCGAGCGTTTCGAGCGCGCCGGCTTCGAGGTCGAGGTCGCCGCGCGCCGGGAGCTCGACTGGGACTACGACGAATGGATGCGGACCATGGCGGTCGACCCAGCCCTGGCGGAAGAGCTGGCCGGGGTGATCGAGAGGGCGGATGGCGACGCGCTGGCGCAGCTGCACCCGGAGCGACGGGAGGGGAAGCTGCGGCACGCGTACTGGCACTGCCTGATCCGTGCCCACAAGAATGGATAGGCCCCTGGCTGACGGAGAACTGATCCTTCTTGTCGACAAGGTTGGGCGCCGGCACCGCGTGCGCCTCAAGGCCGGCGAGAAGCATTCCCTTCACAACGGCGTGATCGCCCACGACGAGCTCATCGGCCGCCCCGAGGGAGTGATCGTGACGACTCAAATGGGCGCGCGGATGCTCGCGGTGAGGCCGACCTTCGCCGAGCAGGTCACCGGCCGCGTGCGCCAAGCGCAGCCCATCTATCCCAAGGACCTTGGAGCGATCCTGGTCGGCGCAGACATCCACCCCGGCGCGACTGTGCTGGAGGCGGGCACGGGGACGGGCGCGCTCACCATCGCGATGCTGCGCGCCGTCGGGCCCACAGGACACGTGGTGAGCTACGAGCAGCGGGAGGAGTTCCAGGAGGCGGCCCGCAAGGCGATCGTCGACACGATGGGCCGCCTGCCCGACAACCTGGCGCTCAAGCTCGGGGACGCCTACCTGGGGTTCGAGGAGCGCGACCTGGACCGCGTCCTGCTCGACCTCCCCGAGCCATGGCAGGCGGTGCCCGGAGCCAAGCTGGCGCTGCGGGCGGGCGGCATCGTTTTCGCCTTCTGCCCAAACATCAGCCAGGTCCAGCGCTTCTTCGACTGCCTGCGCGAAGTGCGCGGCTTCGGGATGCTCGAGGTGTACGAGCTGCTCCAGCGAGGCTGGACGGTGCGCGGCCGCAGCCTCCGTCCGTCCCACCGCATGGTCGCCCATTCCGGTTTCCTGTGCTTCGCCCGCCGCCTCGCCGAGGACGAGCTGTTCGAGCCGGAAGGGGAAGGTTTCCGCTAGCCCGGAACCTTTCGTGAGGGCGACCGTTTTATCCGTGTGAGGCGCCGCGTCAGGATCGTGGCCCTACCGATCGTCACAGCAATCGTCCTCGCCATCGGCGCCTCTCTGATCCTCTTTCACCACGCCATCGCACTTGCGCTCAACTCTGGTTCAGGCGGCTGCGGCGGCGGATAAGCCGGTCTCTCTCGCTGCGTCGACGGGCTACGATTTGGGGCGATGAGCTCATTGGTCGACGGATCGCGGAGACCAATCCAGGTCACCGTGACCGGCGCCGCCGGCCAGATCGGCTACGCGCTCCTGTTCCGGATCGCCACGGGCCAGATGCTGGGGCCGGACCAGCCGATCGTCCTGCGCCTGCTCGAGATCGAGCCGGCGATGAAGGCCCTCGAGGGCGTCGCCATGGAGCTCGACGACTGCGCCTTCCCGCTGCTGCACGACATCGAGCTGTCGAGCAAGGCGGAGACGGCCTTCGACGGCGCATCGTGGGCACTCCTGGTCGGCTCCGTCCCGCGCAAGGCGGGAATGGAACGCGGCGACCTGCTTTCCGTGAACGGCGGCATCTTCGGGCCGCAGGGAAAGGCCCTCGCCAAGCGCGCGGCCAATGACGTGCGGATCCTGGTGGTCGGCAACCCGTGCAACACCAACTGCTACATCGCCCGGATGAACGCCCCTGAAATCGCGGCCGAGCGGTGGTTCGCCATGACCCGCCTTGACGAAAACCGGGCGAAGACCCAGCTCGCCCGGAAGGCGAAGTTGCCGGTATCGGTCGTCTCGAACATGGCGATCTGGGGTAACCACTCCGCGACCCAGTACCCGGACGCGAGGAATGCCCGGATCGCGGGCATGGGCGCCTTCGACGTGATCTCTGACCACGGGTGGCTGAAGAAGGATTTCGTCAAGTCGATTCAGACGCGGGGCGCGAAGGTGATCGAGGCGCGGGGCCTGTCGTCGGCGGGCTCGGCAGCCAACGCCGCGATCGACTCGATTCGCAGCATCCACGAGGCAACTCCGTGGGGCGATTGGCACTCGCTCGCGGTGGTCAGCCACGGCGAGTACGGGGTGCCGGAGTGGCTGCAGTTTGGATTCCCGGTGCGTTCCGACGGCACCAACTGGGAGGTCGTGCCTGGCCTGGAGCACGACGACGACGCCAAAGATCGGATCCGGACCACCACCGAGGAGCTCATCCAGGAGCGCGACCTGGTCAAGGAGCTCGTCCCGAGCTAGCCACCATTCCGCACGTTTGGCGCCAGCCGTTCGCTTAGGTCGCTCGAATTCCGCTCGTTTGGCGCCAACCGAGCGCTTGAAGCGCCATCTAATCTGATCCGGTGAGCATCACGCTCGACCGGCACAGCTTCCCCTTCACGGCGATCGTGGGCCAGGAGTCCATGAAGCTCGCCCTGATCCTCAACGCCATCGTGCC
>DATFVI010000183.1:0-6412 GCA_035260405.1 Candidatus Dormiibacterota bacterium
CCGGGCGGATGCCGTGGGTGAGCTGTCTATGCATGCGATGGACCAGGGCACCTTGCCTCGCCGCCACTCGGTCAAGCCGCACATCAACCTGACCATGACGCTGGAAGCGCTGAAAGGCGAGCTGGGTGTGCCGCCGGCCGAGCTCGACCTCTCGCTCCCCATCTCGATTCGCACCGCTGAGCGCCTGGCTTGCGACTGCACGATGTCGCGGGTCCTGCTCGCAGACTCGGTGGTGATCGACGTCGGGAAGGCGACGCGGACGGTCTCGGCGCCGAGAATGCGAGCGCTGCGGGTTCGAGACAAGGGATGCCGGGTCCACGGCTGCGATCGCCCGGTCAACTGGTCGAACCCGCACCACATCATCTACCGCTCGCGAGGCGGGTCGGACAAGCTGGAGAACCTCGTACTTCTCTGCTACTACCACCACCGGCTGGTGCATGAAGGTGGATGGCAGGTGATCAAAGTCGGCCGAGAGTTCCAGTTCCTGCCGCCGGAGCGCGTGGTGATGCGGCGGGCGCGCGGGCCGGGTTACCGCTGGGCTGCCTGACGGTCGTCAGATCAGGGCTAGGTCGTCAACCAGGGTGTAGGTCGGGGTCCCGGCTTGGCCGTCATCGTGGTTGACGAACGTCACCGTCACGGAGTGGCCCGCGAACATTGCGAGGTTGGTGGTCACTTTCGTCCAGGTCGACGTCTCCGAGCAGACCGGGGGTTGAATCGTGAACGTGGATCCAGTGACGCCGTCACTCAGCGTGGCCGTGAACCAGTCGTTCTTGACTTTGTCCGAGCAGGACATCCGGTACCAGAACGTCAATTTGCCGCCCGCGGTCGGAACCGTGAAGGTCTGGGACACGGTGCTGTCCGCCGAGGGCGACGTGGAGCCAACCTGGGCTGCGAAGGCGCCGCTATGCGATGTCGAGACTATCGCTGTCACGCCGGTCGTGGCCCAGCCCGCGAAGTCGCCCGTTTCGAAGCCTCCGTTGACGATGCCCTTGATCGTCACCGTCACGGAAATCACCGTGGAGTGCGTGTTGGAGCCTTCGGTTCCTGTGACTGTCACCGTGTAGGTACCGGGCGCGGTCGTGTACGCCGCGCCAATCGTGAGGGTCGAGCTGCCGCCGGCACTGATCGAGGTCGGCAAGAGCGTGGCCGACAGGCCGCCGGCCGGTGCTGAGTTGGACAGCACAATCGTCCCTGGACCGCCGATCACTGCGGTGCTGATCGAGCTTGTCGTAATGGAACCCTGGACGATGCTCAGCGCGCTCGGGTTGGCGGAGATAGTGAAGTCCCGCGGACCAGCGGCCACAGTAACCGTCACCGACGTGCTGTGTATCGCGCCTGAGGCTTCTGTACCTGTGACCGTCACGACGTATGTCCCGGGCACCGTTGTGAAGTCGGGTGAGACGATGAGCGTCGAAGCGCCGCCTGACGTGATCACGGCGGGGCTCAGGCCGGTGGCCAGCCCGACCGGTGACGAGCTCTCGCTCAGGCTGATCGCTTGCGCAGTCATGCCAGCTGTTATCGCGGTGCTGATCGTGCTGGTACCGGAGTTGCCCTGGACGACGGTCAGGCTGCTCGGGCTCGATGAGATCGCGAAGTCGGGCGGCGTCGCCGTGACAGTTACGGTCACTGTCGTGCTGTGCACCGCGCTTCCCTCAGAGCCAGTCACGACCACCGTGTAGACGCCTGGTATCGCCAGGGCATCCACAGAGATCGTCAATGTCGACCCGGCGCCGGCTGTGACGACGGCGGGGTTGAGCGAGGGGCTCAGGTCGCTGGCCAATGGCGACAACACCGCGCTCAGGCTGATCGCGTCCGCGGTGCCCGTGACGAGTGTCGTGCTGATCGTGGCAGTCCCTGAGGTTTGCTGGACGATGGTCACGCTGCTGGGGCTCGCCGAAATCGCGAAGTCGGACGGCGCCGCAGTCACGGTCACCGTCACGGTCGTGCTGTGCATGGCGAAGCCCTCGACGCCTGTCACGGTGACGGTGTATGTGCCTGGCGCGATGGTGGCGCCGACCGAAATCGTCAGCGTCGACGTACCGCCGGCGTTGACCACCGTGGGGTTCAGCGAGGTGATCAGCCCGCTCGGCGACGAGACCGCGCTGAGGTTGATCGCGTCCGCGGTTCCAGTCACCGCCGTGGTGCCGATATCGATAGTGCCGCTGTTGCCCTGGACGATGGTAAGGCTGGTTGGAGCTACGCGGATCACGAAGTCGGAAGGCGCCAGAGTGACGGTCACCGTCACCGATGTGCTGTGCGTGACCGCGCCCTCAGTGCCCGTCACGGTGAGCGTGTAGACGCCTGGGGTCGTGAGACCGAAGACTGAGATCGTCATCGTCGAAGTGGCGCCGGCATTGACGACAAATGGGCTGAGATACGACCCGACGCCGATCGGTGACGAGGTCGCGCGCAAGCTGATCGCGTCCGGGGTGCCTGAGACCAGCGTGGTGGTAATCGTGCTCGTGGCGTTGTTTCCCTGGAGGATCGTCAGGCTGCTTGGGCTTACTGAGATCGCGAAGTCGGACAGCGCAGCCGTGACATTCACCGTCACAGCCACGCTGTGAGTGCTGGAGATTGACGCGCCAGTCACTGTGACCGTGTAAGCGCCCGGCGCGACGGCGGCTGACGCGGTCACTGTCAGGGTCGAGCCCCCTCCCGCCGTGACAGCGGTAGGACTCAGCGTCGCGGTCAGGCCCGCGGGCGAGCTTGCCGACAGCGAAACCATCTCCGCGGATCCGCTCGTCACGGCGGTGCTGATGGCACTGCTCGTTCCTGCTCCCTGCAGGACGGTGACTGTGGTCGGGCTCGCCGAAATTGAGAAGTCATTGGGCGGCGGCGGTGGCACGATCACCGTCACAGAGGCGCTGTGCGTGGCCGAGCCCTCGGTGCCAGTCACCGTCACCGTGTACGTGCCAGGCGGCAGTGCGAGGCTAGGCGAGACCGTGAGGGTGGATGACCCGCCGGCTGTAACCGCGACCGGGTTGAGAGTTGGCGCCAGCCCGTTCGAGGAAAATGTCACGCTCAGGTTGATCGTGCCCGCCGTGCCGGTGACCAGCGCCGTGTTGACGGTGCTCGTGCCGGACTGGCCCTCCACGACGGTCAGGGTGCTCGGGTTGGCCGCGATCGAAAAGTCGGACGTCAGCGCTGCCCTGACGTTGACGAACACCTCCACCATGTGGGAGACCGGCCCTTCGGTGCCTACGGCTTCAATGCCCTGGAGGCCTACCGGTACAGCCGGGCCGACCGTGATGGTCATCGTGGAACCACCTCCGGCGGTAATCGATGACGGGCTGAAGGTGGCCGTCAGGCCTGGGTCGGTCGAGAGAAAGGAAAGAGCCACGGTTGCGGGAGTGCCGACAACAGTCGTGCTGATCGCAGCGGTGATGCTCGTGCCCTGGACCGTGCCCGTGTTCGTCGGGCTGGCCGAGATCGTGAAGTCGCAGCACACGCCGAACCCGTGGAGCGCCACGGATTGGGACCCGCCCGGGACGTTGCCCGTGACCACGAAACTGCCGACACGGTCTCCCGCCGCGGTCGGCGTGAACGTGATGAAGGCGCGGCACAACATGCCGGCCGCCAGCGGGTTGGGCGCGCTCGGGCAGTACGTGCTGGAGATCGCGAAGTCCCCGGTCGCGGAGATGGTCGCGACCAGCGGACCGGTCCCGGTGTTGAAGAGCTGAATGTAGGTCGCCGAGCTGGTGACTCCGACATCCACATTGCCGAAATTCAGGCTCGCCGGCAACGCGATCGACGGGTTGCCGGCGGGCGTGACGATGCCCGTGCCGAGCTCCTCGGTGTCGGTCGGGAACACGCCGGGGTTTCCTTCATCGGACCCGCCGAACATCACAACCCGCCCGTTGGCGTCGAGGGCCATCGTGTGGCCGGCTCGGGCGCTGGGAGTCGCCGAGGTCCAGTCCTGGGTCCACTGGGAGCCGTCCCATTCCCACGTGTCGTTGATGGGCCCGAGCCCGAATGGTTCGATGTGGTCGCCGCCGAAGATGACCACGTGGCCGACCTGCGGGTCGAAGGCCATCGTGTGCCAGAAACGGGGGAACGGTGTCGCGGCCGGAGTGAACTGAGTCCAGTTGTTGCCGTCCCATTCCCACGTGTCCGCCATGCGCTGTCCGGAGACGCGGCCGCCGAACAGCACCACGCGGCCAAGACCGGGGTCGTATGCCATAGCGGCTCCGAAACGAGGAGTAGGCGAATTGGCCGGTGTCATGTGAGTCCATGTGAGGCCGTCGTACTCCCACGTGTCTCCGAATTCGGTGGAGCTGGCGCCGTCGCCACCGAACAGAACGATCTTTCCGCGCGCCGAGTCGTACGCCATGGTCGTCCAGAACCGCGCCGCAGGCGACGTTGCAAACGTCCGCAATGTCCAGTTCGTGCCGTCCCATTCCCACGTCGCCGCGCTGTTTCCCGGGAAACCGCTGCCTCCGAACATGACCGAGACGTGGCGATTGGCGTCGAAGGCCATCGCTGAGCCGACTAATGCTGGAGGCGAGGTCGATGGGGTGCGCTGCAGCCAGCTCGTGCCGTCGAACTCCCACGTGTCATTGAGATTGACGAACGCGGAGTTTCCGCCTCCCCACAGAATGGTCCGGTTGCGAGTCGAGTCGAAGGTCATGGCGCCGAACTCGCGGGTGGGGGGAACCTGGCTGGTGCTCACGGGGCCCCAGTTCAGGGTGGTCGGAGCGGCCTGCGCGGCCACACTGGCTCCCGTCACGCCGACGACGGCCACAGCCGCGAGGGCGGAGAGTTTGCGGATCCAGAGGGCTCCCATGGGTGGCCGACCCTAGACCTACCTGGGCGTAAAGTCAACAAACTTAACGGTTGTTTATCGGGTTTCGTACTCGCAACTGCGGCGAGGAGCGGTGCGTTGGGACAATAAGGGCGTGACGCGGGCCGCGGAGGATATCAATCGCCGGATGCTTCGAGCGCGTGATGCGATGGACCGCACGTACGCGATGCCGCTGGACATCGCGAATCTCTCACAGGTCGCGAATGTCTCCGAGGCCCACTTCATTCGGACGTTCAAGGCCACGTTCGGCGAGACACCCCATCGCTACCTGCAGCGAAGGCGGGTCGAGCGCGCGATGTTCTTGCTGAGGGAGACTGAGAGAAGCATCACGAATATCTGTCTCGATGTTGGGTTTGGAAGCCTTGGCACTTTCAGCCGCACGTTCGCGGATATCGTGGGCGACACGCCGACCGAATATCGCAATCGCAAGCTCGTTTTTGCCGTCCCGACCTGCTTCTCGATGTCATGGATGAGACCGAGCAGTTTTGGAGAAGCCAGGGCCAAGAACGGGACCTAGCATCGGTCTTGTTCAAGCCATCAAACACAGGAGGAATTCCGATGTACGACTTCATCAACATGTCCCACATCCACGTTCTCGACCAGGACAAGGCGATCGACTTCTACGTCAACAAGCTCGGGCTGGAGCTCACCAATGACATGGACCTTGGGTTCATGCGCTGGGTCACGGTTGGAGTCCCGGGCCAGCCCGGACGCAACGTTCTGCTCGAGCTGCCTGGGCCGCCGGCCATGGATGCGAAGACCGCGGACCAGGTTCGCGACATCGTCACCAAGGGAGCCAGCGGCTTCACCCTCGGCCTTACGACTTCGGACTGCCGCAAGACCTACGAGACGCTCAAGGCGCGCGGCGTCGAGTTCACCTCCGAGCCGGAAGAGCACTTTTACGGAACCGACTTCGGGATTCGCGATCCGTTCGGCAACAACATCCGCATCGTCCAGCCGGCGATTGGCGACAACGGGTTGCCCAAGACTCTCGACGCGCCAAAGGCCAAGTCGGCCAAGGCATAGAGCGATGAGATTTCGGACCAAGATCCTGCCCTCCGGTAAAACCGCGGCGGGGATCGAAGTTCCGGCGAAGGTGGTGGCCGCTCTCGGTTCGAAGCGGCCACCGGTTCGCGCCACCATCAATGGCTTCACCTATCGCACCAGCGTCGCCTCGATGGGAGGCAAGTTCATGCTCGGCGTGCCGCCCGAGTTCCGCGAGGGCGCCGGCGTCGCGGCGGGCGACACCGTAGACGTCGACATCGAGCTCGACACCCAGCCTCGCGAGGTTGCCATTCCCACCGACTTCGCGGCGGCGCTTGGACGCAACGCCGACGCCAAGCGGTCGTTTGCGGCGCTGACTTACAGCAACCAGCGGCGGCTGGTCAGCGCGATCGAAGCGATCAAGTCACCCGAGACCCGGCAGCGACGGATTGAAAAGACCATCGATGCGCTGAAAGAGGGTCGGGCCTAGGTTCTTCCACCACCCTCTCCCCGACCCTCTCCCCTGCGGGGAGAGGGGGATGCTTTCTTCTTCCGCGACCCTCTCCCCGACCCTCTCCCGCTATCGCGGGAGAGGGGGATGCTTTTCGTTCGCCATCATGTCGGCGC
>DATFVI010000184.1:0-2003 GCA_035260405.1 Candidatus Dormiibacterota bacterium
GTCCCTCTGAGAGGTTGGACCATGCCGCAGCGTGTAGAACGCAAGCTCATGGCCATCCTGGCGGCCGATGTCGCCGGCTACAGCAAGCTGATGGGCGCGGACGAAGAAGGCACCCTCGCCCGATTGAAGGCCCATCGGCACCGGCTCGTTGATCCCAAGATTACAAAGCACCGCGGCCGGATCATCAAGACCACCGGCGACGGGTTGCTGGCGGAGTTCCCGAGCGCAGTGGATGCGGTGCGCTGCGCGGTCGAAGTGCAGCGCGGCATGATCGCCGGCAACGTCGACGTGCCACCGAAGAAGAAATTCAAATTCCGTGTGGGCATCAACGTCGGCGACATTATGCTCCACGGAGGCGACATATTCGGTGACGGCGTCAACGTCGCGGCACGCCTCGAAAATCTTGCGGAGCCCGGCGGCATCTGCGTGTCGGGCCGGGTACAGGAGGACGTCCGGGACAAGCTCGATATCGCCTTCGAGGACATGGGCGAGCAGAAGCTCAAGAACATCGCGCGGCCGGTGCGCGTCTACCGGGTGCGGCTCAATGAGGCCATCTCAAGGGCAGAGCCGGCGTTGACGCTTCCCGACAAGCCGTCGATTGCCGTCCTGCCGTTCCAGAACCTGAGCGGCGATCCCGGGCAGGAGTACTTTGCCGACGGCATTACCGAAGAGATTACCACCGCGCTGGCCCGCCTGCGCGGCTTCTTCGTCATCGCCCGCAATTCGGCCTTCACATACAAGGGCAGAACGGTCGACGTGAAGCAGATCGGCCGCGAACTCGGCGTGCGCTACGTCCTCGAAGGCAGCGTCCAAAGGGCCGGCGAGCGTGTCCGCATCGGGGTGCACCTCGCCGATGCCGGCACCGGACGCGAAGTCTGGGTCGAGCGCTACGAGCGGGCGCTGGCCGACCTCTTCGCGCTCCAGGACGAGATCGCGGCGAGCGTCGTCGTCACGGTCGAGCCGCAGCTCTACGCTGCCGAGAGTGCGCGCGTGCAACAGACGCCGCCGGACCATCTCGATGCGTGGGACTACGTCATCCGCGCGCTCTCGTTCATGTGGCGACGGACTCGGAGCGACAATACGGCGGCGCTCGATCTCTTATCGGCGGCGCTGCGGCTCGACCCATCCTATGCCCGTGCGCTTGGGCTCCACGCATGGCTCAGCCTGTGGAACGCACATGGCTGGAGCGCGAGCGGGCTCGCCGCCGTACTGGCACCGGCCACCGAACGGGCGCGCGCTGCAGTGGCGATCGACCGCGACGATCCGTGGGCACGCCTCGCGCTTGGGTTCTCTCACATGCTCCGGCGCGAGCACGAGGATGCCGTCGAGGAGCTGCGCGCGGCGCTCGACTTGAATCCGAACTTCGCGCTGGGCCACGCTTGCCTCGGGTTGGCACTGGCTTACGGCGCCAAGGGAGCCGAGGCTGTCGGCTACCTCGAAACAGCGATGCGTCTCAGCCCGCGTGATCCGTTCTTCTCGGTCTTCGCCGGCGGCCGCGCTTTCGCACATTTCATGGCCGGGGACTACGCGGCGGGCCTCGATTGGGGACACCGGGCGGTGCGCCAGAACCCTGACCTCGTGGGCGGCTGGCGCGCGCTGGCGCTCTCGGCAGCGATGCTGGGCCATCTGGAGGAGGCGCAAGAAGCGGTCGCGAGAGCGCGGCAGCTCCAGCCCGACTACTCAGTCGCGTGGGTCCAGCGCGAATCGCCGCTGGTGCACGCGGCTGACCGAGCCCGCTACTGCGACGTTCTCCGAGGGGTAGGACTGCCGGAAGAATGATCTCCAACCTCGCAGAATCGGCGCCACTCATCTTGAGCGATAATGCGGGCAGGCGGACAAAAGCCTTGATACTGAACCCGAGACTAACTCCGAGGTTTGGTCTCGCGCCATCAGTCGCACGGAAGAGTGGCGAAATCTTCTGGACTGAGGGTGGCTCGGCTCATTGCTTTTTCCCACGCCCGCCGGTCCACGCAGGCGGGTTTTTCTGTGGCTTTTGAGCAATT
>DATFVI010000185.1:0-27585 GCA_035260405.1 Candidatus Dormiibacterota bacterium
CCCGACCTGGAGCTGCGACCCTTTCACACCGAGGAGCTCGTCCTGGTGTGCGCCCCGGAACACGCATTTACGAAGCGCAAGCACGTCGCGATGGCCGAGGTCGCGACGCAGAAGTTGATCATGTTCGATCGGACCTCCAGCTACTACGAGATCACGCAGGGCGCGTTTCTATCGGCGGGTGTGAAGCTTCGCGGCTTGATGGAGCTCGACTCGATCGAAGCCGCCAAGAAGATGGTGGAGCGGGGCCTCGGCGTCGCGCTCCTGCCTGGAACCGCGGTGGCCCGCGAGGTGGAGGGGGGCACGCTTTCTGTCGTCGCCATGCAGGATGCACCCCCGATGCACAACTCGATCGTGGTCTTCAGGCGCCGCGATGCGGGCGAGCCGGCGGGGATCGTGGCCGCGTTCCTTGAACTGATTGGAACGCACACCTGACCGATTCCCTACATCGGATTTTTCGATAGGTTTCATCAAATCAATCAATTGGACTTATACAAGAGTCCTTGATAGCTTCTGGCTCATGGACAGCCAGGAACCACCGCAAGAGCTGCAGACGGAGCCCTCGGCGCACGAATGCGAGTGCCCCGAACCGTGCAACTGCGACCACGAAAACGAGTAGTCCCGCTCATATTCGGCGTTAGAAATCTGAACCGAAGGAGGGCTTGATGGAACTTGTGTCTACGCCCCTGCTGCCGCAGGGTTTGAAAGTCCCGGCGTCGCGCAACGAGGATCCGAGCAAACGCCTGCGCCGCCTGCTGGCCACCAGGCCCTATGTCTTCGGTCCCGGCGTGTACGACCCGATGGGCGCCGAGCTCGTGATGTACCACGGCTTCGACGCCGTCTACTTCAGCGGTTACTCGTTTGCGATCGGCCACCTCGGCACCACCGACATGGACCTCTACTCGTCGGTCGAGATTGCCGACGGCGCTCGGCGCACTGTAAGCGCGCTGCGGAAGTTCCAGCTCACGATGGCGATGGGCGACCCCGACAAGGAGGCGCCGCCCATCCACCTCGAGATCCCTCCAGTCGTCGTGGACATGGACGCCGGTTACGGAAACCTCTTCAACGTGCAGCGGACCGTGGAGCTGTATGTGCGAGCGGGTGTGGCCGCGGCGCACCTCGAGGACCAGGTGATGCCGAAGCGCTGCGGTCACATCGCCGGGAAAGCGCTGATCTCGGCCGATGAGTTCGTCGGCAAGCTCAAGATGATGCGCGCTGCGGCTGACGACCTTGGACACCCCGACTTCGTGATCATCGCGCGCACCGACGGGGTGTCGGCCACCGAGGCGCCGGAGTCGAAGCGAGGGATCGAACTTGCGATCGACCGGGGGCTGCGCTACCTGGACAGCGGGGTGCCCGACCTCCTGTGGTGCGAGTTTCCGACCGCCGAACGCGCGGTCACCGAGAAGTTCTGCTCCGAGATCCGCAAGCGATTTCCAATGGCAAGGTTCGCCTTCAACTACTCGTCGTCCTTCAAGTGGTACAACGAGAAGGACCCGATCACATGGGACGACCTTGCCGACCTTGGCGTCGGTTTCATCTTCATCACGCTCGCCCTGCAGCACGCCGCGGGCCACGGGATGTCGGTGCTGCTCAACGACCTGAAGCACGACCAGGAGCAGGGCTACATGGCCCTGCAGCGCAAGGAGTGGGCCCCCGGAGCGGACGTTCCGACCCGCAGCCACCACCTGTTCACCGGCGTGCCGTACCACCAGCACGTCGGCCAGCAGTACGGCGCGACCCGCCTGAGCGAGGCGATGGACGAGCACCTCGAGGTGTCGAAGGTGGTGTGACCCCGTAACCTACGCGGGGGCATGATCCTTTTCCCGTTTCGATACCTCTGGTGGCTGATCTCGAGTCTTCGCCGCTCGTTCGGCAAGCCGCCTGAGTTCGTCATCTTCGTCCTCGAGAGCGACCTGCCCACGCTCCCCGATCCGCCCCGGCCGCTGTGGCAGCGCTTCACGTCGCGGCCGCGCCTCAGCGTCACCGAGCTGGGTGAGCGGTTCGAAGCAATCGCGCGCGATCCGCGGATCAAGGGCGTGGTGCTTCACCTGCGCCCCGTGGCCATGCCGATGGCCACGCTGCAGGACCTCAGGGAGCTCGTCGCCAGGCTGCGCAAGGCCGGGAAACGAGTGGTCGCGTGGGCGCCCTTCTACACGACCGGCACGTACTACCTCGCGTGCGCGTGCGACGAGATCTTGCTCATGCCTGTGGGTGCGATCCAGCCTCTCGGCTTCGCGACCACCGGAATGTTCCTGCGCGAAGGCCTGGCCAGGTTCGGCATCGAGGCGGACTTCGTGCAGATCTCGCCGTACAAGTCGGCCGCTGACGTGCTCACGAAGTCGGAGATGTCGGACGAGCTGCGAGAGCAGGTGACGTGGCTGCTCGACTCGCAGAACAAGGAGCTTTTGAGCGCGATCGCCGAGGGCAGGCTGCGAGATGAGAGTGGCGCCCAACAGCTGATCGACGGGTCTCCATACGGCGACGACACGGCGCTCGAGGCTCGCGTGGTCGACGCGCTGGTTCCCGAAGAAGCGCTGGCGGAGAGGTTGGGTCAGGGCGCGGGCGCTCCGGTCGCGATCGGCACCTGGGAGCGGGCAAACAGCAAGATGCGCTCACCGGCCCCGACGCTCGGCCGCGGCAAATACGTCGCTGTGCTGCGCATCGAGGGCACGATCGTCGACGGACGTTCGGGCGGGTTGCCCGTCAAGCCGCCGATCCAAGTTCCCTTGATCGGAGACGATCGCGCGGGAGACCTGAGCGTGGTGCAGGCGGCGCGCCTTGTCGCCGGGGACAAGCGGGCGGCGGCGGCGGTCCTCTATGTGAACTCGAGAGGCGGCTCTGCGACCGCGTCGGAGGCGATGCGGCAGGCGCTGAGCGTGATCGCGGCACGCAAACCGCTGGTCGTCGCCATGGGTCCGGTTGCGGGGTCGGGCGGCTACTGGGTGTCGACACCCGGGAGCTGGATCGTGGCCCGGCCGGGCACCCTCACCGGGTCTATCGGAGTGCTGACCGGCAAGATCGTGACGGGCGGAACGTGGTCGAAGCTCATGGTCAACCGCGAGACGGTCGCGTTTGGGCGGCACGCGACCATCGAAAGCGACGAAAAGCCGTACACGGACGAGCAGCGGGAGGTCATCAAAGGACAGATCGACCGGATCTACAAGTTGTTCCTGGACGTGGTCGCGAAGGCGCGCAAGATGACCCCGGACGAGGTCCACCCGATCGCGGCCGGCCGCGTGTGGACCGGCCGTCAAGCCTTCGAGCGGAAACTGGTCGATGAGCTCGGCGGCGTGGATGCCGCGGTGCGCAAGGCGCGAAGCCTGGCGGGTTTACCCGAAACGGCTCCGTTCCGCGAAGCCAGAGCGCCCAAGCGCATGATCCCTCCGCCGGCCGTCGCAGGCGCCGCCGGGTACATCGGCTACCTGCTCGAGGGTGTCTCGCTGCTGAGCCGGGCCCCGGCCCTGGCCGTCATGGAGTACCTACCAGGCGAGCTGACCTAGGGATTCCATTCCGCACGCGTGGCGCCAAACGTGCGGAAACGGCATCGGAATTACGCACGGCTGGCGCCAAACGTGCGGTATCAGGAGTCGAGGGCGGGGAATCTCCACGGTTGGCGTTCGCGGACCAGGTCGTAGACCGTGGCCACGATGCTCTCTCGGTTTGGTTTCGTGAAGTAGTCGCCATCCGGCCCGTAGGCCGGCCGGTTGGGTGAGGCGGCAAGCGTGCGCGGCGCGGCGTCGAGGTGCCACCAGCCGTTCTGCACCTCGAGCACCTGCTGGAGCATGAACGCGGACGCCGCGCCTGGGACGTCCTCGTCGAGACAGATCAGCGCGTGGGTCTTCTCGATCGACCGCACGATCGTGTGGTTGATGTCGAAGGGATTCAAGGTCTGCACGTCGATCACCTCGCAGGAAACGCCAAGCTCCTCGAGCGTGCGCGCCGAGTCGAGCACGATCCCGCAGCATGCGCCGTAGGTGACGATCGTCGCGTCGGTGCCCTCCCGCAACACCTCGGGCACACCCAGGGGAACCGTGAACTCTCCGATGTTGTCCGGCACCCGCTCCTTCAACCGGTAGCCGTTCAACACCTCGATCACCACTCCCGGGTTGTCACCCCGTAAAAGCGTGTTGTAGAAGCCGGCCGCCTGGGTCATGTTGCGAGGCACAGCCACATAGACACCCTGCAGCGCGTTCAGCAGCACGGCCATCGGCGAGCCCGAGTGCCAGATCCCGACGAGCCGGTGACCCTTCGTCCGGATCACGACCGGCGCCTTCTGGCCGCCCACCGTTCGCCAGTGCAGGGTGGCCAGGTCGTCGGCGGCCGTCTCCAGCGCATAGAGGAAGTAGTCGAGGTACTGGATGTCGCAGATCGGCCTGAGCCCCCGCATGGCCGCGCCGATCGCCTGCCCCAGGATCGTGGCCTCGCGGATCCCGGTATCGGTGAGTCGAAGGCTGCCGTACTTGGCCTGCAGGCCCTCGAATACCAGGTTGACGTCTCCCAAGCGGCCCACGTCCTCGCCGACCACGAACAGGCGGGGATCACGCGCGAAGTTCGCGTCGAAGTTGCGCAGTAAGACCTGGCGGCCGTCGACCTTTGGCGACGTGTCGGAAAAAATCGCCGGAACAACCGGCACCTTCAACGGAGACTCGTCGGAGCCGCTGTAGAGATGGGAGTTGTAGCGCTGGTGGTTCTCCTTGCGGTACTCCTCGACGAACTTCGCGAGCTCGGTCCTGGCGGGCGAGCCGATTCCACGCATCCGGTGCAGAGCGCTGGTCGCGCTCGCCATCACGAGCGACCGGGTGACCTTGCCCGCCTCGTCCAGCAGGTTGGTGATCGGAGCGATCTCGGGCATGTCGATGCTCTTGAGGATCGAGACCGCCCGATCGCGCTCGGCCCTGATCGGCGCCTGGAATGCCTCCCACGCCAGGTCGCGCGCGGCTTCGACCGCCTCCTTGTCCGCGGCCTCCCAACCCTCGAGCTGCGACTCGCTCGCGATGCCCGACTCGATGACCCAGTCCCGCATGCGCGCGACACAGTCGAACTCGTTCTCGAAGCGCAGCCTCTCCTTTGTCTTGTAGCGCTCGTGGCTTCCACTGGTCGAATGGCCCTGCGGCTGCGTCAGCTCCACGATGTGGAAGAGCGCCGGCTTGTGCTCGCGGCGCACCTTCTCGACCCCCCTCGCGTACGCCTCCACCAGCGCCGGGTAATCCCACCCGGGAACCACGTAGATGTCGATCCCCGGCCGGTCGTCGGGGACGAAGCCGCGCAGGACGTCCGAGATCGACGCCTTGGTCGTCTCGGCCGTGATGGGGACCGAGATGCCGTAACCGTCGTCCCAGACCGACATCGCGAGCGGCACCTGCAGCACGCCCACGGCGTTGATCGCCTCCCAGAACAGACCCTCGCTGGTGGCGGCGTCACCGATGGTGCCGAACGCGACCTCGTTTCCGTTGACCGAGAAACCGTCCTGCGCCTCCTTCAACTGGGGGTTGTCCCGATAGAGCTTTGACGCGTACGCCAGGCCGACGAGGCGCGGCATCCAACCAGCCACGTTCGAGACGTCCGCGCTTGCGTTGAGCATCTCGACCGACCTGGCAAACGCCCCGCTCTCATCGAGGAGGCGGGTCGCGAAATGGTTCCCCATCTGCCGACCTCCGGACGCGGGGTCGGCCTCCACGTTCGCGTTTCCGTACAGCTGGGCGAAGAAGCCGCGGACGTTCGACATGCGGGTTGCCCACATGAAGGTCTGGTCGCGGTAGTAGCCGGCGCGCCAGTCGCCCGGGCGGAACGCCTTCGCCATGGCGAGCTGAGGCACTTCCTTGCCGTCGCCGAAAATCCCGAAGGTGGCGTTGCCGCGCAGCACCTCGGCCCGTCCGATGATGCTCGCCCGGCGACTGCTGTAGGCCAGGCGGTAGTCGGCGACGATGGTTTCGGCGGTCAGGGAAGACGAGGACTTCGAGTTGCGCAGCGTTTTCGCCAGCCGGAAAACCTCCCCTACGCGTCAGGTCTCGCCGCCATGGCGGCAAAACCTAGCCTAGCACGCACCGCCCTGAGTTCCAGCCGGGTCAGGCGGTACTGGCGCGCTCCTGTTCCTCTTCCTGCTGCATCTGGCGTGCGCCCGGCCGGCTGGCCTCCAGTGCTTTCTTCATGTGCACGTAGGCCTGGGCGACGTCGCCGCGGCGCTCGAGGATCTCTGCGTAAACACCGTGCGCGTGGAAAAGGCTCTCGCGCCGGCCCTGCTGCTCGAGGCCCTGAATCGCCTGGGCGAACTCCCGGTCCGTGCCTCCTGGATCGCCCAGCCTGTCTGCGATCCGGCCCAGCCACATGTGCGCGTCGGACACGTTCAAACCCTCGCGCAGGCGGGTCGCGAGCGCCAGCGCCTCGCGCGCGAACTCGCCGGCCTGGTCGATGTTGTTCTCCTGAAGGCACAGCTCGCAAAGGTTCAGCAGCATGCGGCTGCGGCCCACCTGCAGGTCGGTCGCATCGCCCATGGTCAGGGATCGGTCGAGATGCTCCCTGGCGGCGGCCGTCTCGCCGCGAGCCATGAGGATCAGTCCGAGGTTGTTCTCGGCGCGGGCAAGCGCCACCCGGTCGCGAAGCACTTCGAGCAAGGCGACCGACCGTGTGGCGTACCTGGCCGCCGAGTCCATCTGGCCGAGCTGCTTGTACGACGACGACAGCCCCCTGTACATGCTCGCCAGCAGCTTGAGGTCCCCAAACGATCCGGCTGCCTCGATCGCCTCTCCGTATATCTCCACTGCCTTGTCCCAATCGAGGTTCGCCACGTGGGCCGTCGCGACGATGCCCAGCAGCCGTGCCTCGGTCGGAACGGGAACAGGATCGAGGGACCGGCACACCGCGAGCGCCCTCTCCGCGATGGCGAGGGCATCGGGGCGCTGGTTCAGGTAGGCGAGCGAAGCCTCCACGCCGAGGCATTCGGCGAGCATCACCCCGTCGTTGATCGCCTCGAAGTGAGCCCGGGCCTGGACCAGCAGGTCCTGTGCGTGCTCAGGCTGCCCGGTCTGGATGTAGGCGATGGCCACGAAATACCGGATCCGGCCGAGCCGGTGCGCCGAGGTTCCTAGATCGAGCAATGAGTCACCCAAGGCGATCGCCTCGGCGTAACGGCCATCGCCCACCATCGCCTCCAGGTCCGCAAGGGACGTCTGGGCTTCGTCGGTGGCGCCCGCGGGATCGGCCAGGAAGAATTCGACCGGCTTACCTGTGCGCTGGGCGATGTGTTCGAGGGTCGGCAGCGAAGGGCGGGTGCGTCCGGTCTCGATCAGGTAGATAGCAGGCGCGGTGACGCGGCCCTTGCCGACCTGCGCGAGACTCATGCCTGCTTCCTGCCGGGCTTGCTTGACCGAGCCGGGCTTGATCGTCACGCCGGGTAGTCGGCGTCGCGTCGTCTTCGGTGGTTGTGGAACGTCTGCGGCACTCATCTGCATCACCTGTAAGACAAACGAAAATCCAACGTGTCTATCGCTGCACCGGTAAGGATTGTTTCAGATCCAACAAGCGCGCGTAACTGATTACTGAATGGGAACGTCGATTTAACGATTAGTTTCAGTTAAATTAACAACGCAGGTCGCGGTCCGAGTGCTTCCCGCCGCGGCCTGCCTTTACCTCCCCGCTCGCCGGGGAGGTCGGCCCTGGCCAAAGGCCACGGCCGGGTGGGGGCGAACACTTTGGACAGGCTTGAATCCCCCCATCCGGCGCTTCGCGCCACCTTGCGCGCAAGCGGCGATGAGGATGGGACTTACTGATTGCCCCGGCGAGCGGGGAAGTGACTTATCTAATTACGCAACTGAGGCTGGGAATGCTCCGAACAGCCGGATCTCTGCGCTTGCTTCTTCCAGGTCGTTCAAGGCCGCTTCCGCTGCTTCCGCGTTTCCGTTGATTGCGAAGTCCAGGTAGAAGCGGTACTCGAAGGGGCGGCCCTTCATCGGCCGGCTGTCCAGGCGCGTGAGGTTCACGTCGCGGCGCGCGAAGCAGTCGAGCGCTTGCGAAAGCCCTCCCGGCCGGTGGGCGGTGACGAACGCCAGCGAGCATTTGTAACCAGGTTGGGCGGCCCGAGGCCGTGCCGCCTCGCCCCGCTCGATGACGACGAATCGAGTCCGGTTCTCGGAGTCGTCCTGGATCGACTCGGCCAAGACGTAAAGTCCGTAACGCGCCGCCGCCGCCTTGCTCGCGATCGCAGCCGTGCCCGGCTGCCGCTGCTCCGCGACCGCGCGCGCCGCCCCGGCGGTGTCGTGATACGCGACCGAGCGGATCTGTCGCGAGTGCAGGTAAGCGTCGCATTGCGCGAGCGCCTGGGGGTGCGAGAGCGCGCGCTCCACAGGCCCGGGCCAACCAAGCAGGCAGTGGCGCACCGGGTGAACGTGCTCGCGCACCACACGCAGGCCTGGCAGCTCCCACAGGAGGTCGGACACCTCCTGGACGACGCCCGCGCTGCTGTTCTCCACCGGCAGCACGGCCACGTCGACAGCGCCCATCGTCAGGGCCTCGAAGGTCAGGCGGAAGGTGGGAAAGCCGATCGATTCCGCGTCGGCGAACAGCGCCGAGACGGCCTCGTCCGAGTAGGCGCCAGGCTCTCCCTGATAGGCAGCCTTCACCCGAATATGAGATGCCGCAGGGTATCCGCCACATGGTTGTGGTCCAGCAGCTGATCGGTCACAGGTGGATGGCCGTTGGTCTCGTGGCCATTTCCGTTGGCCTCGTGACCGTTTGGCTCGGCCGCCGCTGCCGCGATCTTGCGAAGGTCCTCGTCGGTCACCTCTTTCTTGGTGTCGGCGACCTGGAGGAAGCGCTGCCAGGCACCATCCACCTGTCCATCGGCCAGCGTGATGCCGAGGCGGTTGAGGCGGTGGTGAAATGCATGGCGGCCCGAACGCGCCGTGAGGACGATGCGCGAGTCGCTCAAGCCGACGTCTTCGGGCTTCATGATCTCGTAGTTCAGGCGGTCCTTCAGGACGCCGTCCTGGTGAATGCCTGAAGCGTGCGCAAATGCGTTTGCCCCGACAACGGCCTTGTTCGGCTGTACCGGTGTGCCAGTCAGCTCGGCCACAAGACGTGACGCGCGCGTGATCTCCTTCGTGTCCACGGCGCACTCGAGCCCGAGCTTCGCCTGGCGCACGTTCAGCAGCATCACGACCTCTTCGAGCGACGTGTTGCCGGCTCTCTCGCCGATGCCGTTGATGGTGCACTCGACACGTCGCGCCCCGGCCGCCAGCGCCGCCAGCGTGTTCGCGACCGCAAGGCCGAGGTCGTTGTGGCAGTGGACTGAGAACAGCGCTTTCTCGGTGCCGCGCGCTTCCGTGATGGCGCGACGCACGATCTCGCCGAACTCCCACGGTAGGCAGTAGCCGGTCGTGTCGGGAATGTTGATCACGTTGGCGCCCGCGGCGATCATCGTCTCCACGGTCTCGACCAGGTAGTCGGGATCAGCGCGACCCGCGTCTTCGGGCGAGTACTGGACGCGATCACAGAGCGAACGGGCGTAGGAAACCATCTCGGCGCCGCGCTTCAGCACCTGTGCGCGAGTCATACCCAGCTTGCGGTCGATGTGCACGTCGGAGACCGACAGCACGATGTGGATCTGCGGGGACTCCGCCTCTTTGATCGCTCCCCACACCGCGTCGATGTCCTCTCGTACGGCACGCGCCAGCGCGGTCACGGTCGCGCCGCGGATCTCTCGGGCGATGCGGCGGCAGGCTTCGAAGTCGCCGGGGGACGAGATCGGGAAGCCGGCCTCGATGACGTCGACGCCCAGCTTCTCCAGCTGCCGCGCAATGCGCACCTTGGAGTTGGCGTCCAGGTGAAAGCCGGGCGACTGCTCGCCGTCGCGCAGCGTCGTGTCGAAGATGAATACTCTGTCCGGAGTCTTCTCGTTCATTATTTTTCCACCGGCTCCAACCAGGGCATCATCGAGCGGAGCTCGCGTCCAACCTTCTCGATCTGGTGTTCGGAATCTTTCTGGCGCATCGAGAGAAATGCGTCGCGCCCGTTGGAGTTCTCGTCAATCCACTTCTCGGCGAAGCTGCCGTCCTGGATCTCGGTCAGCACCTGCCGCATCTGCTGCCGAACGTGGTCGTCGATCACACGGGGACCGGAGACGTAGTCTCCGAACTCGGCGGTGTCCGAAATCGAGTAGCGCATGAAGCCGAGGCCGCCCCGATACATCAGGTCGACGATGAGCTTCATCTCGTGAAGCACCTCGAAATACGCGATCTCGGGCTGATAGCCCGCCTCGACCAGCGTCTCGAAGCCTGTCTTGACGAGGGAGCTGATTCCGCCGCACAGCACGGCTTGCTCGCCGAACAGGTCGGTCTCCGTCTCTTCCTTGAATGTCGTCTCGACGATGCCTGCCCGGCCGGCGCCCAGCGCCTTCGCGTAGGCCAGTGCGCGATGAAGGGCGTGCCCCGAGGCGTCCTGGTGGATGGCGATCAAGGCGGGGACGCCCACTCCTTGCACGTAGGTGCTGCGCACCAGGTGACCGGGACCCTTGGGGGCGATCATCGCCACGTCGATGTTCTGGTCCGGCTTGATCTGCGCGAAATGGATGGAGAAGCCGTGCGCGAACATGAGCATCGTTCCCGGCTGCAGGTGCTTCTCGATCGATTCGCGGAACAGCTTGCCCTGCCCGGCGTCTGGGGTCAGGACCATGACGACCGTCGCTTCCGAGACCGCCTCCGGCACAGGCACCGCGCGAAGGCCGTCGGCCTCCACGCGCTCGATCGACTTGCTGCCCGGGTACAGACCGACGCGCACGTCCTCTCCGCTGTCGCGCAGGTTCAGCGCGTGGGCGCGGCCCTGGCTGCCGTAGCCGATCACCGCAACGGGCTCACCCAGCGCAGGCGGGCAGTCTTTGTCGTAATGGATCTTCATGCGGTTCTCCTCATGACTACGGGTCCCGAGCGCGCCACGTCGAGCACGCCGTGGTTCAGCAGCTCATCGATGAAATCGCCGACGTCCTTGCCTTCGCCGGCGAACTCGACCGTCGTGCCGTCGGGACCGGAATCGAGCACCTTCGCGCCCCTGGAGACCAGCCCCGCGACCTCAGACGACGTGACCTTCGCGACCACCAGCTCCCGGCTGTGCACGAGCTGGCCGGTCACGTCCTCGATCTCGATGACCTCGACGAGCCGTTCGAGCTGCTTGCGGACCTGGTCAGTCTCGGCATGGCCGGCGTCGATGGTCAACGTCATGCGGGAACGGCCGGGTTGGCGGCTCGGGCCGACCGAGATGGAGCGGACGTGAAAGCCGCGGCGGCGGATCAGGCCTGAGACCTTGCTCAAGGTGTTGGAGCCGTCGTCGACCAGCACTGAAAGCACGCGTACACGCACGGCCAGGTCCTCTGGGGAGCCGGGGGCAGGTCGCGCCGCGATGGCTTGCGGTGGGGTCGTTTCGATCATCAGTTAGGTGCCTCCCAGAAGTCGTTCAGGCTCTTGCCCAGCGGGACGATTGGATAGACGTTGGCTTCCGGGTCGATGCGGAAGTCGATGAGAAACGGGCCCCTGGTCTTCTCCGCGGCGTCCAGCGCGGGGGCGATCTCCTCTAACCTGTCGACCCGGATGGCCGGCATGCCATACGCGTCGGAGAGCTTCACGAAGTCCGGCATGTGGGTCAGGTCCGACTGCGACCGGACGCCGCCGTAGAAGTCGTCCTGGAACTGGCGGACCATGCCCAGCGAGAAGTTGTTGAGCAGCACGATCTTGACATCCAGCTGGTGCTCGACCGCGACTGACAGCTCCTGCGCCGTCATCACGAAGCCGCCTTCGCCGGCGACACACCAAACGGCCTTGTCAGGCCGCCCGAATTTGGCGCCGATCGCGGCCGGGAGGGCGAAGCCCATCGTGCCGGAGCCGCCTGAGTTGAGGAACATGCCGGGGCGGTCGTAGTTCCACCACAGCGCCGCCCAGATCTGGTTCTGGCCGACGTCAGCGACCACGATCGCCTCGTTGCGGCATCTCCTGTACATGTCGATCAGCACGTCCTGCGGCTGCAGCTTGCCGTTCGAGTGCGTGTACTTCAGGGGGTGCTCCTCGCGCCACGCGTCGATCTGCGCGAGCCATAGGCCCCGGTCCTCGTGGAGCGCGCCGACATGCGGGGTCATCGCCTCGAGCGCGTTGCGGGCATCGGCCACGAGCTCGATGTGCGGCCGGACGTTCTTGCCCATCTCCGAGCTGTCGATGTCGATGTGGATGAACGTCTTGACCTTCGGCGCGAAGTCGGCGAGCCGCGCGGTGACGCGATCGTCGACGCGCATGCCGACCATCATCAGGACGTCCGCGTTCTGGACCGCCTTGAGGTTCCATCCAGTCCCCATGAAGCCCGTCATGTGCAGCGACAGCGGGTGGTTGACGGGGAACGCGCCGATGCCGAGGAGGGTCGTGCCGACTGGCGCGCCTGCCTTCTCGGCGAACGCGCGGAGCTCGGGCTCGGCGCGGCTGAGCAGCACGCCGTGGCCGGCGAGGATCACTGGACGCGCGGCGCCGGCCAGGGCCTGCGCCGCCTCGCGGGCGCGATCGAGATCGACGTGCCCGTTCAGCTGGTACCCCGGGATTTCGAGCCGCTCCGGGGTGATGCGCTCGGCGTCCGCCTGCTGCACGTCCTTGCAGATGTCGATCAGGACCGGCCCCGGGCGGCCGGTGGTGGCGATGTGGAAGGCCTCGTGGATCACACGCGGGAGCTGGGCGATGTTGGTGACCAGGTAGCTGTGCTTGGTGACCGAGCTGGTGGCGCCGATGACGTCGGTCTCCTGGAAGGCGTCGCGGCCCACCTGGGTGCTGGCGACCTGTCCCGTGATCGCGATCATCGGCACCGAGTCCATGTATGCGGTGGCGAGACCGGTGACGAGGTTCAGCGCTCCTGGACCGGAGGTGGCGAGCACGACGCCCGGCTTGCCGCAAGCCCTGGCGTACCCGTCGGCCATGTGCGCGGCGCCCTGCTCGTGGCGGACGAGGATGTGTTTGAGCTTGGGATGCTCGTGCAGGTGCTGGTAGATCGGCAGGTTGGCGCCGCCCGGGTAGCCGAAGATGTACTCGACACCCTCGCGCTCCAGCGCCTCCAGGATCATGTCCGCTCCGGTCAACTTGTTTCGTCTCTCCCTGAAAAAATGAAGAAGCCCCCACCTCTCGGTCGGGGGCTTTTGCGATCTGCTCTGCGGTCTGGTTAGCTGTCGCTTGCCCCCGTTCGTCCGAAGCCAATAAGGCCCAGGAGTCCAAGGAGGAGTACGAGGGTGCGAGATGAACTGACCATGTGAGCTTCGAATACTAACGATCGGGATGGGCCTTTGGTTGTGTCCGGTCCACAAATTCAGCCCCCAAGGTTTGCGTAGAGTTGTCGTTCCCAATGAGCAAGACCCTCGCCCAGAAGCTTTGGGACGCGCACGTGGTGCGAGCTGCGCCGGGCGAACCCGACCTCCTGTACGTGGACCTGCACCTGGTCCACGAGGTGACCTCGCCCCAGGCTTTCGAGGGGCTGCGGCTATCGGGCCGGCGGGTTCGGAGGCCTGATTTGACCCTGGCGACGATGGACCACAACGTCCCCACGCAAGGCGGGGCGCGAGCGGCGGACGAGATGTCGAGGCGCCAGATGGAGCTGCTGGCCGAGAACTGCCGGCGGGAGGGCATCCCCCTGCACCAGATCGGCAGCCGCCGCCAGGGCATCGTGCACGTGATCGGCCCGGAGCTTGGGCTCACCCAGCCGGGGATGGTGATCGTGTGCGGCGACTCGCACACCTCGACCCACGGCGCGTTCGGGGCGCTGGCGTTCGGGATCGGCACGTCTGAGGTCGAGCTGGTGCTGGCCACGCAGTGCCTGCCCCAAAAGCGCCTGGGCGACCTGGCGGTGACGGTTTCGGGGGAGCTTCCTCTGGGTGTGACGGCGAAGGACATCGTGCTGGGCCTGATCGGCCGGACCGGGATCTCCGAGGGCCAGGGCCACCTGGTCGAGTACCGGGGCTCGGCGATTCGCGCCCTGTCCATGGAGGGCCGGATGACGGTCTGCAACATGTCGATCGAATGGGGCGCCAAGGCCGGGATGATCGCGCCGGACGACACGACCTTCGCCTACCTGCACGGCCGGCCGCACGCGCCCAAGGGCGCCGCGTGGGAGGCCGCGCTGGACTACTGGCGGTCGCTGGCTTCGGATGAGGACGCCTTGTTTGGTGGCGAGATATCGATCGACGCCTCCGCGCTCGAGCCGCACGTCACGTGGGGAACCAACCCGGGCCAGGTGGCACCGGTCACCGGTCGGGTACCTCAGCCGCGGTCCGACACCGACGAGCGCGCGCTGAAGTATATGGACCTCGTTCCTGGGACGGCGTTTGCGGACATCGCGATCGACCGTGTGTTCATCGGCTCGTGCACCAATGCACGGATCGAGGACCTGCGGGCGGCCGCGAGTGTGATTCGCGGGCGGCACGTCCATCCCAAGGTGCGCGCGATGGTCGTCCCGGGATCGATGACGGTCAAGCGGGCGGCGGAGGACGAGGGCCTGGACCTTGTGTTCAAGGCGGCGGGCTTTGAGTGGCGCAGCGCGGGATGCTCGATGTGCCTGGGGATGAACACCGACATCCTGGCGCCGGGCGAGCGGTGCGCTTCGACGTCGAACCGCAACTTCGAAGGACGGCAGGGATCGGGCGGCCGGACCCACCTGATGAGCCCGCCGATGGCCGCGGCGGCGGCGGTGACGGGGCACGTCGTCGACGTGAGGGAGCTGTTGTAGATGCTGCTGCTGTCCTCGGCTGCGTCGAGAGTCGGTCCTGGCCCGCATTCGACAGTCCAGTGCGGGTTTCGTCCTTCCGGGAAACCCGCATCCGACAGTCCGATGCGGGGAATGGAGGGTTAGTGGAACCGGTTTCCCGGGTTTCTGGGCGTATGGCGCCGCTCGACCGCGCGGACGTCGACACGGACCAGATCATCCCGAAGCAGTTCTTGAAGCGCATCGAGCGGACGGGTTACGGCCCGTTCCTGTTCTTCGATTGGCGCGCGGGAGGCGATTTCGTGCTGGACAAGCCGGAGCATTTGGGTGCCTCAGTGCTGGTGACGGGCGCCAACTTCGGGTGCGGCTCATCGCGTGAGCACGCGCCGTGGGCGCTGCGCGATTTCGGGTTCAAGGCCATCGTCTCGCCGAGCTTCGCCGACATCTTCCTGGCCAACTGCTACAAGACAGGGCTGCTGGCGGTGACCCTGCCCGAGCGGCAGGTGCGTCACCTGATCGACCTGGCGTCGGAGGATCCGAGCGCGCAGGTGACGGTCGACCTCGAGAAGCAGGAGGTGAGGGGCGAAGGCTTCACGTACAAGTTCGCAGTCGACCCGTTCGCGCGCGAGTGCCTGCTCGGGGGGCTGGACGAGATCGGCCTGGTCGAGCGCCACACCGATGAGATCGGGGCCTTCGAATCGCACCGGCAGGAGTGGTTGCCGGCCGTCAGGTAGGGTCGCCATTCCGCACGTTTGGCGCCACCCGCGCGTGTTCGCCCTTTCGATTTCGCACTTTTGCCGCCAGTCGCCCGCGATCGGAGCGCGAATCCGCTCCCAAGATGGCACACCCCTGGCGGGGCCCTCCCTCGAATTTGGCTTCCTCCCCCAAGCCGACGCACCGAACCGGGGACAAGAGTGATTTGAAGTTCGTCCCTGGTCAACCCAGCCTGTTAAGAAGCTACGGCTTGAGCATTGCCCCTTCGGAGGCGGAGCCCACCAGCAGCGCGTAGCGGGCCAGCACGCCTTTGCGGTAGTGCGGCTCCGGCGGCGACCAGCTCTTCAGGCGCTCCTCGATGTCGACGCCTTCGACATTGAGGCGGCGGCTGTCCACGTCCATGTCGATGATGTCTCCATCCTGCAGCGCGGCGAGCGGTCCGCCCACCGCGGCTTCCGGCGCCACGTGTCCGACCATCAAACCTTGAGTGGCCCCCGAGAACCGTCCGTCGGTGACCATCGCCACCGAATCCCCGAGACCCTCTCCGACGATCGCGGCGGTCACCTGCAGCATCTCGCGCATGCCGGGTCCGCCCTTCGGTCCCTCGTAGCGGATCACCACCGTGTCTCCGGGCTTGATCCGTCCGGCGGAGACCGCCGCAAACGCATCTTCTTCGCGATTGAAGACCCGCGCCGGCCCTCGGTGAGACGTCGAGGTGTGTGCGGTGATCTTCACGACCGCCCCGTCGGGGGCAAGGTTTCCGCGCAGGACCACGAGGCCGCCTTCCGCCCGCAGCGGGCGCGAGAGCGGCGCGACGACTTCCTGGCCGGCTGTTTCCGTCGCCGACTCCGACTCTTCGCCGATCGACCGGCCGGTCACCGTCAGGGCATCCCCGTCGATGTGGCCGCCTTCGATCAGCCGCTTCGTCAGCAGCGCGATGCCACCCGCCCGGTGCAGCTCGACGGCCGCGAATCGACCGCCTGGCTTGAGGTCACACAGTAAAGGTGTGCGGCGGCTGATCCGGTCGATCTCGTCGATCGCCAGGTCGACCCCCACCTCGCGGGCCAGCGCAAGCAGATGGAGCACCGCGTTGGTCGACCCGCCGCTGGCCGCCACCGCCGCGATGGCGTTATCGAAGGCGCGGCGCGTGAGGATGCGCGACGGCCGGAGGTCTTCCTCGAGCGCGTTCATGACGACGTGGCCCATTGAGTGGGCTGCGGGGTGCTTCTTGGGATCTGTGGCCGGGATCGAGTTGAAGCCGACCGGCGATAGGCCGATCACCTCCATGACCATGGACATCGTGTTGGCCGTGTACTGGCCGCCGCAGGCACCCGCGCCCGGGCACGCGACCTGTTCGAGCTCGGCGAGGTCCGCGTCGGTGATCTTGCCCGCCGCGGCCGCCCCGATCGCCTCATAGATGTCGCCGACGGCCACCTGCCGTCCGCGAAACGTGCCGGCCATGATCGAGCCGCCATAGAGCAGAACACCCGGCCGATCGAGCCGCGCCATGGCGATCGCGGAGGCGGGAATGGTCTTGTCGCAGGCGCACAGGGCGACCATCGCGTCGAACATGTGGCCGCGGCCCATCAGCTCGATGCCGTCGGCGATCACCTCGCGGCTCACCAGCGAGGTCTTCATGCCCTCGGTGCCCATCGTGATGCCGTCGGAGATGGCGATCGTGTTGAACTCCATCGGGTTGGCGCCCGCCGCCTTGATACCGGCCTTCAAGGGGACCGCCAGCTCGCGGAGGCCGAAGTTGCACGGCATCGTTTCGGTCCAGACGTTGGAAACACCGACGAACGGTTTGTCGATGTCGGCGTTGGTCAGCCCGATCGCGTGGAGGAAAGATCTCGCCGCGGCGCGGTCGCGTCCTTGATAGAGACTGCGGCTGGGAAGCTCGCGCGAGGCCACGGTCGGAAGTCTAGTGGAGCGCGGATACCAGGTCGGCGATCAGGTCCGCGACGTCTTCGACTCCGACCGAGAGGCGGATCAGCCCGTTCCCCAACCCGGCCCGGGCGCGCTCCGAGTCGGGCATCGAGGCATGCGTCATGCGCGCAGGGTGCTCGGCCAGCGATTCGACCGCGCCCAGCGATTCGGCCAGCGCGAAGAGCTTGAGGCGCTCGAGCGTCTGCATCGCCGCGGCTTCATCGGCCACCTCGAAGCTGACCATGCCGCCGAACATTCGCATCTGCCGCGCGGCTATCGCGTGGCCCGGATGCGACGCCAGGCCGGGATAGTGCACGCGGACGACTGCCTTGTTCGTCTCGAGCGCCGCGGCCACCTCCATCGCGTTCGAGCAGTGGCGGTCGACACGCAGCGCGAGGGTCTTGATTCCGCGCAGGAGAAGCCAGCAGTCGAAAGGCGATGGCACCGCTCCGACGGCGTTCTGGTGAAATCGCAGCCGCTGCTCGAGCTCGTCGTTGTTGGTCATGATGGCGCCGCCCACCACGTCGCTGTGTCCGCCGATGTACTTCGTGGAGCTGTGTACGACGAGGTCCGCGCCGAGCCTCAGCGGCTGCTGAAGATATGGGGTCGCGAACGTGTTGTCGACGCAGACCATCGCGCCGCGGCTGTGCGCCACCTCGCTCACGACGTCGATGTCGACGACACGAAGAAGCGGGTTGGTCGGCGACTCGAGCCACACGAGCTTTGTCGCGGGAGAGATCGCATGCTCGACCGCGTCCAGGTCGCTCGCGTCGACGGCGCTGAAGTTCAAGCCGTAGCGCTTGAGGACCTTGTCGAAGAGTCGGTACGTGCCGCCGTACACATCTTCCATGTAGACGACGTGGTCGCCGGGGCTGAGGAGGAGCAGCGCGGTGGTCTCGGCGGCGAGTCCCGACGCGAAGGCGAGGGCGTGCCGGGCGTTCTCGAGCCCGGCCAGGCATTCCTCCAGCGCGGAGCGGGTCGGGTTGCCCGAGCGCGAGTACTCGAAGCCCTTATGCTTCCCCACTCCCTGCTGCGCGAAGGTCGTCGCCAGGTGGATGGGCTGAACGACGGCGCCGGTCGCCGCATCAGGGCCCTGGCCGATGTGGAGCGCGCGGGTGGCGAACCCCCAGTTCTCTGCTTCTTCTTCAGGCAAGCGTCAGCCCTGGCCGCGGT
This sequence comes from Candidatus Dormiibacterota bacterium, assembly GCA_035260405.1. Lineage (GTDB taxonomy): Bacteria > Chloroflexota > Dormibacteria > Dormibacterales > Dormibacteraceae > Palsa-870. Next base: position 18,520 of record DATFVI010000185.1, read on the forward strand.
GCGCGACGAATTCGAGCAGGTCGGCGCGCGTGATCATCGCGATCGGCTTGCCGCCCTCCACCACCAGCACGGCCTGCTCGCCGCGAAGCAGCGGCTCGAAGGCGTCGTCCAGCGACGAGTCGACGCCGACCTGGCTGAGCGGGGCGTCCATCGCCGTAGACACCGCGGTCGTGACCACTGCGGGGTCGCGGTAGACGCGATCCAGGAGACTGCGTTCCTGGAGGGTCCCGATCACACCATGGCCGTTCGAATCGTCGACCACCGGCAGCTGCGAGATGCCGTACTGCTGCATCAGGTCGATCGCCTCCCCCACCAGCCGGCGCGCCTCGACCGTCACGAGCTTGGGCAGGCCCTTGGGATGTGCCAGCAGGATCTCGCGGATGCGGACAGCGCCGAGCCGCGCGAGGTAGCCGTTCTGGCGCATCCACTCGTCGTTGAAGAACTTGCTGAGGTAGTTTCGGCCAGTGTCGGGAAACAGCACCACGATGACTTCGTCGGGTCCGCGATCGAGCGCGACCTCAAGCGCCGCGTGCAGCGCGAGGCCCGACGAGCCGCCGACGAGGATGCCTTCCTCTCGTGCGAGGCGGCGCGCGGCGACGAACGACTGCTTGTCCGTCACCTGCACGATCTGGTCGACGAGCTTGATGTCCATGGTCCCGGGCATGAAGTCCTCGCCGACGCCCTCGACCTTATATGGTGCGATCGGGCCGGAGTAGAGGGAGCCTTCGGGATCAGCACCGACCACGTGCACCGAAGGCTTGCGCTCCTTGAGGAACTTCGCGACTCCGCTGATGGTGCCGCCCGTCCCCATGCCGGCGACGAAGACGTCGACGCGGCCTTCGGTCTGGTCCCAGATCTCGGGCCCGGTGGTCGCGTAATGGGCCTCGGGGTTGCGCGGGTTGAAGTACTGGTTGGGCTGGAATGCGCCGGGGACCTCGCGGGCGAGCCGGTCGGCGACCGAGTAGTAGGACTGGGGCGAGGAGCGCTCGACGTTGGTCGGGCATACCACCACGTCGGCTCCGTATGCCTTGAGCAGGCTGATTTTCTCGGCGGACATTTTGTCCGGCATCACGAAGATCATCTTGTAGCCCTTGATCGCCGCGACCATGGCGAGGCCGTGGCCGGTGTTGCCGGAGGTGGGTTCGACGATGGTGCCGCCGGGGCGGAGCTGTCCGGTGCGCTCGGCTTCCTCGATCATCGTCAGGCCGATCCGGTCCTTGACGCTGCCGCCGGGGTTCAGCTGCTCGAGCTTGGCCAGGACGACGGGCTTGAGGCCCTTGGCCACCTTGTGCAGGCGCACCAAGGGCGTGTTCCCGACCACGTCGAGAATGCTCTCGTAGTACTTCACCGCACCCCAGGGCGATTCTATCCCTCGCCGGGGTTTGGGCCATTCGGGCACGAATGGCCGGGTTGCAGGTTGGGAATCGGGCCATTCGGGCACAAGAGGCCGGGTTGCCGGGGCGGCGCCCGGCCATTCGGGCACAAATGGCTGCAGTGGGAGCGGGAGAGCGGCCATTCGGGCACGAATGGCTGCGGGGGGGCGGTGCGGCGGCCGTCAGCTCGTCAGGGCGCGGGCCTGGTCGGCTCGCTGCTCGGTGCCAAACCATTTGACGAAGACCGCGATCGCGGCCACCGCCATCGTCGCTTTGCCCAGGACCATCAAGACCGCGCCCGCCACGGTCTGGTCGATCAGCGGCGTCAGGGAAGCGATTAGCCGCGGCGCGTGCGTGTAGTACTCGTAAAACGGCACACGCGAGAAGATCAGGGCGAGCGCCACACCGTCTTGCGGCAGGCTCGCCACCAGCATGTACAGGAGCTTGGCCGCGGGCGACATCTGCCAGCGGGCCTGCGCGGAGGTCGCGGCCAGCATCGGCCAGAAAAGCACCACGCCGGCGGCGATGAACATCACGTGCTCGACCACGTGGAGCGATCCGGAGTAGAGCGTGGCGTCGTAGAGAGGTGGAAAATGCCACCCGATCATCACGAGCCCGGCGATCACCTGGGCCGGCACGGGTTCGGTGATGGCGCGCACCCCTGGCACCCGGACAATCCTTTCGACCATCTGAGGCGAAAGGCCCAGCAGCATCAGCGGCGGGGCGACGAATCCCAGCAGGACGTGCTGGAGCATATGCACGCTGTCGAGGTAGTGGTCGCTGATCGTGTCGAGCGGCGTCTCCAGCGCGAACCACAGAGTGACCAGCCCCAGGCCGAAGTAAAGGGTGTGCTTCCGCTGAGCGTCGGTCACCCGTCCGGCCAGCCATGCGTGTCCGAGAAAGAGAACGACCATGCCCGCGTAGACGCTGAGGTCGACCGGCCAGCCGATCACGTCCTCACCCTAGCCATGTTGGAGCTTGACAGTGAGACGAGGAAGATCAACAGCACCAGCACGTGAGCGGTCGTACACCAGATGCAGATCGCGCCCAGCTCCACTATCTCGATGTAGACGAGTGTCAAAACGGTGGCAAGGCCCAACGCCGCCCATGCGAGCTGAGGCCGAGCGAGCTCGACGCGTCCCGCAACCCGGCCGGCGGCGAGCAGCGCGCTCAACGCAAACCACACGATCCCGGCCGCCGAGGTCGGGATGGCGGACCCGGCGATCACCCCGTACGGGCTGGCCAGGACCTGCTCGCAGTTGACCTGCGCGGTCGCCGGGCACGCGACCGGGATCGCGGAATAGTGCACGACCGTCAGGTAGATCGAGACACCGAGGCCCGCCAGGCCGGCCGCCAGCGCCAACGCCTGCCAACGCATCTAGCCCAGCGTCTTTTCGATGCTCTGGATCGTCGATGACGAGCAGACGATCGCGGGCTGGTCGCCCGTGAGCTTGCAAACGGCTGCGGTGATCAGGTTCGCCGATCCCAGGATCGGCTTCGCCTGCGGCGAGTCAGGGTTGAGCAGCGAGTCGGCGACCGCTTTCCAGCTCATCCCTCCAAGCACGTCGGGCAGGTACGTCGCGCCCGAAAACGCGTAGCGGTTGCCGAAGTCGACGAAGGGTATCGAGCCGGCCGTGTCGTACTGGTTGACCAGCGCCTGCTGGGCCGAGGTCGGCGACTCCAGCGGACTTTGGTTGCGGTCGGTCGTCTCGACCGAAACGAAATCCACGTACTGACTCGTGTACGTCGCGCCATGGAAGGTGAACGTGGGCGTGTTCGGGTAGACGTCGGTCGATGACGAGGACGTGGTCTTGAGGCCCGAGAAGGTGCCGAATCGCGAGAGGGCGATGATCATCGGCCACCTCTCGGCGGCGCAGTAGGGACAGTACTCGGCGCCCATGTAGAAGACCTCCGGGTGCCCGTTAGGTCCGGTCAGCGGGCTGCCCGACACCCGCTTGACCAGGTTGTTCGCGCTGCCGGTGCCGACCACGTCGAGCTCGGGCGGAGCGATGTTCGTGACGATGTCTAGCACATGCTGTGTCGCGTCGACCGTGAGCGGACGAGGCGGAAGCGGGGTCGTGTACCACCTGATGACGAGGAACGCCGCCACGAGCAGGGCGATCGCGGCCACCACCGCGACCGGGGCCACCCACGAGGGCCTCGTGGAAACCGGTTTTCGCATTGGCCGGGTGCGTGGTGGCCGGGCGCTCACCCCACCTCCCTGGTGATGGGCTGGGCGAGGATCCACAGGCTGGTCATCGTGTACATCACCATCAGGAGCAGCATGGGGTACTGGCTCAGCAGCGCGCGCTGGGCCGTGCGGAAACGCTCGCCGGCCCGCATGTGCGCCAGGTACACCGCGACCACGTGGCCCAGCACGATCAGCACCACCTGCGCGTACCAGACCGTCGACGCCTGGGCAAGCGCGAAGCTTGGCGTGAACCCGGCCACCGCGGGCAACAGGTGCCAGCCTCTCTGCAGCGGGTCGTTGAGGAGCGGGATCAAGCCCTGGGATTGCACGACCACGTAGCTGTAGTTGTGGGCCGCGTTGTAGACCAGCGCGATGGGAACCAGCGTGAGCGCAAAGGCGGAGATGGTCGCTTTCAGGTCGACGCTGCGCCGGCCCAGGAAAACGACGAGCTCCATGAACGTGATGAACACGAGCAGAAACGCGACCGACAGCAAGACCAGGCCCAGGGTCCTCACAAAGAAGAATCCGAACTGGCCCATGGGCAGCCAGATCGGCTCGAGGGCGATGTTGAAGTCCTGCCACGAAGGCGTGGCGAGAATGCCGTCGAACGCGAGCGTCGACAGCATGAGGATCACGAAGACGACGCGGTCCCAGCCTGTCGGCGACGGCTTGAGCAGGCCGACGCCCCACGGCCGCAAGTAGACCATCGTGATGCGACCCGTCTCGTCGCGCTCCGCCTCGACCGGGCTGAACCGGCCGACGATCGAGAAAAGGACGGTGAACCCCTCGCAGTGCTCGAGCCACTCGTCCCGGCCGAACAGAAACATCCCCGCGAGGGTCACCGCCGAGTAGACGAGCGCGAGGACGGCAACGAGCCACGGACGGTTGGACATCCCGCTGGTCAGCTCCAGGCAGGCGAACGAAAAGTAAGCCGCCGCGGCCGGCCATACCCCCACCCTCGGCAGCTTGAAAAGGGGCCTGAAACGTAAGACCTTCGCGACCGCGTCGTAAATCGCGGACCACGGGTTGACCAGGTACCAGAGGTTTCCGACGAGCCCTGACAGGATCACGAGCCCGGCCCAGAAGAAGATCCACGTCAGGTACTCGGCGGGGTTCAGGTCTGGACGCTTCTGCGCCCCGAAGAACCCCGTGATCACGATGGCGAGGAGGCCCGCGACGCCGATCACCCCGCCAACGATTCGAGGCCATGGCGTGCGCGCGATCGACGCCAGGGCTGGGGCCGGCCGGCGTGGGTACTGCAGCGCTTTGGCGCCCACCTGGTCGCCCGCGAACAGGACGACGAGCACGAAGGAGATGACGACCACTCCCGCCGCCGCATATAGATAGAGGGCGAGCGAGATCGGGAGGTCGTACCTCTGTCCAAAACCGTGGAGAAGAATTGCGGCTGCGGCCGTCATGGGTTGACCAGCAGGGCGCCGAGCGTGGTGCCCGTGCTCTCCCACTCGATGATGCAGTCGCACGTGGTGACGGCTTTGAAGGTGTGGCTGACCGTCTGTCCCGCGATCGCGTTGAAGGCGACGTCGTACACGTGCAGGTGCACCTCGCCGGTCGTGTCGCTCGTGATGTTGATCGTCACGTTGTCGTTTTGAGTGGCAGAGAGGGTGTCTGAAGTGCACGTGGCGGGAAAGCAGGGCGCGACGGACATCGACTTGCCGTCGGTGACCGCGACGTTGAAGGTCAGGTTCCGGCCGCGGTGATTCTGGTTGGCCAGGAGGATGACGCCGCTGGTCACGGCAAAAAGCGCCACGACGGCGAGAGCGATGGCAAGACGGGCACGGTTCATTGCTTCTTCCTTTTATCTATGCGCGCACGCGCACGAGTGCGAATCAGTTCAGGCTGAAACGCAACGAGGAAGCGACAGCACGATGTCGAAGCAAACAAGGGCGCCGCCCAGCTTCAGCGACCGGTTCACGCGCGGATCATACCTTCGGATGTGGCGCCCGCCTTTTCCTTCGGGCGCGACCGGAGCCAGAGCAGGAAGAAGATCGGGACGATCGTCAGCAGCATCACTACCGAGGTGAGCTGCGCCTGCTTCAACCCGAACGCGATGACCGGCGTCTCGTAGTCGGTCCTCCACTGGAAGAGGATCAGCTGGCTGACCGGGTAGAGCACCAGGTACGTCAACCCCAGGACCCCCGAGGGCACGCCGCGGCGCCTGAGATACAGGAGCACGCCGAGGATGAGCAAGATGCCGACCGCCTCATAGAGGTTGGCCGGCGTGTACGCCACGCCTAGCTGCGGAGCCATCGACGCCGGGTTCGTGTAGCGGACCGCCCACGGCAGGTTGGACGGCGGGCCGAGGATCTCTCCGTTCATGAAATTGCCCAGCCGGCCGATGGGCTGGCCGACCGCTGCGAAAAGGACGCCCGCGTCCAGCACGTCCCAGAAGTTGATGTGGTTGCGACGCGCCATCACGACCAGGACGATCAGCGAGGCGAAGATCGCGCCGAAGAATGCCATCCCGCCTTCCCAGAACGCCAGGATGTGCTGCGGGTGCGTGAGGTAGAACCACCAGCCGGACTGCACGTCGTAGTACAGCCGGGCGCCGATCAGTCCGAAGACGATCGTCCAGAACGCGATCCTGCTGCTGAGCTCGGGGTCGACACCCGTGCGGGCCAGGTGGCGGGTCGCCACCGCCGTGCCGACGATGAAGGCGATCGCGTACGAGATGCCGTAGAAGCGAATCTGCAGCGGCCCGAGGAAGAAGCCGGGCGGGAAGGGATCGGTGATGGTGAGCCACGGCATGCCGTGCAGCCTACGACTTGCCGTTAAGCACAGGCAAATTGGCCGAATTACAATTCAGCCGGAAGCCGTCCAAAGCTGCCAGGGAGAGGATTGTGATGAAGAATCGAACAGCGCCTTTGGCGATCGCGATCGCCTTCGTGATAGCCGCGTGCGGAGGCTCGAGCCCGACGCCCGCAACCTCGGGCGGCCCGGGCAAGGTCGCCAGCATCGCCAGCGAGGTGCCGTCGACCGTGAGCGGCCCGATCCAGATCGCGACCGACGCGACCTACGCGCCCAACGAGTTCGTCGACCCGAACACCGGCGCGATCAGCGGGTGGGACATCGACCTCGGCAACGCCCTCTGCAAGGTGATGGGCCTCGTCTGCACGTTCAACAACGTCACCTTCGACGACATCATCGCCCAGCTCAAGGCCAGCACCCCGAGCGAGGTCGCGGGCGGCGACAAGCCGCGCTACTCGTTCAGCATCTCGAGCTGGAGCCCAACGCAGGCGCGTGAGAACAGCGGCATCGATTTCGTGACTTATTACAAGGCGGGCGAAGCGTGGATGGTGAAGGTCGGCGGCGCGACGATCAGTACGGCGGCCGACATGTGCGGCCACAGCGTGGCCGTGGAGTCGGGCACGACCGAGGAGAGCGACGCCTGGGGCTACATGGGGCAGTCCGTCGGCGGCACTGCGATCGCGGGTGACAAGGACAACTGCCCGTCCGGCAAGGACATCAAGGTGCTGAGCTTCGGCACGCAGACCGAGGCGAACGCCGCCCTGGCCAGCGGCCGCGCCGATTTCGGATGGCTCGACCAGCCCGTGGCCGACTACCAGGTCAAGCAGTCCAACGGCAAGTTCAAGATCGGTGGACAGCCTTGCAGCGTCGCGCCGTACGGCATCGCCATGGTCAAGGGCAGCCCGCTCGAGAAGCCGATCACGGACGCGCTCAAGTACCTGATCGACAACAACAGCTACTACTCCGACATCCTCAAGAACTGGAATGTGACGGACGGCGCCGTCGCCAGCTCCGATGTGACGCTGAACAACAACAACTCGATCGGTGCGACCTGCGTGCCGTCGTACTGAGTGCCCAACGTAAGTTGAGGTGACCGAGATCGCCTCCGGCAGCCCGGCGGAGCCCAGCTCACAAGCTGGGCGGCGGCCGGAGGCGATCAAGGCGATTCCCGTCCGGCACCCGTGGCGATGGTTGTCGGCGGTGCTCGTCGTGGCCGTGGCCGCCGACGCGGTATACACCCTCGTTACCGCCCCCAACATGCACTGGGGAGTGGTCGGGACATTCCTCTTCCAGCGGCTCATCAGGGAGGGGATCCTGCTCACCCTCGAGCTTACTGTGCTCGCGATGGGGATCGGCATCCTCCTGGGAATGATCCTCGCCGTGATGAGGCTCTCGCCGAATCCTGTCGTCTCCTGGTTGAGCTGGTTTTACATCTGGTTCTTTCGCGGCACCCCCGTTCTCGTGCAGATCTTCTTCTGGTTCAACCTCGCCCTCGTGCTTCCACACATCGGGGTGGGCATCCCGGGCGGCCCGCCGCTGTGGGGCGTGAGCACGAATGTGCTCATCACCCCGCTCATGGCCGCGGTGTTCGGGCTCGGATTCAACGAGGCCGCCTACATGGCCGAGATCGTGCGGGCGGGCATCATCTCGGTTGAGCACGGCCAGACCGAGGCTGCCCAGGCCCTCGGCATGACCCGGCTCCAGGTGATGCAGCGGATCGTCTTGCCACAAGCGATGAAGGTGATCCTTCCTCCCACGGGCAACGAGACGATCTCGATGCTCAAGACAACGTCGCTCGCCTTTGTGGCCACGGTTCCCGAGCTGTTCACCCGAGCGCAGCAGATCGCGAGCTTCAATTTCTACGTGATCGAGCTCCTGGTCGTGATCAGCATCTGGTACCTGGTGATGACGTCGGTCCTGACCATCGGCCAGTACTACCTGGAGCGCTACTTCGGCCGTGGGTCGCAGCGCGAGCTGCCCCCGACACCGCTTCAAAGGTTCCGGCGCATGTTGTTCACGTTCCGCGGGCAGCCTCGCTGACGTGAGCGCCAGTCCGATGGTCAAAGCTGAGGCAGTGCACAAGAGCTTCGGCCGGCTCGAGGTGCTGCGCGGGATCGACCTCGAGGTTCAGCCGAAAGAGGTGATGTGCGTGATCGGGCCATCCGGCTCGGGCAAGAGCACGTTCCTCCGCTGCATCAACCACCTGGAGAAAATCGATTCGGGACGGCTGTCGGTCGATGGCGAGCTGGTCGGCTACCGCCAGCGCGGCGACAAGCTCTATGAGCTACCGGACCGTGAGGTCTGCCGCAAGCGCTCAGAGATTGGAATGGTGTTCCAGCATTTCAACCTGTTTCCTCACATGACCGCTCTCGAGAACCTGATCGAGGCTCCCATCCGCGTCAAGGGAGCGAGCCGTTCGACGGCGGTGGAGTACGCGCGCGCACTGCTGGATCGAGTGGGTCTCGCCGAGAAGGCGAGCGCGTACCCGAACCAGCTGTCCGGCGGCCAGCAGCAACGGGTGGCGATCGCCCGCGCGCTGGCGATGAACCCGAAGCTGATGCTCTTCGACGAGCCGACCTCAGCGCTCGATCCGGAGCTCGTCGGCGAGGTGCTCGACGTCATGCGCCGGCTCGCCGGCGACGGCATGACCATGATCGTGGTGACGCACGAGATGGGTTTCGCCCGCGAGGTGGGAGACACGCTGGTGTTCATGGACGGCGGTGTGATCGTCGAATC
>DATFVI010000186.1:0-12491 GCA_035260405.1 Candidatus Dormiibacterota bacterium
GTGCGAGAGAAGCGCATTGGTGAGCCCAGCTGGCGAACCGGTCCAGCTTTCGGATGGGGCGCGTCCCAGAAGTAGTTCCGCGCCAGCAGGTGCGGGTCGGTGAACACCTGGCCGAAATCCTGGATCGGCGCGCACGGAACCCCAGCTGCGCCCAGGGCGTCGAGCCAATGCGCGACCGGCCTGGTCATCGTGACGGACTCGATGGTCGCCGCCAGGGCTGCGCGGTTGCTGTAGCGCCGGTTGGAATCCGTGTAGCGCTCGTCATCCACCAGGCTGCCCAGGCCGAGGGCCACGCACAGGGCGGTCCAATTGGGCCGTGTCGTCGCGCCGATCGTGAGCCATCCATCAGCCGCGCGAAACGCCTGGTAGGGTGCGGCGCTCTGGTGCGCCGAGCCTGAGGGCTGCGGGATGGCGCCCGTCGCAAAGAAGCTGCCGGCCTCCCAGATCGCGAACGAGACTCCCGCCTCGAGCAGGGACACGTCGACGAACTGGCCCTTCCCGGTCTGGCGGCGCTCGTACAGCGCGGCCACGGCCGCGAGCGCGCCGTACAGAGCGCACACGAGGTCGCACATGGGCACGCCAACCTTGACCGGCTCACCATCGGGTGTTCCGGTGATGCTCATGAGACCCGAGCGGGCCTGGGCCATGATGTCCATACCCGGCTGGTCGCGCAGCGGTCCATCCTGGCCCCAACCCGACGCGGCGACATAGATCAATGCCGGGTTGATGCGTTTGAGACCCTCGTACTCGAGGCCGAGGTCCTTCATCGTGCCCGGGCGAAGATTCTCGACCACCACGTCCGCGGTGCCGACGAGCTTGCGAAAGACCTCCTTGCCTTTCTCGGTCTTGAGGTCCAGCGTCATGGAGCGCTTGTTGCGGTTGAGCCGCATGAATGCCGACCCTTCGCCTTCGATCAGCGGCGCCGACTGGCGCACCTGGTCGCCCCCGTCGGGGTGCTCGACCTTGATGACCTCTGCTCCCAGGTCGGCGAGCTGCGTCGCGCAGAACGGCCCTGCCATATAGTTGCCGACCTCGACGACGCGGATGCCGGCGAGCGGCGGCCTATCGCTCATCGAGCTCCGCCGCCGCGTCGAGACCCAGCCAGTCGCGCAGCACATCGGCGGTGTGCTGCCCCAGCAGCGGCGGCGGGATCCGGATCGGGCTGGAGCCGCCGTCGATCTTCCAGGGCGCGCCGACCTGGGTGATGAGGCCTGCCTTCGGGTGCTCGATCTCCACCGTCATGTCGCGATCGGTCGCCAGCGGGCTCGCAAACGCTTCGTCGATGCCAAGAATCGGGCCTGCCGGTATTCCGAACGCCTCGAAGCGCTCGAGCCAATTGGCCCTCGTGTCTTCCCTCAGGTGAACTTCGATCGCGCTCGCGAGCTCTGATCTGGCCGCCTGGCGAAGCGCGTTGGTGGCGAATCTCGGGTCTTGCGCGAGCTCAGGCGCGTGGATGGCCTCGCAGAAGCGTACGTACTGGGCATCCGAGGCGACGGCCACGTTGAGGAACCCGTCCCGAACCGGGAACGTGCCGTACGGCGCGATCGTGGCGTGGTGGTTGCCCTCCTGGATAGGAACCTCTCCGGTCGCGAAAAAGCGCCCCGCCTGGTAGGTGAACAGCGCGAGCAGGGAATCGTTGAGGGCGACGTCGATGCGCCGACCCTTGCCCGTTCGTCCACGCTCGACGAGCGAGGCGAGGATCGCCTGCGAGGCAAACATCCCGGCCGTGATGTCGCCGATGGGGACCCCAACTTTGGTCGGCGGACTCTCGGGCGTCGCGTTCATGCTCATCATCCCCGAGGTTCCCTGCGCGATCTGGTCGTAGCCGGCGAGCGTCGGCTGGTTCTGGCCGAAGCCGCTGATCGATGCGTAGACCAATCCGGCTTTCAAGCCCTGCAGCCTCTCCGCGTCCAGGCCCAGCCGGGCCATCGTGCCCGGCTTGAAGTTCTCCACCACCACGTCGCTCGCCACCGCCAGCTGCTCTGCCACACGGAGCGCCGAGGGTCGCTTGAGGTCGAGGACCACGCTTCGCTTGTTGCGGTTCACGGAGAGGAAGTAAGACGACTCGCCATTGATGAACGGGGGTCCCCACTGCCGCGATTGATCACCCTTCGGAGGCTCCACCTTGATGACGTCGGCTCCCAGGTCGCCGAGCAGCATCGTGCAGTACGGGCCCGCGAGCGCGTGGGTGAAGTCGAGGACGCGAATGCCCGACAGCGGCAGCGGCGCCAGCTTCGTCGAGTCAGTCGCCGGCGTTGACATCGTCCGATGCTTCGGGCTGCCACCTGAGCAGCGACACGTCCGCCACGACTCGAAGGTGCTGGCGCATCGCCGCCGCCGCGGCCAGGGCGCTCTTTGATTCGATGGCGGAGAGGATGCGCCCGTGAGCCTCCAGCGAGCGCGGCGGGCGACCTGGCTCGCTGAGCGACTCGACACGGCTCTCCTGGATGACCTCGGCCATCGCGTCGATCAGGTGAAGCAGGACCTGGTTTCGGGCGGCCAGGGCGATCGCGTGGTGAAACGCCGAGTCGCCCTCGGTGCCCAACCCGCCGGCCTGGATCTCTCTATCCATCATGGAAAGGGCGGCCCGCATCGCCGCGAGGTCATCTTCGCCGCGATGGGTCGCGGCCAGCTCCGCCAGCTTCACCTCGAGCGCCTCGCGGGCCTCGAGCACGTCGGGTAGGCGCCGGCGCCGCTCGAGCAGCTTGGCCAGCGAGTCGCCAAACCCGCGCGTGCGGCGCAGGAAGACGCCCTCCCCGTGGCGAACGTCGACGAAACCCAGGGCCTGCAGCACCACGAACGACTGCCTCACGGACGTCCGGCTGACCTGCAGCTTCTGGGCCAGGTCGCGTTCGGAAGGGAACTGCTCACCGGGCTTCATGCTCGACTCGCGCACGAACTCGCCAAGTCGCTCGCCCACGTCCTCATAGAGGCGACGGCTGCGCTCGAGCGGGCGTAGCGCCGCGGCTGGTGGCGGCATCGCGGCGGAGTTTACCAGCCGTATAGGTCCAGTGGTCCAACCATTGACAACCCACCGAGGCTGGACTAATCTCCGGCCGAACCGCTTGCTGCTTTCGCCTGGAGGAACGTCAATGACCGTCAATCCAGCTCGCTCACGAAGACTGACAGTTCAAGTAGGCACCTCGCGCCTGGTGGCAAGCTCCGTGGCGCTGGTCTTCGTGATCGCGGCGTGCGGCAACAACACCTCTTCCTCGGGCAAGCTGCCCACCGGTCCTGTGACGATGGGTGTGCTGTCGTGCTTCACCGGCACCCTCGCTAGCCTCGGCCAGGCCATGCTCCAGGGCTCGCAGGTCGCCCAGAAGGCGATCAACGACGCGGGCGGCATCCTCGGCCAGCAGCTGACCATCACGCACGCCGACACCCAGTGCGACGAGGCCGACTCCGTACCGGCGGTCCACCAGCTGCTCGGCGCGAGCAACGTAGTCGGCATCATCGGCCCGGAGACCCAGGAGATCAACGCGGTCTCCCCCATCGTGACGTCGGCCAAGATCCCGACCCAGTTCCAGGGCGGCAGCACCCTGTTCGACAAGAACGCGGATCCTTACCTGTGGCGAGACAGCCCCTCGGACTCGCAGCTCGGCGTCGCGATGGCGCTTTACGCATACAAGAAGGGATTCCGGAAAGCCGCGCTCGTCTTCTACTCCGACATCGCCGCGCAGACCTTCCCCCCGCCGATCACCAACACATTCACGAAGCTCGGCGGCACGGTCGTCAAGAGCATCACGATCGCCCCTGACCAGACGTCCTACCGCACCAACGTGCAGGACGTGATCAGCGCCAATCCCGACGTGATCTTCACGCAGACCGACGCCGCGACCGCAGCGGTGCTCTTCAAGAACTTCAAGGACCTCGACAACCTCGCGATCCCATTTGTCGGCACGGACGTGACCGGTGGCGACGATTACCTGAAGGCGATCACCTACCAGGTCGCGCACGACCACCTGATCTCCGTTTACGGCACGTCGGTCTCCGGCGCCGCCGCGGATGAGTTCAACAAGCAGTTCGCGATCGTCGTCGGCGCCAACCAGCAGCCGCTGGCCAACGCGAACTACGCGTACGACTCGGTGATCAGCCAGGCGCTCGCGATCGACAAGGCCAACAGCATTTCGGGGCCTGACATCAACGCCGCGCTGGGGACCGTGAGCAACCCTCCGGGTACGCAGTGCTACACGTACAAGACCTGTTACGACCTCATCAAGGCCGGCACCAAGATCAACTACGAAGGCGCCAGCGGACCGCTCGACTACAACCAGTACCACAACGTGTTCGGGCCCTACGCAGCGTTCCAGCAGGACCCGGGCACCGGCCAGCAGGTGCAGATCCAGGTGCTGACGGCCGCCGACCTCGCCGCCGCGACGCCGTAAGCCCACAAGCCAAAGGTCATCCAGTCGCAACGGTCTCGTCGAGACGGGCGAAGCATGGATCGAGAAAAGCGTCGCTACTAGGCCGGATTCATTCCGGCCGTCCCCTGCTCATCTGTAACCTCACCGTGCGTCGCCTGGAGAAATCAATCCAAAAAATCCCAACCAGCAGGAAAAAGAGCCATGAGAGGAAACCTAGGTTTCCTCTCATACCGTCGTGAACGAAGCCTTGCTCACGCTGGGGTTTGCGCTTGTCACGGCCTCGATCCTCGCGCTTTCAGCGGTCGCGTTCACCCTCGAGTACGCAGTGACCAATGTGGCCAACGTGTCACACGGGGAGATCCTCACCGTCGGCGCCTACGCCGCCTACCTGGTGCACCAGAGGACAGGCAGCGCCGTCGCCGCCGCCCTCGCGGCGGCTCTTGCCGGCGGCCTCGCCGCCCTGGCCATGCACTCCGCGGTGATCGGCCCCTTCATCCGGTTCGGCGCGACTCCGACGATCGTCTTCATCGCCACGCTCGGAATGTCCTTCATGATCCAGAACACGCTCGTCATCTTCTTTGGCGCGGCCAACGTCGCGTACACGCTGGACCCGGGAGCTCCGCAGCACATCGGCCCATTCCTGCTCACGCCCCTCGACCTCGAGATCATCGCGTCAGCCATCGCCATCACCGTTGCGCTCTACCTGGTCATCTCGCGCACCCGGTTCGGCAAAGCTCTGCGCGCGGTGTCGCAGAACCGCGAGCTGGCGCGCGTCACCGGAATCAACGCGACCCGCGTCGCCGCGGCGACGTTCTTCCTGGCGGGCCTCATCGCCGGCTACGCCGGCTTCATCCTCGCCGAGAGCGTCGGTTCGTTCAACCCCTTCTTCGGTTTCAGCTTCTTCCTCATCACCCTCACCGCCGCTGTCGCGGGAGGTCTCGGAAGGGCTTTTGGAACGATGGTCGGCGCCGTGCTCGTGGGCATCATCCTCGAGTTCGCCGGCGGATACGTGAGCGCCAGCTACAACCTCGCGTTCGCGTTTGCCATCCTGGCCATCGTCATCCTCGTGCGCCCGCGAGGACTCTTCACAAACGCCCGGCGGACCGTCTTCGAATGAGCGCGTACATCGTTTCCATCCTCACCGAAGGCGCCATCTTCGGAATCATGGCGCTCGGCCTCAATGTGATCTGGGGATGGTCTGGCGATTTCGACCTCGCCTATTACGGCTACATCGCAGTCGGGGCCTACATGACCCTCGTGCTCACCATCGGACCGGCCACCGCGCCCGCTCACTACATCCTGGGACTCCAGCTCCCATACCCAGCGGCGGTGGTGCTCGCCGTGCTCTCATCGATGGCGGTCGGACTGGTGGTCGGACTGATCGCGCTGCGCCATCTGCGCGGCATCTATTTTTCCATCGTCACGCTGGGCGCCGTCTACGTCATGTACGTCCTCGCCGGCCAGTACGTGCCGCTGTTCGACGGCTACAACGGGCTCTCCGGCCTCTTCGACCCGATGGGCGACTGGTTCGGCCTCGACTACCTGTCGTACCAGTGGTTCCTGATGGGCCTCTGCCTGGTCATGTTCGGCCTCGTGCTGCTCTTCATGTGGCGGCTCTCCAACAGCCGCTTCGGGATGGCGCTGCGCACGTTGCGCGAGGACGAGCGCGCGGCGGCGGCCTTCGGGCGCGACATATACAGGCTGAAGTTGAAGGGTTACGTGATCGGCGCCGGCGTCGGTGGTTTCGCGGGAGCGCTTTTCGCTGCCTATCTCAGCGCCTTCAACCCTTCGGCGTGGTCGCCGGTCGAGATCATCGTCCTGTACGCGGCCGTGCTTGTGGGGGGCCGCGGCAACATCTGGGGCGTGGTCCTGGGCGTCTTCATCATGGGCATCCTGGTGCAGGAGTCGACCCGGTTCCTGCCCGAGGTGCCGGGCCATCCGCAGATCGTGCTCGCGCTGCGCGGTGTGATCATCGGGCTCGTCCTCGTGCTGTTCCTCCGCTTCAGGCCGCAGGGATTGCTGCCTGAGCGGCGCTACGTCGATCCTCAATCGAAGCTCGAGCCCGCGACGCAGACCGCTTGAACGCCCAGTCCAAAGCATTGCCGAAGCCACCGGCGCTCGAAGTCCGCGGGCTGACCAAGCATTTCGGAGGCGTCTACGCGGTCGAGGCCTGCTCTTTCGCGGCGCCGATGGGACAGGTCACCGGGCTCATCGGGCCGAACGGCGCCGGCAAGAGCACGGCGATCGACCTCATCTCGGGGTTCAAGCTGCCCGACAGCGGGACCGTCCTCTTCGAAGGCAGAGCGCTCGAGGGCCTTGCGCCCCACGTGATCTCGCGCCTCGGCCTCATCCGCACCTTCCAGGCGCCGCGCGAGTGGCCCGGTCTCACGGTGCTCGAAAACGTCGTGATGGCAGATTGGGACGCCGGCCGCGAGGGTTTCCTGCGCGGCCTTGTCGGCCTCGGGAGCGACCAGCGCGCCAGGCAGCTCGATGAGCTCGTGAAGGCTCGCGAGATCCTCGACGAGTTCGGCCTGGCCAACCTTCGCAACGAGCGTGCGGGGAACCTCAGCGGCGGGCAGAAGCGACTGGTGGAATTTGCACGCATCCGCATGGCGCAGCCGAAGCTCGTGATCCTCGACGAACCGATGGGCGGCGTCAACCCTGTGTTGGGCGAGCGCATGGCGCTGGCCATCGAGGCGTTCATCGCCTCCGGCACCTCGGTGATCGTCGTCGAGCACAACCTCCCTTTCATCGAGCGCGTGACGCAGCACGTGATCGTCATGGCGCAGGGCACGGTCATCGCCGCGGGCCCGTTCGAGTCCCTCCGATCGAACCGTGAGGTGATCGACGCGTACCTGGGCGAGCTCGTAACCCAATGAGCGATGCCCCTGTGCTCGAGGTCGAAAAACTGACTGCCGGATATGGAGGTCCACCCGTCATCTTCGGCGTCAGCATCACCGCAAAGCGGGGCGCCATCACCGCGATCGTCGGGCCCAACGGCGCGGGCAAATCGACACTGCTCAAGGCGATCGCCGGCCTGATCCGCCCCACCGAAGGCTCGGTCAAATTCAAGGGCGGCGACGTGACCGGGCTACCGGCCGAAAAGCTTGTGAGAAGGGGCCTCGCCTACGTGCCGCAGGTGGCCAACGTATTTCCCGATCTCACGATTCGCGAGAACCTGGACATGGGCGGCTACAGCCGCAAGGATGGCGTGCGGGAGAGGATCGATGAGCTGTTCAAGCTGTTCCCCGACCTCGCCGCCTCGTCAAATCGCAAGGCCCACGCCCTCAGCGGAGGCCAGCGGACCATGCTCGCGCTGGCTCGCGGGCTCATGGTCGACCCCGCCGTTCTCATCCTGGACGAGCCCAGCGCGGGCCTCGCGCCGAAGTTCCAGGGCCTGATCTGGGAGCGCATCGAGGAAATCCGAGCTTCCGACGTCGCGGTCCTCGTGATCGAGCAGAACACGCGCGAGACCCTCCGCCATGCACAGTGGGCGTACGTGCTGGTGCTCGGGCAGAACCGCCTCGAAGGGCCGGGAAAGGATCTCCTCGACGATGAGGAGGTCGTGAACCTTTACGTTGGCCGCCTCTCGTGACGCTCTGAGCGAGACGCCGGAGCGAACCGACCGCCGGATCGACGCCGCGATCGGCGTCGTCGGCGGGCTGGCCGGCGGGCTGCTCGGCGTGGGCGGCGGCTTCGTCATGGTTCCGCTGCAGGTTGTCTGGGCCAGGCGCACACAGCACCGCGCGACCGGCACCTCGCTGGCCGCGATCCTGCCCATCGGCGTCGTAGCCGCGGCGACTTACTACTTTGGGAGAGGCTCGCCGCAAACCGACCTGGTGGTCGCCTTCTTCCTGGCTCTGGGCGGCATCGCCGGCGCTTTCTTCGGCTCGATAGCGGCCCGCCGGATCTCCGACCGGGTGCTCAGCATGATCTTCGCGATCCTCCTGGTCGGGGTTGGCCTCAAGGAGGTCTATGACGCCTTCGGGGGAGCCGCGCCGCACCTGGTCGGCACCGTGGTGCGCCTGTTGTCCCCGCGCGATTACGCGCTGATCACCATTGGCGGGGTGGTGGTCGGGGTCGTCAGCGGTCTCACCGGCGTGGGCGGTGGAACGCTGATCGTCCCTCTGCTCGGCCTCGGGTTCGGCATCGGGCAGCGTGTCGCGCAGGGCACGTCCCTCGTCGCCCTCCTCCCCACCTCGGCGATCGGCGCGCTGACCCACCACCGCAGCGGCGACGTCAACGTCCGCGCCGCGGTGTGGATGGGCGGCGCGGGCGCGCCCGCCGCCATCGCCGGCTCGGCCCTCGCGCTGTGGCTGCCACAGCGGGTGCTCGGCGGCCTCTTCGGCATCTTCCTGGTGGCCGCCGCCGCGCGGATGTGGCCGCGGCCTACTCCGGCTTTGGAGGAGCCTCCGGCGTCGACACCACGGCGTGGTGCCTGAACTGAAGGTCGCCGGCCGGTTGGACGGCGGCGCCCTTCGGCTTCTTTTTCTTCTTGGCTTCGCGTCCCTGCTTGTCGCGTCCTTTACCCATGCTCATCAGTTTCTATGACTTGGGCCAGCTCGCGCAAGAAAGATTCCACGTCGGTGACCAAACCGATCGACTGCCAGCTCCCGCGATCCGCCAGCTTTGTGACCACCGCCGGGTTGATGTCCACGCAAACGGTGCGCACGCCCGCGGGCAGCATGTTGCCGGTCGCGATCGAGTGCAGCATCGTGGACAGCATCAGCGCGAGGCGCACCCCGGGAAGCGCCGCGCGCATCCGCCGCTGCGCCTCGACCATCTCCGTGATGACGTCGGGCAGCGGGCCGTCATCTCGCACCGAACCCGCGAGGACGATCTCCACGCCGTGATCGATCGCCGACTTCATGACGCCTGACTTCAGCTGGCCGCTCTCGACCATCTGCTTCAGCCCGCCTGCGGCGCGCACGCGGTTGATCGCCCGCATGTGGTGCTCGTGGCCGTGCTCGATCGGCATGCCGCTCTCGATGTTCACCCCGAGCGCCGTGCCGTACAGCGCCGACTCGACGTCGTGCACCGCCAGCGCGTTGCCCGCGAACAGCACCTGCACATAGCCGAGCTCGATGAGGCGCGAGAGGTAGACGCCCGCGCCGGTGTGGACCACCGCCGGTCCGGCGACGACCAGCACCCGGCCGCCGGACGCGCGGATCTGCCGCATCTCCTCGGCGATGCTCGAGATGACGACCTTCTTCGGCTTCTCGGCCGAGACCTCGCTGCCCATGAAGCTGAAGATCTCGGTCTGGCGCGAACGCTCCTGCGGGGTCACGCGCACGCCCTGGTGGCCGACCACGACCTCCATCCCGGGCTGGGCGCCCTGGAAGACGATGCACCAGGCACGGCCCGCCTGGCGATCCACCGCGATCGCGCAATCCATCTCGATGTTCTCGACACGCACCCACTGGGCGCCGATGAGCACGTCGGTCGGAAGGTTGCTCGTCGAGTAAAAACCCTCGGGGAACACGCCCTCTTTGGGCACGGCTTCGGTGCGCGCCGGCTGCTCGGACTCCGCGGTGGCGCCGAGGGCGCGGGCCTGGCGCACGATCCGATCGAGGTCCTCGGCCGAACCGGCGACCACCTCCATGCGGCAGGTCGAGGGGTCGGTCTTGTGCTGGCCGACCGTGAGCTCCTCGATGGTGAAGTTGCCCCCGAGGTCCATCACCATGTCCATCACCTGCGGCAGGATCATCGAGTCGATGATGTGGCCGGTAAGGACGAGCCGAGCCGTGTACTTGCGCTCGCTCACTTTCGAACACCCACTGCCGCGTTGATCTGCCGCTGCAGCGCCTCGGCCTCGTGGGCCGGGCTCTTCGCGAACATCACGCTGCGGCTCGATGAAACGAGGGCCGACGCCCGGTCGCCGTTCCAGGCGCCCCGCACCGAGCCTTCGACGTCGCCGCCCTGCGCCCCAACTCCCGGGATCAGGAATGGAAGGTGCGTCGCGCTCCGGACCTCGACGACCTGGTCCGGCGCCGTCGCTCCGACCACCAGTCCGACATTTCCCACCGTGTTCAAACGTTCGGCCATCTCAGCGACGTGCATGTACAGCGGTTTGCCGCCCGCCACCAGGTGCTGCAGGTCGGAGGCGCCGGGATTCGATGACCGGCACACGACGTACACGCCGCGGTCCGCGTAGCGCGTGAACTCCTCGACGGAGTCGGCGCCGAGGTAGGGGTTGACGGTCGCCGCGTCCATCGCGAGCGTCACGAACACCGCCTGCGCGTAAGTCCTCATGGTGTTGCCCATGTCGCCACGCTTGGCGTCGAAGAGGAACGGCGTGTCGGGGGCGGCGCCTCGCAGCTCCATCAGCGCCGCCCACCCGTCCGGCCCGTACTGCTCCCAGAAAGCGCTATTGGGCTTGAAGCAGCACACGTGCTCCTCGGTCTGGCGCACCACCTCGCGGCAGTGCCGCAGCGCCCCGGCGGCGCCACCCTCGATGCGCTCGGGGTCTGGGTCGAGGCCGACGCACAACATCGTGTTGCGTTCCGCCGAGAGCGCGCGCAGACGTTCGAAGTAGCCCATCGCAGCCCAATCGTAGTGTCCCTGGTTTCCAAGGCTGCCGGACCTGGCCCGATTCCGCACGTCTGGCGCCAACCGCGCCAATGGAACCCGCGCAATCCGCACGTCTGGCGCCAAGCGTTCGTTTCAGCCTCCCAATCGCATCCCAAACACCTTCTTCCCAGCCCGTTGAAAACGCGCCACTCACTGCTGACGTCCATGAATCTCGAGACAACGAAGTCTCAAAATTGATGGCATGGGGCAATCGCTGCGGGTCGCGCTCGCGCAGGTCAACCCGGTCGTGGGTGACCTCGAGGGCAACGCCCGCCTCGTGATCGAATGGATCGGCCGCGCTCGCGAACAGGGCGCCGACGTCGTCTGCTTCCCCGAGCTGGTCCTCACCGGCTACCCGCCCGAAGACCTCGTCTTGAAGCGCTCGTTCGTGCGCGACAACCTCAAGCAGCTCGACATTGTCACCAAGGCGAGCAAGGGAATCACCGCGGTCGTCGGGTTCGTGGACGACGACGGCGCGACTTTCAACGCCGCGGCCGTGATGCACGACGGAGAGCTCAAGGCCGTGTATCACAAGGTGTTCCTCCCGAACTACGGCGTGTTCGACGAGCAGCGGTACTTCGAGCCCGGCCATCGCTGCCCGATCCTCGAGCTCGACGGAGTGAGGATCGGTGTGTCGGTGTGCGAGGACTGCTGGTACCCGTCAGGCCCGATGGCGTGGGAGGCGCACCACGGCGCTGAGCTGCTCATCAACATCAACGGCTCCCCCTACCATGCGGGCAAACGCGTGCAGCGCGAAGCGATGGTCGCAGAGCGCGCCGCGAACTACGGGGCCTTCGTTGCCTACGTCAACACGATCGGCGGCCAGGACGAGCTCGTCTTCGACGGAAACAGCGTCGTGTTCGGCCCGCGCGGGGACGTGCTGGCTCATGCCGAATCCCTCGCCGAAGAGCTCCTCGTGACCGATCTCGACATCGAGGCCGCTCGCCGCGTGCGTCCGATCGAGAAGATCCGCTACGAGGCAGAGGGCGCCGCCCGCCTCGACCTCGTGGTCAGCGAGGTGCCGCTTGGGAGCTCCGGCAATCGCGCCGCGAGGGCGCCGGCCCCACCCCGGATGGCGGCCCCGTTGGATGGCGCGGCTGAGATCTACACGGCCGTCGTGCTGGGCACTCACGATTACATCCGAAAGCAGGGCTTCGAGAAGGTCGTCATCGGCCTGTCCGGCGGCGTTGATTCAGCTTTGACCGCCGCGATCGCCTGTGATGCGCTGGGCCCCGAAAACGTTCTCGGCGTCCGCCTCACCTCTCGTCACACTTCACAGGAAAGCCTCGAGGACGCTGGGCTGGTGGCCGAGCTGCTGGGCTTTCAGCTCCAGGACTACTCGATCGAGCCGCCGCACCGGGGGTTCGAGGAGGTCCTGGCGCCTGCATTCAAAGGGACGAAGCCGGGAGTGGCCGAGGAGAACGTCCAATCGCGCATCCGCGCGACCATCCTGTACGCACTGTCGAACAAGTTCGGCTACATCGTGCTGAGCACTGGAAACAAGTCCGAGCTCGCGACCGGCTACGGAACTCTTTACGGCGACATGGCCGGCGGCTA
>DATFVI010000187.1:0-3554 GCA_035260405.1 Candidatus Dormiibacterota bacterium
AGTTCGGCTTATTCGGCCTGTAACACTTCGGTAATCCGCGACCGGGCGGCCCACTGGGCCGGCAGCGTAGCCCCGAGCATGGCTATGACCAGGCCGGCAAGCGCCAGGACGGCGAGCAGAGTCGGGCTAAAGACCTGGAAGAACAGGTCGGGCACCCCGGTCGAGGTCGCGATCTGACCCATCACGGTGAGGATGTATCGATGGAGGGCGATGCCGGCCGGGATGCCCACCAACGCGCCGAGCAGTCCCAGGAAGATGACCGAGGCCAGCACCATGGTCACGACCTGGCGGGGAGTCATGCCGACGGCCTTCAGGATGGCGAAGTCACGTGCCTTCTCGCGGATGTTCAGCACCACGGTGTTGAACACGCCTGACACCGCGATTAGACCGAGGACGACCGCCAGGCCGGCAAGAACGCTGTTGATCAGAAGGAAGGCGGTGACGATGCCGTTCTCCTCGTTGTTGAGGCGCGCGCTCAGACCGGAACCCGGGGGCGCGACGAAGAACGCCCACGCGAGGGCGTCCGTGCCAGGCTTGAGCTGAACCTCGTAGCTTCCCGCCACGAGCCTGGCGGGCAGGGAGTCGAAGCCGGTGCGGAGCAAGATGTCATCTCCCTGCTGATCGAAGATTTCACCGACAAGGGTGAACTGCACCGGCGTGCCATGGAACGACGCGCTGATGGTTTCGCCCACGTGGTGGCCGGTGCGCGTGAAGAACGCGGTCGGCGCCACCGCCTCGCCGGGAGCGGAGAACCAGCGCCCGTGGATAAGCACGTAGCCGATCCACGACGAGTCGCCGCGGTACGCGATTACGGGAACGGTCTCCCCCGCGGCCGGCACCGAAACGTCGTCTTGGACGATGGAGACAAACCGCGCGGTGCCGGGCTGCGCCGCGATCCGGGCCGCTGTCTGGTCGTCGCCCGGCCCGCTTGCGTTGCTCTTGCCCCCGCGATCGACCTCGACCTGGACCTGCTGGTCCCGGGTGAGGGCGGACGCGACCTCGCCCAGCGTGAGGTGCAGGCCCACCGCGAAAGTCGCGGTCGCCACGCCGATGGCGATGGCCGCGATGGTCATCGCCGAGCGCACCGGCCTGGCCAGCGATTCGCCGAGCCCCAGGGTGGCCGGCCTGGGCAGCGCGATGGCACCGGCAAGCCGTGCCTGGAGCGAGCCGCCGTCACCGGCGGGTGAGCTGCCGGCGGCGATCGCGGCCGCAGCACTCTGCCAGCCCGCCCGCAGCGACGCCAGCAGCGCCGCGCCCGCGACCGTAAGCAGGATCGCGCCCAGACCTAGCGCGTCGACGCCGGGTGCAAAACCAAACGTGCGCGGAAGGCCGAATGCATGAGCCGTGTTGTCAAGGAACGGCTGGCTCAGCACGACGCCGGCCGGGAGACCCGCCACGCATCCTGCGACGGCCGGGAGCAGCATCCGTCCCGCGAAGGTCGCCACGACCTGCGCCGGCGTGAAACCGACCGACTTCATGATGCCGATCTCGCGGGTGCCTGCGATGACCGCCCCGCCGACGAGGTTGGCGATGATCAGAGCCGAGGCGACCAGGGCGAACACGCTGAAGGCGAGAAGGAACGGGATCATCACAGCCGTGGTGCGGTCCGCGTTCAGCTTGGTGTCCAGGTAGTTCGAGATGCCGCCGACCGCACCGGCAGGCACGCTGGCGATGATCGTGTTGACCGCCGATGCGATGTCGGCGGGCGTGGAGGCATTGCGCAGCCGGTACGCCATCAGGTACTCCGCGGGCGGCGCGTTGGCGCCGGAGGTGATGGGCAGCTGGCCTGGCTCGACCCAGGCCGCCGCCTCTTCGCCCATCAAAACCGCGATGCCGACCACCCGCAGGGACGGGAACGCCGAGTCGCTCGCCGGGCTGAGCGTGTCGCCGACGCCAAGCCCCGTCTCGTCCGCCAACTGGCGCGAGAGAACCACCTCACCATTGCTCTGCACCCAGCGGCCGCCGTCGATGGTGAGCCGGTCGATGGGGCCGCCCGCGCGGTCCCGGCCCTCAACCGGGATGTCGCGGACGCGGCCGCCGGCGATGGTGATCGAGGCCGGCACCACGCGCCACGGTCCGCCGGCCTGAGTGACCGGCGGCAGCGATCGCGTGGCCGCGACCTGGTCCTCGCTGACGAGGTTCGATTCGAACCAGACGAGGAGGTGCGCGCCGTTGACCTGCGCCAAGGCGTGGTCGTAGGGCGCGTTCGTCTCGACCAGCAGCGTGAGGGCCAGCGTGCCGGTAAGAGCCGAGAGGAAGACCACGAAACCGACGATCGCGGTCTGCAGCTTGTGGCGGCGGACGTCGGAGAGCATCTTGCGGAGGACAGGGCTCATCGGGCCTGCACCACGCCCTGGGCCAAATCGCTGCTGTCGCTAACGACGGCGCCGTCGACGAGGCGGATCAGGCGTGTAGCGTTGGCATGGGCCAGCCGTTCGTCATGGGTGACGAGGACGATCGTCTGGCCGTTGCGGTTGAGCTCGGCCAGGATCGCCATCACCTGATCGCCGCTGTGGGAGTCGAGCGCGCCGGTCGGCTCGTCGGCAAGAAGGAGGACGGGGTTGTTGACGAGCGCGCGCGCGATCGCTACCCGCTGCCGCTGGCCGCCGCTCATCCGCGTCGGGTACTGGTCCCGCAGAGGCGCGATGTCGAGACGCTCGAACAGCTCGAGGGCCTGGCGGCGCGCCTCGGAACGTCTCACCCCCGCGAGCTGCGCGGGAACCATCGCGTTCTCAAGCGCCGACAGGTTGTTGAGTAGGTTGAAGAACTGGAAGACGATGCCGACCTGCGTGCGGCGAAAGCGCGCCAGCGCCGCCTCGCCCATCTTGCCGAGGTCATGCCCGGCAACCTTGATGGCGCCGCTGGACGGTCGGTCCAGACCGCCGATGATGTTGAGCAGCGTCGATTTGCCGCTGCCGGACGGCCCCATCACGCAGGCCGCCTGGCCCGCTGGGATGGTGAGGGAGATGGAATCGAGGGCCACCGATTCCCGGTGGCCGTTGTACGCCTTGCGGACCTCGCTGAGCTCAACAAGCGATGTCATGGGCCTCTCCTTCGTTGGCCTTGCCGGCCGTTTCGTTGATGCCTCCAAGCCTGCTTCCGAGGCGGAGCGCTGTCGTCAGCCCGCGGCGTGAATTCAGCTCATCCTTTCGGCGGATGCGGGCCCGTCGCGCCGCGGTTTAGAGTCTCGGCATGCTGGGGCTGGCACGCCGGCTTCGAGTCGGCTGGGTCGATGTGGCGCTGGCGGTGGGGCTGAGCCTGCTCGCCGTCATCGAGGGACCAAGTCGCGACTCGCTCGACTTCTCTCCGGCCGTATTGCTGTGCACCGCGCCTCTGGTTGTGCGCCGGCGCTGGCCGATCCCGGTGCTGCTGCTCGCCCTTGCGGGCTTCAGCATCGCCGCCGAAGCAACCACCCTGGCGTCCCTCGTGGGTGGGCTGATCGCCGCGGTCACTGTTGGCCTGGATCGCCGACACCGCGTGCTCGGCGCGATCGCGATTCTCGGCACAGCCGCAGCAATCGCTTTCGAGTTCGACCACGGCACCAACACGACGCT
>DATFVI010000188.1:0-2850 GCA_035260405.1 Candidatus Dormiibacterota bacterium
GGACGGCGCCCAGAGCTCGATCGTCCTTGGTCCGCGTGACCGGTTGGTCGGCCAGCTCTACGTAGAGGGCGACGTTCGGGTCGCCGGCACCGTGGAGGGCGGGCTTGAGGTCACCGGAAGCGTCGAGATCGCCGATGGCGGCCGCGTCACGGGACCTGTCACCGCGCACGACCGGCTGGTCGTCGGACGTTCCGGCTCCCTCGTCGGAGACGTGCGCGTGGCGCGTTTGGTGGTCCAGGACGGCGCGACGTTCAGCGGCAAGGTCTCGATGGGCAAGCAGCTCGCAGCGCCACCGAAGCCTGTCGAGCCACCGGCACCGGTCCCGGAACCGGTCAAGGCCGAAGCACCAGTCAAAGCGGAAGAGGCGGTCAAAGCGGAAGCGCCCGTCACCGTTGCCGAGCCTCCCAAAGCGCCGCAGCACGTCCAGGCGCCGCAGCCTGCCAATGTCGCGCAGCCTGTGAAAGTCGCGCAGCCTATCAAAGTCGCGCAGCCTGGCAAAGTCGCGCAGCCTGTCAAATCCGCGCAGCCTGTCAAAGCCGCGCAGCCTGTCAAAGCCACGCAGCCTGTCAAAGGGCAGCCGGCGAAACCACAGCAGTTCCAATCGCCGAAGCCCCCCGACCGAAAGGGCAAGCGCCGCTAACCCTTCTCCGCTAACGCTTTTTCGGCGTCACCTTCTTGGCTGCTTTGGGTTTGGCCGTCTTGGCCGGCATTGCCCGTGCGTGGGCAAGCGCCTTCCTGATGAGCGCCAGCGCGGGGGCGGGCTTGCCCCGCCAGTCTCCGGGCACGACCACGTAGCCACCCATCTTGTGCCCTGCCATCGGCTCGAAGTCCCGGCCGCCCTGCTTCTTCACGGCCGCGATCTCAGCGTCGGGGAGCCGCACCATAAGCTCGTCGCCGAAGATCCCGCAAAACATGTTGCCGTTCACGAAAGCTGAAAGCTGGCCGAACATCGGCTTCAAAGTCACCGCGGGCTCGTCGGGAACGAGCTTGCTGAAGGCGGCCTTGGCCGCGTCGCTCGGTTTGGGCATCGAGCCCGGCGCCATGCGTCCCATCGCCAACGATTCTCCTCCTCCTCGAGGATGAGATCAAAGATCGATCTTGCGGCTGATGACGCCGCGCCCGCCGAAACCTAACGTGACGGTCATGGAAAACACCACGATCGTCGAGACCCACAGTCTCACAAAGCGATATGGAAGCGGAGTTCTCGCAGTCAACTCCGTTGACATGAGCGTGCGACGTGGCGAGGTCTACGGATTTCTCGGCCCCAACGGGGCGGGGAAGACCACGACCTTGCGCATGCTCGTCGGCCTCATCCGGCCGACCACAGGCACGGCAACCGTGGCCGGCCACACGCCTGGCAGCCCCGCGGGGCTGGCCAAGATCGGCGCCCTCATCGAGTCGCCGGGCTTCTATCCCTACCTGTCAGGCCGCGAGAACCTCCGAGTTGTCGCGGACATGGCAAGCGTCGCTCAGAAGCGCGTGGACGAAGTTCTCGACATGGTCGAGCTCACCTCGCGCGCCGGGCGGAAGTTCGGGACTTACTCGACAGGCATGAAGCAGCGCCTCGGCGTCGCCGGAGCGCTGCTCAAGGACCCCGACCTGCTCATCCTCGATGAGCCGACGAACGGACTCGACCCGCAGGGCATGGCCGAGATGCGCAAGCTCATCAAGGACATCGGACAGGGCGACCGAACTGTGCTCCTGTCGAGCCACCTCCTCGGCGAGGTGGAAGCGATCTGCGACCGGGTCGGGGTGATCAGCAACGGACGGCTTGTCACGCAATCGACAGTCCAGGATCTGCTTGGCGAGGAAGGAGTGATGGTCCGCGCTCAGCCCGCCGACGCGGCTCAGGAAATGCTGACCAGGATGTTTGGTCCTGAGGCGGTCAGCCGGCAGGACGGCGCGATCCATCTGAAGACCGATCCGGGAAAGAGCATGGAGATCAATCGGCAGCTCACGGCGGCCGGCATCGGGGTCAGCGAGCTGCGGCCATTCGAAAGATCGCTGGAGGACGTCTTCTTCCAGCTCACAGGAGAGAAGCAAGGATCATGATCGCAACCATCAAAGCGGAATGGCGTAAGAATCGTTTCCGGCCGGCCTTCCTCGTGTCGTCAGGCCTGATCGCAGGCATCACAGTGCTCATCTACGGGCTCAGCTGGTACCAGGCACTCCACCCGGGAACCGGGGAAAGGCGTGGCGTCGTATCGATCCTCACCCTCTACCCGGACCAGTTCGTCAACAACGTCATGGGGGCGGGCTTCCCACTCGGAGCGGCGATCGCGATCGTGCTTGGCGCGTTGATCGCAGGGTCGGAGTACTCATGGGGCACGATGAAAACCACCCTCACCCAGGGACCTGGACGCCTCACCACGTGGTTCGGCCGCGTGGTCGCGTTCGAGGCCTGGATGGCCATCTTGACCGTGATCCTGTTCTTGGTGGGAGCAGGGTCCAGCGTCGTCGTGGCGGCGTTTCAAGGCCACGCCATCGTATCGCCGGCGATGATAGACATCGCCAAAGGATTAGGCACCATCTGGCTGGTCTTCGCGGTCAACGGCGCCATCGGTTTGGCGCTCGGCACCCTGATCCGCAGCTCGGCTGCGGCGCTCGGCGTCGGCCTGATTTACGTCCTGGCGGTCGAAGTTCTCCTGGTGCGCTTCATCGACAGCCTCAACAACGGCGCCTACCAGTGGATCGGAAACCTGTTCGTCAATCAGAACGCCACGGCTTTGACGCAGAGCTTTCACTCGGCTGCGTTCGGCCCGAGCGTCGCGCCGTCAATCGGTGCGGAGCAGGCCGTGGTGGTCCTCTTCGCCTACTTCGCCGGGCTCGTGATAATCGCGGCCGCTTTGA
>DATFVI010000189.1:0-4950 GCA_035260405.1 Candidatus Dormiibacterota bacterium
CTGGCGGACCTTGGAAACGACGTCGCCGTGGTCGACATCAACCGCGAAAAGATTGCTCAGCTCAAGGGCTATCACGTGCCGTTTTACGAACCAGGACTCAGCGAGCTGGTCGCGCGGAACGGGAAAGCCGGCCGGCTCCGATTCACCACCGCGTATGAGGACGCCGTGCCCGGCGCCGAGTACGCCATCATCGCCGTCAGCACTCCCGAGGGCGAGGGCGGTGAGGCCGACCTGTCCTATGTGGAGGCGGCGGCGACATCGATCGCCAACTGCATGGATGGCCCGCTGGTCGTCGTCAACAAGTCCACCGTGCCGCCGCTCACCGGCGACATGGTCTCGAACGTGCTGCGCAAGACCAAGGCCGGAGAGGCCGCCGCCGTGGTGTCGAACCCTGAGTTTCTTCGCGAAGGGTCGGCGATCCAGGATTTCATGCACCCCGACAGGGTTGTCATCGGAAGCCACGATCGAGGCGCTGCCGAGAAAGTGGCGCTTCTGTACAGCACCCTCGATGCGCCGATCCTGATCACCCCCAACATCTACACGGCCGAGATGGTCAAGTACGGCTCCAACGCCTTCCTGGCCGCTCGGATCTCTTTCATCAACGAGATCGCTCGGATCTGTGAGCGCGTCGGCGCCGACGCCAAGCTCGTCGCGGAGGGAATGGGCCTCGACAAGCGGATCGGGCCGAGCTTCCTGGACGCGGGAATCGGCTACGGCGGCTCGTGCTTTCCGAAAGACGTGAAGGCGCTCGCGGCGCTCGCCGAGCGCTTCGACTATCACCCGGAGCTTCTCCACGCTGTCATGGCCATCAACCGGGATCAGCGGATGCTCGTCGTGGACAAGCTGCGAGAGTGCCTCGAGGTGCTCGATGGCCGGGTGATCGGGCTTTTCGGTCTCGCATTCAAGCCCAACACAGACGACCTGCGGGAGGCGCCGAGCATCGAGATCGCCAAAGTCCTGCTGGCGGCCGGCGCGGCGGTCCGGGCATATGACCCCGCGGCGATGGAGGGATCGCGCCGCATCATGCCCGACATCGAGTACATGAGCGGCGCCTACGAGACGGCGGCAGGCGCCGACGCCGTCGTCGTGGTCACCGAGTGGAACGAGTTCCGCTATCTCGACCTGGGCCGCATGAAGAGGTCGATGAGGAAGCCGGTCGTGATCGACGGTCGCAACATCTATGACCCCGCGGTGATGCGCGGCCATGGGTTCACGTACCGGGGAATTGGACGCGAATAAGCCTCGCGCCATAGTCTCGGGCGGGGCCGGTTTCATCGGCTCTCACCTGTGCGACGCGCTTCTCGGGAGCGGCATGCGGGTGGTCGCGCTGGACAACTTCATCACCGGCTCGCGCGAGAACTTGCGAGCGCTCGAGGGCAATCCCGACTTTGAGTTTCGGCAAGCCGACGTCAACCACGGGATCTTCCTGGGCGGCGACGTCCGCTATGTCCTGCATTTCGCCTCACCCGCCTCACCGCCCCAGTACGACGCGAATCCGATTCATACCCTGAAGGTGGGCACTCTCGGCACGATGAACATGCTGGGACTCGCGCGTGCCAAGGGCGCGACCTTCCTGCTGGCTTCGACGTCCGAGGTTTACGGCGATCCCCTTGTGCATCCGCAGCCGGAGTCGTATTGGGGCAACGTGAACCCCATCGGCCCGCGTGGCTGCTACGACGAGGCCAAACGAGCCGCGGAAGCGTTCGCCATGGCGTATCGCCGTGCTCACAAGGTGGACACCAGGATCATCCGCATCTTCAACACGCACGGTCCTCGCATGCAGGTGTCGGATGGCCGTGCGGTCCCCAACTTCATGGCCCAGGCGATCAGGGGCGAACCGCTCACCGTGTACGGGGACGGTTCTCAGACGCGCAGCCTCCAGTACGTGTCGGACCTGGTGCGGGGCGTTCTCGCGGTGCTCGAGCGGGGCGATGAGATGCCCGTGAACCTCGGCAACCCAAGCGAGGTGACGGTGCTAAAGCTGGCGGAGACGATCGTGCGACTTGCGGGCTCGAAGAGCGAGATCGTCCATCGAGAGCTGCCCGTCGACGACCCGAAGCAGCGCCGGCCCGACATCACGCGGGCTCGCACGCTGCTCGGCTGGGAACCGGAGGTGGCGCTCGAGGACGGTCTTGCCCGGACGCTGGAATACTTCAGATCGGTCGTATGACGACGCCCGAGCAGCTGAAGCAGTACGTGCGTGATGTCCCCGACTTCCCGCAGCCGGGAATCATGTTTCGCGACATCACGCCGCTGCTCGGTCGCAAGGAGCTCTTCCGCGAGGTCGTCAGCATGATGTCGAAGCGATGGACCGGCGCGCCGCCCGACCTCGTGGCGGCGATCGAGGCCCGCGGTTTCATCCCGGGCGCCGCGATCGCGGTCAAGCTGAACGCCGGGTTCGTCCCGATTCGCAAGGCCGGAAAGCTGCCCTGGAAAACCATCAGCGACGCCTACCAGCTCGAGTACGGCGCCAACGAGCTCCAGGTGCATGCGGACGCCGTCGAGCCCGGCCAGAAGGTGCTGATCGTCGATGATGTACTCGCGACGGGCGGCACCGCAGCCGCCGCGGTCCGGTTGATTCGCAAGCTTGGCGGAGAGGTGGTCGGCGTCCAGGTCCTCATCGAGCTCGAGGCCCTGGGCGGGCGAAAGCTCCTCGACGGAGTGGAAGTGGTCAGCGAGATTGTGTATTGAGGAGATGACAAGAGACTTGAAAGTCAGCACCAAAGGCGGCGACGTCAAAGACCTGAACCTTGCGGCGCAGGGTCAGGACCTGATCGACTGGGCGGCACGCGAGATGCCCGTGCTCACGCTCATCCGGGCGCGATTCGCGAAGGAGCTTCCGCTCAAAGGACTCAAGCTCGCCGCGTGCCTGCACGTGACCAGCGAGACCGCCAACTTGATGCTGACGCTCAAGGCCGGCGGCGCCGACGTCGCGCTGTGCGCGTCCAACCCGCTTTCCACCAACGACGCTGTCGCGGCCGCGCTTTCAGCGCAGCACGCGATCAAGACATACGCGATTCGCGGCGAGGACAACGACACCTACTACGAGCACATCCAGGCCGCTCTCGACCACCACCCGTCATTCACGATGGACGACGGCGCCGACCTGGTGTCGGTGCTGCACAAGTCGCGCCAGGACCAGCTGCCCGAAGTCATCGGAGGCACCGAAGAGACCACCACCGGAGTCGTGAGGCTGCGCGCGATGGCCGAAAAGGGCGTGCTGCGGTACCCGATTGTCGCGGTCAACGAGGCCGACACGAAGCACATGTTCGACAACCGGTATGGGACCGGTCAGTCGACCATCGACGGAATCATCCGGGCGACCAACGTCCTGCTGGCCGGCAAGACGTTCGTCATCGCCGGCTACGGCTGGGTCGGCCGCGGGCTGGCGTCACGCGCCAAGGGCCACGGCGCGGACGTCGTGGTCACGGAGATCGACTCGGTCAAGGCACTGGAGGCGGCCATGGACGGCTTCAGGGTGATGAAGATGGATGAGGCTGCGCGCGACGGCGACATCTTCGTCACGGTCACGGGCGATGTGAACGTGCTCGACCGCCAGCACTTCGACGCGATGAAGGACGGAGCGATCCTCGCCAACTCGGGGCATTTCAACTCAGAGATCAACCTGAAAGCGCTGGACCAGATCGCGACGGGCGTGCGACAGGTCAGGCCGTCGGTGCAGGAGTACAAGATGGCGGACGGCCGCCGGCTGCACGTGCTGGCCGAGGGGCGCCTCATCAACCTTGCCGCCGCCGAAGGGCACCCGGCCGCCGTGATGGACATGAGCTTCGCCAACCAGGCGCTGTGCGCGGAATACCTGGCCAAGCACGCGAGGACGCTGGAGCGCAAGGTATACGACGTGCCGGACGACATCGACGCCGAGGTGGCGCGGCTGAAGCTTCACGCCATGGGGATTCAGATCGACACCCTGACGGCGGAGCAAGAGCACTATCTGTCGTCCTGGGAAGAAGGAACCTAGCTGCTGCGCCAGCCTTCGGCGAGAGTGTTACGCCCCACCCCGACGGCGCCCGCTGCGCGGTCGCGGTCGGACCTCCCCACGGGGTGGGGAGGCTAAAGAACGTTCGGGCCCGCTCGGCGCACCTGGGTGCTGGGCGGAGGCGGCGCGCGAGGCGCCGCGCAAGTCGGGGTGCTTCAGGCCCTGTTCGAGGCGGGTGTGGATCCGCCCACCAAGATCGTCGGCACCAGCGTGGGAGCGCTGAACGGGAGCGCGATCGCCGCCTATCCGTCGCTGGCGGGAACCATGATGCTGCGCGAGGTCTGGATGTCGCGACAGGCGATCGACGTGTTTCGCGCGCACCCGCTCGGCATGATCCTCTCCGCCATCAGGCGCGACCAGATGAGCGCGTTTCCGCAACAGAACATCCGGCGCCTCATCGAAAGGGCGCAGGCCTTGACCGGGATCACGACGTTCGAGCAACTCCGGGTGCCGCTGGCGGTGGTGGCCACCGATCTCAACGCGGGCAAGCCCGCAGTCTTCCGCTCCGGTGATCTGACGCCGGCCCTGCTTGCCTCGACCGCCATCCCGGGGCTGTTTCCAACGGTCCGGATCGGCGAGCGGGAGCACTTCGACGGCGGGGTGGTGGACAACACGCCGCTGAATATCGCCGTCGAGGAGGGCGCCAAAGACATCCTTGCCATCAGCCTCATGGGGGGAGGGGAGTACGCAGGGATGCCGAGCTACCTTCCCGAGCTCATCGCGCGAACCCTTCAGCTGTCGCTGCACCACCAGATGCTCGCCGACTACGAGCAGCTGCGCGACCGGGCGCGGATCGTCGTTCTGTGTCCGGTCACGTCGGCGACCGCGACTTGGGAGATGAAGCGCAAGCACCTCGAGACGGTGATCGAGTCTTCGCGTGTCGCGACGGCTGCCCTGCTGTCCAAGCGCGGCTCGAAAGTCTTTCGCCACTCGGGGATCCACTACTTGGAACT
>DATFVI010000190.1:0-9142 GCA_035260405.1 Candidatus Dormiibacterota bacterium
GCGCAGGTCCTGGCCGAGCTGACGCGTGGAGGAGGCACCGCGCGGGAGCTGACGCGCCGGGTCTATGGGGACCTCGACGACCAGCTGATGGTCGCGGCGGAGATGACTTTGCGCGCGCACCTGCGCAAGCTGGTCGACGACGGCGTGGTGCGTTCCAGTGGCGAGGCAGATCGAGAAGTCTTCGACGCGCGGTAGCGGCGCGAGGTCTTTCTAAACGCACGGTTGGCGCCAACGGCGCGGAATTCGAACGGCTGATGCGATCGGTTGGCGCCAAACGCGCGGAATGAAGAGGTAGCAGGCTGCCGGTAATCTAGGCGCGCATGGTTGACATTCGGCCGCCCATTCTTTCGCTGTCACCCTCTGAGCTCGAGGCGTGGCTCGTGGCCAACGAGATCCCGGTGTATCGCGGCAAGCAGATCTGGGGATGGCTGGCGCGCGGGGTCGCGTCGTTCGAGGCGATGCGCGACCTGCCGAAGGCTTTGCGGGCGGCGCTCGAGCGCGATTTCAGGATCACGTCGCTGCGCTCGATCGCGGTGAGCGAGGCCGACCGCTCGCTTACGACCAAGACGCTGTTCGAGCTCGACGGCGGGCATTCGGTGGAAGCGGTCGTGATGCGCTACACGGACCGGACCACGCTCTGCATCTCTTCGCAGGCGGGTTGCCCGATCGGCTGCCCGTTCTGCGCGACCGGCAAGTTTCCATTCGGCCGCAACCTCAAGGCGCACGAGATCGTCGAGCAGGCGGTGGACGCCGTGCGTCTTCTGACCGATGAGGACCGCCGCCTTTCGCACGTCGTCTTCATGGGGATGGGCGAGCCGATGGCCAACTACGCGGCCGTCGTCGCGTCGGTCCGCCGCATGGCCGACCCCCAGCTGCTGGGCATCAGCCCGCGGCGCATCGTCGTCTCGACGAGCGGCTTGATCCCGAGGATCCAGCAGCTCGCGGAAGAGCAGCTGCCCGTGACGCTGGCCATCTCGCTGCACGCCGCTCGCGATGAGCTGCGCGACGTGCTGGTGCCGATCAACAAGAAATACCCGGTGCGCGACCTGGTCGGCGCGGCTCAAGGGTATGCCTCGAAGACCGGCCGGCGTGTCAGCTACGAGTGGGTGCTGCTGGCGGGCGTCAACGACACCGAGCGCGATGCGCACGAGCTGGGCTCGCTGCTGCGCCGCAAGCTGGCCCACGTGAACCTGATCCCGTTCAATCCCGTCGAGGACACGCCTTATCGAGCGCCTGACCGCACGGCGATCAAGGCCTTCCGGGACATGGTCGAGGCGCAGGGCCTCAACGTCACCGTGCGCGATACGCGCGGGCGCGAGGCTGACGCGGCGTGCGGCCAGCTGCACGAGCGTGTGATGCGCGGCAAGGTCGCGGTTCTTTGATTTACGCCGGGACGTCCGGCTTCAGCTACCCGGGCTGGAAGGGAAAGTTCTATCCCGCCACGCTCCCCGGCTCGCGCATGCTCGCCTACTACGCGGAGCGTCTCAACGGGGTCGAGCTCAACGGCAGCTTCTATCGGACTCCGCCTGAGAGCGCGCTCGTGAACTGGGCGGCCGCGACGCCGCCCGGCTTCCGATTCTGCATGAAGGCCGCTCGCGGCCTGACCTACTCGGCCGAGGGGTTCGACCGGGTCGGGCTCGCCGGCATCTTCAGCAGGCGCCTGGAGCCTCTCGGTGCGCATCTCGGTCCGATCCTCTTGCAGTTTCCGCCGACGCGCCAGCTCAATGTCGGACTGCTGGACTCACTGCTCGGGGCGCTCGACCGCCCTGCCGCGGTCGAGCTCCGTCACGAATCGTGGTTCTGCGAAGAGACCTACGGCGTGATTCGCGCGCACCTCGGAGCGCTGGTGGTCACCGACGAGGAGAAGTGGCCGCGGGCCCCGCTGCTCGACCTCGGGCCGATCGCGTATTTCCGGCTCCGGCGCGGCTACACGACCTCGTCGTTCAAGTCGTGGATGGCGGAGGTGGCGTCGGCCGCCGCCTTGCACGACGAGGTGCACGTGTACCTGAAGCACGAGCCGGAGTCGCCGGCGCTGGCCCAACGACTGCTGAAGTCTCTGGCTCGAGCAGGACCGGCTCTTCGACCGTAGGCTCGATCTGGGCAGGCTCGGCGACCATGGGTTTGCCCGCGGCGCGAGCTCTCCGATACAGCAAAGGGATGGCGACCGCCGCGATCGCGACCATGAGGAGCGACGCCAGCTGGGCCTGGCGCAACCCGGCAAAGACGGCGGGATCGGTCCGGTAGAAGCTCAGGAAGAAGCGGCCCGCCGCGTAAAGCCCAAGGTAGACCAGGCCGGGCACTCCATCCGGAAGGCGCGCCTTCAAACGCTGGTGGAACGGAAGCAAGGCACCGAGCAGGGCGAGCGTGAGGACCATCTCGTACGCGACCTCGGGATGGACCACGACGCCAGGGTCACCCAGCGTCGCCGGGTTCACATATTCCACTCCCCACGGGACGTTGGTGGGCGTGCCGTGGTGCTCGCCGTTGATGACGTCGCCGATGCGGCCCACCGCCAGGCCGATCATCGTGGCCGCGCCGCCCGCATCGACCAGCTTCAGGTAGGAGAACTTCGCGCGACGCGCCCACACGTACGCGCCGACCGCGGCGCCGAACAGCCCGCCCCACTGGCTGATGCCTCCCTCAGTGAGGGCGAAGACGCGCAGGAGGTTGCCGCCGGCAAAGATCCGGAAGTTCTCCCACACGTAAAGAGCGCGAGCGCCGACCAGCCCGAACACCACCATCCACGCCACGCCGTCCGCGCCATGTGACGTGTCGACGCCGTCCTTCTCGAGGAGCCACAGGCCGAGCCGGGCGGCGGCGAGGATTCCGAGGACCGCGAACACACCGTGCCACGTGATGAGAAACGGCCCGATGCGAAAGAGGTTCGGGTTGAGGTCGATGACGATCGTGAGAAACGTCACGCCGATTCACCGACCGCGCGCCGCAGGCGCGACATCGCAACGTCCTTGGGCAGCAGCGCGAGCGTGTAGTCGATCGGTGGCGAGATCTTCTTTCCGGTCACGGCCAGCCGAATCGGCATGAAGGTCTTGTTTGGCCCCAGCCCCGACTTTTCGACGACTCCCATCAGCGCCTCGTGGATTGGTTCGGGCTCCCAGGGGAGGTCGGTAAGCACGCCGATCGCCGTGCGCACGCGCTCCGTGGCGTCGGGTTCGAGCTGAGCTGCCGGCGGGTCGGTCCACAGGTATTCGAGCAGCTCGGCCGCGGCCTTCAGCTTGGGCAGCCGAGTCTTGAGCGCCGGCACAGCGCGTCGGATCGTCGCTTCATCGAGCTTCGGCAGAAATGGCTCGAGCCGGTGCGCCAGCTCTTCGTCGTCGAGCCCGCGTATGTACTCGCCGTTGATCCAGTTCAGCTTTTCCCAGTCGAAGCGCGCGCCCGCGTGCTGCACGCGTTCGAACGAGAAGGCAGGCACGAGCTCGTCGAAGGTGAAGATCTCCTGCGACGTTCCGGGATTCCACCCGAGAAGCGCGAGGTAGTTGATGAGCGCCTCGGGCAGGTAGCCCTCGTCGCGATAGAGGACCAGGTTTGTCTCCGGATGCTTTCGCTTCGAGAGCTTGGCGCCGTCCTTCGAGAGGATCAGCGGCATGTGCGCGTACGCGACCGGTCGCGGATAGCCGAGCGCATCGACGATCATCAGCTGATAAGGCGTGTTCGACAGGTGCTCCTCGCCGCGGATCACATGTGAGATCTCCATCGCGGCATCGTCGACGGGGCTCGCGAAGTTGTAGGTCGGATACCCGTCCGACTTGATGATGATGAAGTCGCCGATGAGGTCCGCGTCGAAGCTCATCTCGCCGCGGATCATGTCTTCGAACTTCACCTCGCCGCCCGGGACCTTGAAACGAACCGCGAACTCGGTGCGGTCTTTGGGCGCATCCGGACCGAGGCAGCGCCGCGAGTACTTGTAGGGCCGTTTCTCCGCCTGCGCCAGCTTGCGCTCCGCGTCGAGCTCCTCGCGGGTGCAGTAGCAGCGATACGCCATGCCGCTTGCAAGCAGGCGCGCAGCGTGCTCCTTGTAGAGGTCGAGGCGCTCCGACTGGCGGTAGGGGGCGTCGGGGCCGCCCTTGTCCGGTCCCTCGTCCCAGTCCAGCCCCAGCCAATGAAGGGCGTCATAGATCACCAGCTCGTATTCGGGGCGATTGCGCTCCAGGTCTGTGTCGTCGACGCGCAGCACGAAGGTCCCGTTGTTGGCACGGGCGAAGAGCACGTTGTAGAGCGCGGTGCTGGCCGTGCCCAGGTGAGCGAAACCGGTGGGGCTGGGCGCGATTCGCACCCGGACCCTGGAAGCGTCGGGCACGGCCATATGCTACGGATGATGGCCGGAGTACTGGCGCTCGTCGGTGGAGACGAGTTCAATCCCGGCAACGAAGAGCAGGACCGCTTGCTCGCCGGCGCCGCCGGGCCGGGGCCCGCTTTCGTCGTGCCCACCGCGGCTGCGCGGCAGGATCCACAGGCTTCCGTCCAGCACGCGATCGCGTGGTTCAAGCAGTTCGGGCTCGAGCTGCGCGAGCTGCCGGTGCTGAAGCGCACCGACGCCAACTCGAAGGAGCTGGCCGGCCTCGCGCGTACTGGCGGATTCTTCTACCTGGTGGGCGGGGACCCAGGGCTGGTGGCCCAGGTGCTGCGCTCCTCGAGGGTCTGGAACGCAATCTTCGAGGCCTGGCTCGAGGGAGCGTCGCTGGCCGGGTCGTCAGCCGGGGCGATGGCCCTCTCCAGCCACTCGCTCATACGCGCCACCTGGCCCAACCGGTTCACCCGCCGTCCGACCGAGGCGCTCGGGCTGGTGCCTGACACGGCGGTGCTGCCTCATTTCGAGACGTTCGGCCACAAGTGGGTGGAGTCGGCCCAAAGAGAGCTGCCAGGAGCCACCCTGCTCGGCATCGACGAGCGCAGCGCCGCGGTGTGGGCAAAAAAGGAAGAGTGGCGGGCTTACGGGCCTGGTTCCGTGACGGTCATCAAGGGACCTGAGACCGCGCGGTTCGCGTCGGGTACGACCGTTTCGGGTGTGCCGGCCCCCGCCCGTATGCTTCCGAAAGAACATTCGTGATCGGAACGGCACGCCCTAAACCAAAATCGATCAGCTCGGAGTTCATCGAGGTCGGCTCGCTTCGCGTCCACCATTCGCACGGAGGCCGCGGCACACCTGTGGTCTTCATTCACGGCCTGGGGTCGTCGGGCTACATGGAGTGGCGGTACAACCTCGAGGACACCGCGGCGCGCCATCGCGTTTTCGCGCCCGACCTGCCTGGTTACGGCCGCACGGAAAAGCCTCGGGCGCGCTACACGATCCAGTACTTCGCGCGCTTCGTGGAGCGCTACATGGAAGATCGCGGCTTGCGTTCGGCTGCCGTGGTCGGTGCTTCGCTCGGCGGGCGCATCGCCCTCGAGGTGGCGCTCGAACAGCCTCGCCTGGTGCGCAGGCTCGTGCTGGTCAACGCGCTTGGACTCGGCCGGCCGAAGGTCACGGCCGCCCAGATGACCTACGGCCTCGTGACGCTGCCGCGCGTGGGTGAGGCGGCGATGAGGTTCGCGCGCGACGCCTTGCACTGGGCGCCGCCGAACATCATCCGGCGGGTGGCCGCCCGCTACGCGGGCGCCAGCGCCGACCTCGTGAAGTCGATGGACGACGGCTACCTGGACAACCTTCGCGAGATGTATGCGACCGATGGCTTCCACAACGCGTACCTGACAACGATCAGGTCGCTGATCAACCCGGGCGCGCTGTTCGGAGGAAATCACGACGTGACCGCTCGGCTGAACGAGCTCAAGGTCCCGGTCCAGCTCATCTGGGGAGCGGACGACCCGCTGTTCCCGGTCGCGCACGCCGGACGTGCGCACGCGATGATCGCGCGCTCCAGACTGGCTGTGATCGAAGGCGCCGGCCACTCGCCCCAGGCCGAACGGCCAGAGGAGTTCAACCGCGTCCTCCGACGATTCCTCGACTCCTGATTACCCCACGAACTCCGAGGCTTCGCCGTGAGTTCGCGGGGACCCCTTGACGAACCGGGCCGGGATCGGAAGCAATACACAAGCCCGGAGTACCGGGAGCTTGTCGCCGGTCAGCTCGACCCGCTCGTCCACCCGTATCCGATGCGGCCGCATCGCTTCTACCGCCTCGTGCGCCGGATTGTCGGGTGGCTGGTGCGGCTGCTCTTTCGCGTCACCGTCACCGGCCAGGAAAACATCCCCGCGCCGCCCTACATAATCGGCGCCAACCACCAGGCCTGGTTCGACCCGGCTTTCATCATTCCTTTCTTCCCAGAGGCGCCGGTGATCTACACGATGGCCAAACGAGAGACGGTCTTCAACCGCGAATGGAAGCGCCGCCTGCTGCCCCTGATCGGAGTCTTTCCGATCTCTCCGCACCGAGGCGAGCTCGACGAGGCCGGGCTACGCACCGTTTACCAGGTGCTCGACCGCCATGGCGTGGTGCTGATCTTTCCCGAGGGGCGGTACTCGCGCGGGCGGGCCTTGCGGCCGCTCAAGGTGGGGATTGGATACTTCGCGCTGCAGGCCGGCGTGCCGATCGTTCCGGTGACCGTGAGGGGCACCGACGTGCTGCGCCCTTTCGGCAGGATCGACGTCACGATCGGTCCGCCGATCAAGCCGGACGTGCCGGCCTGGTGGGAGCTCAGCCGGCGCGTCACGCAGGTCGTGGAGAACGTGCGCCTGGCGCTGGCTAGAGGCCTGAGGGGTCGGCGCTCCGCTTAGAATCCTCGCGCGTTGCAACTGGTCATCGGCGCGGGGGAGTTTCTAGGCGATCAGGTTTCGCGCGCCCTGGCGGCCGAGGTTCCGGTCATCGAGCTGAACGCGGACGCGGACGACGAAACCCTCTCGGATGCGATCGGCGCGGTGGAGGTCGTGATCAACTGCGCTCAAACATGGTCGCCGGCCCGCCGGCTTCGTTTCCGCAAGGGCAATTCATCGCCGCTGCTGGAAAGAATCGTCGCGGCGTCGCGGCGCGCGAAGATCCGCCGCATCGTGCACGTGTCGACCGCGGATGTCTACGGCTCGGGACAGCCCGGCCAGGCAAACGAGAAGTCTCCCTTGAAGCCCGTCCACGTTTTCGAAAGGCTGAAGCTGCAAGAGGAGCAGTGGCTGATGCACGCGGCGGCGGATCTCGAAGTCGTCATCGTGCGGCCGGCGCGCATCTTCGGCGCGGGCGAGGACTGGATCCTGCCCAGGCTCATGGGTGCGGTCGCGGAGGGTCGCGTGTGGCTGCCGGGCGGAGGGCGCGCGAGGCAGACCTTCGTGTCGGCGGCGGACGTCGGGCGCGCGTGCCTCGCAGCCGCCGACCGCGGCCGGCCGGGGCACAGCTACCTCGTGGGCGGATTCGACTCGAGCTGGCGCGACCTGCTGGAATCCGCGGTTCGCGCGGTCGGTGTCGGAGGCACGATCGTCAACCTGCCCTATGACCTGATGTACCTCAGGGCGCTGGCGGTGGAGACGGCGACCGCGCCCGGCGCGATCGTGTGGCCCGGAACGTACGCCGTCGACGTGCTCGGCAGGCATCACTTCTACGACGACTCGCAGTCCAGGCGCGACCTCACCTGGTCGCCTTCTGTCGGCAGCTTCGAGCAGGAGATGCCGCGCATGACGGCGTGGCTCTCGGCGCTGCCGCAGGTCGCGGCGGCTCTCGCCGCGGATCAGACGGTTACTTCACTGCAAGGCAAGTGATCGTCTTGAAGACGCCGTCGATCTTCTGAATCTTGTCGACGATCAGCGAGCCGATCGAGTTGACGTCCGGAGCTTCACATACCGCTATCACGTCGTACTCGCCGGTGATCGCATCGGCGGCGGTGATGCCGCTGGTGCCTTCCATCTTCTTCGCAACCTCGAGCGCGCGCCCTGGTGACGCGTTGATGAGGACGTAAGCCTTCATCGTTCAACCCCTCCAGCTGTTCGTTCCGGGAACGTTTCCAAGGGTACTCGGGTCAGCGAGTCTTGAGCGCCTTGAGCATCACCTCGTCGGTCACGTTGCCGCCCGACAGGATGACGACAACGCGCTCGTTGGGAGCCGGCCGGTGGTGGTAGAGGAGGGCGGCGAGGGCGGCCGCGCCGGCCGGCTCGGCCAGCAGGTGCTCCCACTCGAACAGCAGCCGGATCGCACGCAGCAGCTCGGTCTCCTCGACCAGGAGCACCTCGTCGACATGTTTTTGCGCGAGCTCGAAAGTCAGCTTCCCGGGCGCGGAGGCCGCCAGCCCGTCGGCGATCGTGTTCACCCGGTCGAGGGTGACGATGCTTCCCGCGCGCAATGAGCGGGACATCGCGTCCGCACCCACCGGCTCGACGCCGATGACCTTGATTCCGGGCTTTTTCGATTTGAGGTAAAGGGCGATTCCGCCGATGAGCCCGCCGCCTCCGACCGGGACCAACGCAGTGTCGAACTCAGGGAGGTCCGACAGGATTTCGGTGGCGATGGTCCCTTGCCCGGCGACCACGTCAGGGTCGTCGTAGGCGTGCACGAAAGTTGCGCCGCTTTCCTTCTGGGCCGCGAGCGCTTCGACGTAGGCGCCGTTGTAGTTGCGCCCGGCGGCGATGACCTGCGCGCCAAACCGGCGGATCGCCTCGACCTTGAACGGGTTGGCCGCCTCCGGTACGTAGACCGTCGCGGGCGACTTGAAAGCGGCGGCCGCATACGCGACGCCGAGGCCATGGTTCCCGGCCGACGCCGTGATCACTCCCGCGGCACGCTGTTCGGCGGTCATGTGGATCAGCTTGTTGAGCGCGCCCCGAACCTTGAACGCGCGGATGGGCTGGATCGATTCGATCTTGAGGTGCACGTGGCAGCGCGCCTTGTCCGTGAAGGCTCGCGAGTACTGGAGCGGCGTGGGCGAGAGGTATGCCAGCAAGTCCCTGGCGGCTTGCTCGATGTCAGCCGGGCCTAGTTCCAGCTCGCGCCGCCCCCCACCCCGACCCTGCGCGCTAGCGGCGTTCAGGATGGGACTCATTGATTGCCCCCTCCGGGGGAGGGGAGATTTGGCTCACCACGGCGACGCTACCATCTGGCGATGAGCGACGAGCTGGACCGCGTCTCGCCGAGCGAGAGCGCGCATGTGAAGGCGCGCGACAGGAAGGTGAGGGGACCGAAGGTGATCGCGGTCAACCCGGGCCTGAAGAAGCT
>DATFVI010000191.1:0-4761 GCA_035260405.1 Candidatus Dormiibacterota bacterium
GCGGCGCAGGGCCTCGGGCTCGCTGTGATGGAAGAGATCCAGGTCAAGGATGGGGTGATCCGCAACGCCTCGTTCACCGACTACCTGCTCCCGACGATCCTGGACATGCCCCCGGTGCGGATGGACATCCTCGAGCTCGGCGACCCACACTCGCCCTACGGGTTGAAGGGAGTGGGGGAGCCGCCGACGATCTCGTCAGGCCCGGCGATCGTGGCCGCGATCCGAGCCGCCACGGGACGTCCGGTGACACGAGTCCCGGTCCGCCCGCAGGACCTGGTCGATACCTGATGCCGACCCTGCTGCTGCGGGCTGGGCAGGTGTACACGGGCGCCGGGCAGGAGCTGGAAAACGGCTGGCTGCTCGCCCGCGATGGGTTTATCGTCGACGTGGGTTCGGGCCCGCCGCCCGCCGCCGACGACGAGCTCCACCTGCCGAACTGCGTTGCGGTTCCGGGCCTGGTCAACGCGCACGACCACATGTACCAATGGGCCACTCGCGGCTACGTCCCGGACGGAGGGCTGTTCGAGTGGCTCCGTGCGCTGTACCCGGTCTGGGCTCAGATCGACGCCGACACGGTCCGCATAGCCGCCCGGGCGGCGATGGCCCGGCTGCTCTTGAGCGGATGCACGCTTTCCACAGATCACCACTACGTCTTTCCGCGCGGGCGCGAAGGGATCTTCGAGGCGCTTGTCGAAACGGCGAGCGAGCTAGGGCTTCGATTCCATCCATGTCGCGGCTCGATGTCACTCGGCGAATCGAAGGGCGGCCTGCCTCCGGACAGCGTGGTTGAAGACGAGGACGCGATCCTCGCCGACACCGAGGAGAAGATCCACGACTTCCACGACCCGGCACCCGGCTCGATGTGCCGCGTCGTCGTGGCGCCGTGCTCCCCGTTCTCGGTGACACCCGAGCTGATGCGCGACTCGGCCGCGCTCGCGCGCCGGCACGGCGTAAGGCTCCACACACACGTCGCGGAGACGCTGGACGAAGAGCGTTTCTGCCTGGAGAAGTTCGGAAAGCGTCCGCTCGACCTGATGCAGGACCTGGG
Source organism: Candidatus Dormiibacterota bacterium (assembly GCA_035260405.1). GTDB lineage: Bacteria > Chloroflexota > Dormibacteria > Dormibacterales > Dormibacteraceae > Palsa-870. Next base: position 1,049 of record DATFVI010000191.1, read on the forward strand.
CTGGACCGGGGACGACGTCTGGTTCGCGCACGGCGTCCATTTCAACGACGCGGACGTGGCGACAGTCGCCGCGACCGGGACGGGGGTGGCGCACTGCCCTTCCAGCAACCTGCGTCTCGGGGCCGGGGTGTTCCGGTTGTCGGACCTCGTGCGCGCCGGCGCGAGAGTTGGACTCGGAGTGGACGGCGCCGCAAGCAACGAGGACTCCAACCTCGCGATGGAGCTGCACCAGGCGCTGCTGCTGGCTCGAGGGCGGGCCGCTCTGCAAGGCGATCCGGATGCGGCAACCGCAATGGACGCCCGCGGCGCGTGGCGCCTGGCGACGGCCGGCGGCGCGGCGTGCCTGGGCCGCGACGACTGCGGCACCCTCGAACCGGGAAAGTGCGCGGACGTGGCGTTCTTTCGCATCGACGACCTGGCGCACGCGGGCATCGAGGACCCGCTGGCTGCGCTTGCGCTGGCACCGCCCGCGCGTGCCGAGGCGGTAGTGGTCAACGGCAAGGTCGTCGTGCGAGACGGACGGTTGCTTACCGGAAACGAGGATCAGATCGTCAGGGACATCGCGCTCGAGAGCAAACGCCTCAGAAGCGCGTGACTGCGTGAAATCGACCGGTCCGTCGCGGAGCAAATTCCGAGCTCGAACCTGGCTCCGCCGTCATCTGCCGAATGTTCTATCGGATCGGATCCCGAAGGGATCCGTCGACTGCGGACAACACGAGTGGTACAACCACGACGGAAAAACGGATCACTGCTACCACTGCAGCGTAGGCATCCGGCCGCACCATTAATCCGTCGGTGTCAGCAGCCGAGCCTCCAGACCAGAGACAGGACGTCCATCCATGAAAACCGTCTTACCGCGCACGAGCGTGCGAACTGTGCGACCCCGAATGGGCTGTCCTTCGTGGGCGCTGAAGGGGTTTCGGTAGAGCAGGGCCTCTCTCAGAACGACTTCCTCACGGCTGAGGTCGACGAGCCACAGGTCCGCGTCGAAGCCTTCGGCCACCTCGCCCTTGTGCGAGAGGCCAAATCGCTTCGCGACGTTCGTGGATGTCAGCGCCGCGACGGACTGCAGATCGAGTCGGTTCTGAGCGAGGAGCAGCTGACGGGTCGACTGGCAACCTGAGATGCCGCCCCAGATCCTCAGGAAATTTTCGCCTTGCTTCAACTCCAGCGTGCATGGCGAGTGATCGGAAACGACCATCTGGAGCCAGCCGTCGGAGAGGCTGGTCCACAGCGCCTCGAGGCTCCCCGCTGAGCGAAAAGGTGGCGCGCACTTTCCAAGGCCGCCCAACCGCTCCAGGTCGTCCTCCGAATAAAGAAGGTAGTGGGGGCAGGTCTCGCCGCTGACATCCGCGCCGCCTTTCCGTGCCACCTGGATCAGGGCTGCGCTGGGGGCCCAGCTCACGTGCACGATGTGGAGCCGGCATCCCGCCTCACGCGCCCACGCGATCGCGTTGTGAACCGCCGAGAGCTCTGCCTGCCAGGGGCGGGACTCGAGAAAATCTCGCGGGGAGGTGCCCTTTGGATCTGTGAGCTTCGATGGGTCCTCCGCGTGCACCAGCAAGATGGAGTCGAGCTCGGCGATTCTCTCCATGCCTTCGCGCAGGGTCTTCTCGTCGCACGCCGGGAATTCGTCGATGCCGCTTGGGCACATGAAGGCCTTGAATCCGATCACGCCGCGATTCACGAGCTCCGCCAGGCGATCCAGGTTGCCCGGTACAAGCCCGCCCCAAAACCCGAAGTCGACGATCGACGAGCGCTTGGCAGCTTCGAGTTTGAGGTCGAACGCTGCGCCATCGATGGTCACGGGCAGGTTGTTCAGCGGCATGTCCACAAAGCTCGTGTAGCCGCCCGCGGCGAGCGCCGACGAGCCGTTGGCGGTCGTCTCCCACTCCGTGCGCCCAGGTTCATTGAAATGGACGTGCGAGTCTATGCCCCCGGGGAAGACGTGCAGCCCGGAGGCGTCGATCTGCTCCTTCGCGTCGTCGGACAGGTTCGAACCGACGGCGGTGATGCGGCCGTCCGTCACCGCGACGTCGGCGAGGCCGACCGACGAGCTCGTGACGACTGTGCCTCCGCGGATGACCAGGTCGCTCAACCTTCGGCTGCCAGCAGCTCCAGGAACTTCTCAAGCACGTCGATCGCGACGGCAACATCGGCTTCGTCCACGGACTCGGCGGGATTGTGGCTGATGCCCCCCTTGCAGCGCACGAAGAGCATCGCCACGTCGGTGACGCCGGCCATCTCAACGGCGTCGTGACCCGCGCCGCTGGCGAGTTGAGCGCTCTCGTGGCCAAGGTCCTGTACGGCTTGCGCGAGCATAGAAGTCAAGTGCTGTGAGCATTGAACCGTGCCGTTTTCGCTGACCTGATTGGTTGTGACTGCGATCCCCCTGGTGTGGGCAATCTTCCCAGCGATGTCGACCAGGACCTTCGACGCGCGGAGGCGGACGGCATCATCAGCGTGCCGTACGTCAAGGCTCAGGGTCACCTCCCCTGGTACGACGTTGGCAGCACCGGGCTGCACCGTGAGCTGACCTACCGTGGCGACCAATCCCGGCCGGCTTTCGGCGTAGTCCGCGACCGCTTGCACGAAGACCGAGGCGGCGACGAGCGCGTCCTTGCGATGCTCCATCGGCGTGGTTCCCGCGTGTGCGGCCTCGCCCGTGAACTTGAGCTGTCGGCGCGACTGACCGGCAATGGCGGAAACAACTCCCACAGGCAGACCTTTGGCTTCGAGCACCGGGCCCTGTTCGATGTGGACCTCGCAGTAGCCGAGCAGCGGGCCTTCGCTCGATCGATCCTTCTCGATGCTGTCCGGATCGCCTCCGAAGCCGAGGATCGCCTGCGCCATCGTCACGCCGTCGGCGTCGGTGCGGTCGAGATCGGCGGCGTCAAAGCTGCCCGCCAACGCCTTGCTGCCCAGGTAGGTGGTGCCGTACCTCAGCCCTTCCTCGTCCGCAAACGCGACCACCTCGATTGCGAACGGCAGCCGTGTGCCTCGGTCGTGGAGGCCCTGCACCGCCGCGATCCCCACCAGCACGCCGAGCGGCCCGTCGTACCTGCCGGCGTCGCGCACGGAATCGATATGCGACCCGATGAGCAGCGTCTCGCGGGCGCCCATCGCTCCTTCGTATATGGCTCGTAGGTTGCCGATGTTGTCTCGGCCAACCTCCATCCCGGCCTCGCGCATCCACGCGGTTACCGCGTCGTGCGCTCGGCGCATCGCATCCGATGCGAATGGTCTCGTGAGCCGGTCGGGTTCTTCGCTGATCGAACCGAGCAGGTCGCAGCGCCGCATCACCACCGAAGCAGCGCGATCCATCGTCAGACGGCTTCGAAAACGATGTCCTGCGCGCCTTCCCACAGGACGAGCTTTCCGAGGGCCGGCAGCTGCTCGGCGCCCTCCTCGATGGTCGCGAAGTGGTTTCCGGCGAGCTGCCCCATCTTGCTCCCGAAGACCGTTCCCCCATACGGAAACAGGATCTCGGTCTCGCTGATGCCACCTGGGTACAGCAGCAGCTGTCCAGGCGCCGGATAGCTCGTGTGGTTCTCATAGCCGAGGCCGACATCGAGGTCGCCGAGCGGGATCCAGGCGGCCTCTCCGCTCCAACGCGCCTGGACCAGGCGCGTTTTCAGCGGCAGCATGGTGACGAACTTCGCGCAAGTCTTCGGCGCCTGCTCAGTCTCGAGCCTTGCCTCGAACCGCATGCC
>DATFVI010000192.1:0-23825 GCA_035260405.1 Candidatus Dormiibacterota bacterium
GGGGAGCTCGAGATCATCCGCCAGGAGGGCTCGCGCAAGGTGCGCGTGATCTCCAAGGAAGAGTTCGAGGTTTCCTACCCGGTCGACCCCAAGATGCAGGCGCTCGTCAAGAGCAAGGACGACGTCATGGAGGGCCAGGAGCTGGCCCGCGACGCCAAGGGCAACGCCGTGCGGACGCGGCACGCCGGCAAGGTGACCGTGTCAACCAAGGAAATCACCGTGCGCACCATCGACGAAGAGGTTCGCGAGTACGCGATCCCGCACCAGGTCCGCATCCGGCCGGAGCTCGACCGGCGAGACGGCCAGAAGGTGATCATCAAGGCGGGACAGCAGATCACCGAAGGGTCGATCTCACCGCAGGAGCTCCTCCACATCCTGGGCAAGGAGGCGGTCCAGACCTTCCTGGTCGACGAGGTCCAGAAGGTGTACCGCAGCCAGGGCGTGGACATCAACGACAAGCACATCGAGGTGATCGTGCGGCAGATGATGCGGAAGGTCCGTGTCGACTCCGCGGGCGACACCGGCCTGCTGCCGGGCGAGATCGTCTCGCAGTGGGAGTACGAGGAAGGCAACGCGAAGGCGCTGGCGGAGGGCGGCGAGCCCGCCACGGCGCAGACCGTGCTGCTCGGCCTGATCAAGGCCGCGCTGAACACCACCTCGTGGCTCTCGGCAGCTTCCTTCCAGGAGACGACGCGCGTCCTGACCGAGGCCGCGATCTCGGGCAAGGTCGACCGGCTGCGCGGCCTGAAGGAGAACGTGATCATCGGCAAGCTGATCCCCGCCGGGACGGGGCTCGATTACTACAAGAAGCAGCGGGAGCAGGCGGCCAGGATCCTCGAAGAGGAGCCGATCGACCTGGAAACCCTTTCCGTCTAGACCTATGCAAACCGGGCCAAAGCGGCCCGGTTTGCGCTACATTCTTCGGTACGTGCACAAGGGGGCTGCCCGCCAGGGTCGCTCCCTTCTCGTTTATCTAGCGGAACCTATGATGGAAAAGTGATCCCAGGCTCGAGGCTGCTTCGCGCCGTGGCGCTCGCGCTGGTGGTCCTCGCTTCGCTCAGCGCGTGCAACTCGCCTTCGCTCACCCAGGGGCCCAAGCTCGCCAAGAACCAGGTGCTCCAGGTCCTGCTCGAGGACCAGCCCGGCACGCTCGATCCCGGGCAGACGCAGTACCCATACGAGACCGCGGTCCTGCGCGCGATCTCCGAGTCGCTGGTCAAGCCGATGCCCGACCTGAGCGGGGTCGTCCCGGCAGCCGCTTCTTCTTATGACGTGGTGGCGGGCGGCACGGTTTACGTGTTCCACCTTCGTGTGGGTGCCGGATATTCCGATGGCACGCCGGTGCGAGCGCAGGACTTCGTGTATGCGTGGCAGCGGCTGATCGACCCACGGCTTGCGGCTCCCGAGGCGACGTTTTTCTCCGCCACGATCCTTAACGGCGACAAGGTTTCGAACCTCGACCCGCAACGGGACGCGGCCAACATCGACGCGGCGCTCAACACCCTCGGGTTGAAGGCGCTGGACGACAACACCTTCCAGGTGACGCTGGCTGGGCCTGACCCCGCCTTCGTGTGGTTGGCCGCGATGCCGGCGGCGGCTCCTGTGCGCCAGGACGTGGTGAAGAAGAGCGGGGACAAGTGGGCGGCCAGCCCGGACACGCTGATCACGAACGGGCCGTTCAAGGTGTCGGAGATGGTGGCGAAGGACCACATCACGGTGGTCCCCAACCCGCACTACTGGGGCGCCAGGCCGACGCTTTCGTCCATCAACTTCGAGGTCGTCAACGATGGCGCCGCGGCGTTGACGAGATACAAGGCTGGTCAATTGGATGAGATGTCGGTCCAGCCGGCGCAGGCTTCGGGCGTGGCGGGCGATGCGAGTTTGAAGGTGGACCTCGTCAAGACGCCCGACCTCACTGTGTTCTGGATCACCTTCCGGCTCAGCGCCTCGCCGACCAGCAGCGGGAAGCTGCGGCTGGCGATCGCGCAGGCGATCGACCGCAACGCGTTCGTGGCGCAGATTTTCCAGGGGCAGGGGCTGCCCGCCACCTCTTTCATCCCTAAGGGGATGCATGGGTATTCGTCGAGCTTGCCGGCGCAGGACTTCGACGTGGCCCAGGCGCGCGCTTCTCTCGCGGCTTCAGGGTTCTCCGCTGCTCAGCTGGCGAGCCTGACGTTCTCGTACGACCAGACCTCGGATTTCGGGAAGGCGACGGCGAACTTCGTCCACGACCAGCTGAAGGCCAACCTCGGAATCAACATCTCGCTGCAGGGTCTCGATGCGAACACGTACTCGTCCAACCTCTCGACCGGGGATTTCCAGATCGCGGGGCCGATGGGGTGGAGCGCGGACTATCCGGACCCGGCGGATTGGTACGACTTCTTCCTGACGACGAGCTCGAACAACACCGCGTTCTATCAGAACCAGCAGTACGACAACTTCGTGCGGGTCGCCAGGACCGACACGCAGGCCGACCGGCGCGACCAGGAGTACCAGCAGGCGCAACAGATGCTGGCGGGCGACGCGCCGGTGGCGTTCCTGGCCCAGTCGGTCAGCTGGCATCTCGTGCGGACTTATGTGAGGGGCGTGACGACTTCGCCGGTGGACGAGTGGCCGGGCGCGTTGAACCCGACGCTGATCTCGATCGCTCCGCACTGAGGGTTCTTTACCGGCTGGGTTGACAGCCACCGTACGCTACGACCGGTTGGCCGGCGGGGGAGGGACCGGTCAGATCTGGGAGGGCCCGCCAGGGGTATGCTTTTTTGCAATCGAACAGTCGTTCGCATTAGAGCCCCGCTATGCTGCTTGACACTGCGCTGGGGAGCGCAAGAGAATCTGTCTTGGCCCTGAAGTGGCCGTGAGTAAGACCTGCTGCCGGCGCACTCTCGCCCCGGACCCCGGGAAGAAGGCCGCAGGATCAGAACTGAGAGGTAAGACGCGTATGCAGTTAGGTACCAGCATCCGAGCCGTGGCGCTCGCGAGCGTAGGGATCTTCGCGGTTGTCGCGTGCGGCGGCAACAACGGAGCTCCGAGCTTGAACCTAGCGCCGGCCGCCCAGCAGATCCTTCGCCTCAACCCAGCAACCGAGGCAAACAGCTTCGACCCGACCCAGCAGACATATTCGTATGAAGCTGCCGTTGGCGGCCAAAACTTCGAATCGCTCCTGAAGCCGAAGGCTGACCTCAGCGACGTGCAGCCGGCGGCCGCCAAGAGCTACGACGTTTCGTCGGACGGTCTCACCTACACATTCCACCTGCAGCCGAGTGCCAAGTGGAGCGATGGCAAGCCCGTCACCGCGAGTGACTGGGTCTACGGATACCAGCACTTCTTGAACCCTGCCCTCGCGGCCGGGTACGTGGACCCGTTCTTCGACACCACGATCGCCGGCGCGGCGAACTACGGCAGCGTGGACGCATCGAGCGCAAGCGCAATCGACAGCTACCTGTCCGGGCTCGGACTTTCCGCGCCTGACGCCACCACGTTTGTGATCAAGCTGCAGCACCCGGCGGCGTTCTTCAAATGGGTCGTGACCCTGTGGGTCGCCGTTCCAATTCGCAAGGATGTTGTCGAGAGCGCGGCCGGCGGGACTTTCCCATCGACCGACACCACAAAGGCCGAAGTTTGGGCCAACAACGCCAACACGATCGTCGGCAACGGTCCTTACAAGATCTCTGAGATCGCGTCCAAGGACCACGTCACGCTGGTGCCGAACACAAACTACTGGGGCGGCACCGCCAAGCTTCAGCAGATCATCCTCTACTACATCTCTGACGGGAACACCGAGTTCTCGAAGTACCAGACCGGCGCCCTCGACATCGCCAACGTTCCACTCGCCGACGTGACCGTGGTCCGCGGCGACCCAGTGCTGAGCAAGCAGGCGCACCTCTACCCGCAACTCACCACCTTCTGGATGACCTTCAACACCACAAAGGCTCCGTTCGACAACGCGAAGGTCCGCCTGGCATTTGCCAAGTCGATCGACCGCGACAAGCTGGCGAACGACGTCCAGCACGGGACGTCGAAGGGAATCGCGTCCTTCATCCCGAAGGGGATGGCCGGCTACGACACCTCCGACAACAACCAGAGCTTCGACCCGGCGGCGGCCAAGGCGCTGCTTACGAGCGCCGGTGTTACCGCTGACCAGTTGAACAAGTACAAGCTGCTGACCCGCAACTCGACCGGCAGCAAGACGCTCAACCAGTTCATCGCCGACCAGTGGAACACCAACCTCGGGTTGAACATCCAGCTGGACGTCATCGACAGCAAGACCGTCACCAGCCGCATCCGCAAGGGCAACTTCGACATCTACGGCCCGGACGGATGGGGCGCCGACTACCCGGACCAGCAGGACTGGATGGACATCTTCTCCAGCGGTTCATGCCACAGCCTCAACTGGGGCTGCCCGACGCTGGCCGGTTATGACGCCCTCGTCCAGAAGGCAGACTCTGAGATCAACCAGACCCAGCGCAACGCTGACTACCTGACGGCTCAGAAGATGCTCATCGACCAGGCGGCGGTTGCGTTCATCTACCAGCCGTACGAGTACGACCTTGTCGCGCCATACGTCAACATCACGCAGACGGCGTTTGACTACCAGTACACGCCTGGCAGCCAGAACTACTTCTCGGCGTACATCACGGCTCACTAGGAGTCCAATGATTTGGCAGTAATAGCGGGGCGCCCCAACCGGGGCGCCCTGCTCCCGTCCCGTTTGTCGGCCCTGAGCGGCAGCAGGGCCGGCAGTCTGACCATCTTCATCGTGCGGCGCATCCTGTGGATGGTCCCGATCGTTTTCTTCGTCATCCTGATCACGTTCTTTCTGATGCACCTCGCCCCCGGCAGCCCGTGGGACAGAAACGGTGGGCGCGAGCTATCGGCCGCGGTGAGGCACAACCTCGACCTCAAGTACGGGCTGAACAAGCCTGAGTATCAGCAGTTCGAGCTGTACCTGTGGAATGCGGCGCACTTCGATTTCGGGCTCTCCTATCAGTACGAGGGCAAGACGGTCACGGCCTTGATCGGCGAGGGCATCCCTTACACGGCGACGCTCGGAGTGCTTGCGTTCCTGATCATCGTGCCGGTCGGAATTGCCCTGGGCGTGGTCGCGGCTCTACGCCAGAACACGCGCACCGACTACATCACAATGGGCTTCGCCACGGTCGCGGCGTCGTTTCCGAACTTCGTGGTCGGCGCCTTGATGGTGGTCGTGTTCTCGGTGGAGATGGCCAGGTGGACGCAGCACGCCTTCTTCCTGCCTGCTGCGGACTTCGGCGTCGACGATCACCTGATCATGCCGGTGATTACGCTGTCGCTGTTGCCGATCGCGTACACGGCTCGATTGACGCGGGCGAGCACGCTGGACACGATCCGCCAGGACTACGTCCGGACCGCCTGGGCGAAGGGGCTTTCGGAGCGGATCGTCGTCTTGAAACATGTGCTCAAGAACTCTCTTATCCCAGTCGTCACTACGCTGGGACCAACCTTTGCCTTCCTGGTCACCGGTTCGGTGATCGTGGAGACGGTGTTCAACATCCCAGGCATCGGACGGGCGTTCGTGGTGGCGGTCACATCTCGTGACTACCCGATGATCCTGGGCACCACGGTCCTGTTCTCGGTTGTGATCGCGGTCGCGAACCTGGTCGTCGACGTCCTTTATGTCTTCATCGACCCACGGGTCAGGTTGACGTAGCGGTGGCACTGGCAGCGCCTGCCGTCGCGCAGGCGATCGACTGGGAGGTCGCGGAGCAGCAGATAGGGCTCTGGCAGGATGCCTGGGCTCGCTTCAGGCGCAACCCGCTGGCCGTCGCCGGTGCGGTGCTGGTGGTCTTTCTCGTCCTGGTCGCGTTCCTTTCTCCGCTGCTGGTGCATTTCGGTCTCATCATCGACCCGATCAAGCAGGAGGTCGAACACATCGAAGCCGGTCCGGGCCAGTTCGGCCACCCGTTTGGAACCGACGAGCTTGGGCGGGACACGCTGAGCCGCTTGATGTACGGAAGCCGGATCTCTTTGTCGGTCGGAATCCTCGTCCAGGGCATCATCCTTCCGATCGGGCTCGCCATCGGGCTCACGGCGGGATATTTCGGCGGGCGAATCGACAACCTGCTGATGCGGATCACCGACATCTGGTACGCGTTCCCGGACCTGATCTTCGTGCTGGTCCTGGTGTCGGTTTTCGGGCCCAGCCTTTTGTCGATCTTCGGGGCTATCGCCCTGGTGAACTGGGTGAACCTCGCCCGGTTGGTCCGAGGGCAGGTCCTGGCGATCAAGGAGAAGGAGTACATCGAGGCGGCTCGATCGTCTGGCTCGCCGCCCATCAAATTGATCCTCAAGCACCTGCTGCCCAACGCGCTGGGGCCGATCATCGTCACGGTCGTGTTCGGCATTCCGCAGGCGATCTTCCTGGAGGCGGCGCTGAGCTTCCTCGGTGTCGGCATCCAGCCCCCTACGCCGACTTGGGGCCAGATGGTGTTCGACGGGTACGAGGCGATCTACGCCAACCCCACGTCGGTCGTGTTCCCGGCTCTGGCGATTGGCTTCACGCTCCTGGCCTTTTCGTTCATCGGCGACGGGCTGCGCGACGCTCTCGATCCGCGTATGCGCCGCTAGTCGATCCGCCGATCTCTTAACAGGCTGGGTTGACTCCCCCTTTTTTCTACCTCTACAGTCGCGCGAGGAGCGCCGGCGGGGGAGGGTCGGCCTAGAGGAAGGGAGGGCCCGCCAGAGATGTGCCAGCCCCGCTTCGCGCGAACCCCTAAAGTTCTCACGTAGGTGGCACAAACCCTCCTACAGGTCGAAGACCTGCACACCCAGTTCTTCACGTCGCGGGGTGTTGTGCGCGCCGTCGACGGAGTCAGCCTGCACATCGATGTGGGGGAGACGCTCGGCATCGTGGGCGAGTCAGGCTGCGGCAAGACCATCACCGCCCTTTCGATTCTCAGGCTGGTCCCGGACCCGGGGAAGATCGTGTCTGGCCGCATCCTGTTCCGCGGCAACGACGTCGTGAAGATGGGCGACGAGGAGATCCGCGACTTCCGCGGCAATGACGTCGCGATGATCTTCCAGGACCCGATGACGTCGCTGAACCCGGTGACGAAGATCGGTCGGCAGATCGAGGAGGCGATGACCGCCCACCAGCGGTTCACGCCCGAGCTAGCCAAGAGCCGGGTCATCGAGCTGCTGAGTCGCGTTCGAGTTCCGTCGGCCGAACGGCGGGCGAAGGACTACCCGCACCAGTTCTCTGGCGGCATGCGCCAGCGAGCGATGATCGCGATGGGGCTGTCCAACGAGCCATCGCTGCTGATAGCGGACGAGCCGACGACGGCGTTGGACGTTACGGTGCAGGCTCAGATCATCCAGCTCATGAAGCAGTTGAACCGCGAGCTCGGCACGGCGATGATGCTGATTACGCACAACATGGCTCTGGTCGCCAGCCTGTGCCAGCGCGTTGTCGTGATGTACGCCGGCAGGGTTGTCGAGGAAGGGCCAGTCGAGCAGATCTTCAAGAGCCCCCAGCACCCTTACACGTGGTCTCTGCTCCGGTCCGTGCCCCGCGTCGACGAAGCTCGCAAGGACCGGCTGGTCAGCATCAAGGGCCTTCCGCCCGACCTCTCCAACCCGCCGCCTGGGTGCAAGTTCCACCCGCGGTGCCCGTTCGTCGTCGACCGCTGCAAGATCGAGGAGCCGCCGCTCGGCGAGGTCGGGCCTGACCAGGTGGCACGGTGCTGGGTGCTCATGCGCAACGTAAGCCAGGCGGACGTTGCGACGGCCAAGGCCAGCTCGATTTCGATCGCGGCGGCAAAGAATTTGAAGGCGCCCGCCGGCGATGATGGCACGTCCGGCGGCGGCTCCGAGGGCGCCAACTCAAACAATGCCGGCAGCTGATTTCTGTGATGCAGACCGCTCCTAAGCCAACCGGGACAGCGGTCAGGCAGGACCCGGTCATCCTGCGCGTGCAGGGCGTCTACAAACACTTTCCGATCGCCGGGTTCGGTGGCCTGGCGGTGCGCGCCGTAGACGGCGTCGACCTCGAGATCCGCCGCGGCGAGGCGCTTGGATTGGTCGGGGAGTCGGGGTGTGGGAAGTCGACGCTTGCACGATTGATCACCGCCCTGCTGCCGGTCACCCGGGGCAAGATCATCTTCGAAGGCCAGGAGATCACCAAGATGCGCGGTGCGCGGCTGCGACGCGTGCGCCGGAAAATGCAGATGATCTTCCAGGACCCATTCGCCTCCCTTGATCCCCGTATGACCGTGGGCGACATCATCCAGGAGCCGCTGGACAACTACGGGATCGGCTCAGGTCGCGACCGGCAGCGGCGGGTCCAGGAGCTGCTACGGCTGGTCGGGCTCAATCCAAACTTCACCAACCGGTACCCGCACGAATTCTCCGGCGGGCAGCGGCAGCGCATCGGCATCGCGCGGGCGCTGGCGGTCAACCCTTCGTTCATCGTTTGCGACGAGGCGGTGTCTGCACTGGACGTATCGATCCAAGCTCAGATCATCAACCTGCTGCAGGACCTTCAGAGCGAGTTCAATCTCACGTACCTGTTCATCGCGCATGACCTGGCGGTGGTGCGGCACCTTTCCGACCGGATCGCTGTCATGTACCTGGGGAAGATCGTGGAAACGGCCGGGCGAAATGACATCTACGATCACCCGCAGCATCCGTACACCCGGGCTTTGCTGAGCTCGATTCCGGTGCCGGACCCAGATGTGGAGCGGGCACGGGCACCGATCCTGCTGAAGGGGGAGATCCCGTCACCTGTGAATCCACCCTCGGGGTGCCGGTTTCACACGCGGTGTCCCATCGCGCGGGCGCCGGGGATTTGCTCGGAGCAGGAGCCGCCGCTGGAGCCTCATGGCGAGCCGGACCAGTTGGCAGCGTGTCACTTTGCGGGAGAGAAGTAGGGCGGGTTTCCGCGTCGGGGTGGGGGGCATACGTCTGGCGGGCCCTCCCTTCCTCCAGGCCGACCCTCCCCCGCCGGCGCTCCTTGCGCGACTTTAGAGCTCGAAAAGCGGGTCGGTCAACCCAGCTTGTTAAGACGTTGGGCTGCCGACCTGCAGGATTCGGTATCCCTTTTTTGACTTGAGCCGCTGGACCTCGTAGCCCTCCGAGGTGAGCCACGTGGCGAGCGAATCGGCCCCGAGGTTCCGCTGGACCACAAGGTATGCCCGGCCCCCGTCTCCCAAGCGACCCAGCCACCTCAACAGCACCTCGTGCAGGGCCGCCTTGCCGACCCGGACCGGCGGATTCGAATAGATCGCAGCAAACCGCAACTCGTCAGGGACCTCATCTGGAGAGCACGCGGTGACGTTGGAAACGGCCGCCGCAACGGCGTTTGTCTTCGTGAGCTCGATCGCCCGTTCGTTCACGTCCACCGCCCAGACTCGGGCTCGCGGCGCCTGGCGGGCGAGTGCGATCGCGATCGGCCCATATCCGCTTCCCAGGTCGAGGATGTCACCTTCTGGAGGCGGCGCCGGAGCCTCGTTTAGAAGGACCCGTGTCCCAAGATCGACGCCCCTGGAACCGAATACACCGCGGTCCGCCTGGAGCTGGAGCGCCAGCTCGCCTACATGGAGGTGAACGGTGCGCGGCCTGGACGCGACGACAGGAGCGGCGTCGAAGTAGTGGGACTTCGGTCCGGTTATTTGGGGCCTATCGTTTTTGGGTATACTCATCGTTTGTCGCCCAATCGGCTAATGCCGCCTGGGATTTGAGCCGTCATTCGGAGAACTGTTTGCCCACAATCCAGCAACTGGTCCGCACCGGGCGCAAAGCGGTCAGAGCGAAGTCTAAGGCGCCCGCCCTCAAGGGCTCACCGCAGCGGCGGGGCGTCTGCGTGCGTGTTTATACCCAGACCCCGAAGAAGCCGAACTCGGCCCTCCGCAAGGTCGCCCGCGTCCGCCTCACCACCGGCATTGAGGTGACCGCCTACATCCCCGGCATTGGCCACAACCTGCAAGAGCACTCGGTCGTGCTCATTCGCGGCGGCCGCGTCAAGGACCTTCCTGGTGTGCGCTACCACATCATCCGCGGCACCCTGGACACCGCCGGCACGAAGAACCGGAAGAAGGCGCGCTCCAAGTACGGGGCCAAGCGCGAAAAGAGCAAGGCGGCGGCCTGATGCCTCGTCGGAGCCGTCCTGTCAAGCGTGTAATCGCGCCCGACCCGGTCTACCAGTCGGAGGCGATCGCCAAGTTCGTCAACGTGGTGATGAGCCGTGGGAAGCGGTCGACTGCCGAGAAGGTCGTGTACGACGCGCTGAGCCGCGCGGGCAAGCAGGCCAAGAAGGAGCCGCTCGAGGTTTTCGACCTCGCCCTTCGCAACGCAACCCCACTGCTCGAGGTCAAGCCCCGGCGCGTGGGTGGGGCGACCTACCAGGTCCCGGTTGAAATCCGGCCGGAGCGTCGCCTGGCCCTCGCCCGTCGCTGGATCGTCCGTTTCGCCCGGCAGCGTGGCGGGAAAAGCATGTCTGAGAAGCTCGCGTTCGAGCTGCTTGACGCGTCCCAGAACACGGGCGGCGCGGTCAAGCGCAAAGAGGAAACCCACCGGATGGCCGAAAGCAACAAGGCTTTCTCCCACTTCCGGTACTAGAAGAGAGATGAGCGTGGCACTGAAGATGCAAGAACGTCCGGTCGCGATCGACAAGGTCCGAAACATCGGGATCATGGCGCATATCGACGCGGGCAAGACAACGACGACGGAGCGGATCCTTTTCTACGCCGGCCGCATCCACAAGATGGGCGAGGTCCACGAGGGGGCTTCCACCATGGACTGGATGGTCCAGGAGAAGGAGCGCGGGATCACGATCACGTCGGCAGCGACGACCGCCAACTGGCGCGATCACGCGATCAACATCATAGACACACCCGGGCACGTGGACTTCACAGTCGAGGTCGAGCGGAGCCTGCGGGTACTCGATGGTGCGGTCGCAGTGTTCGACGCTGTGGCCGGTGTCGAGCCGCAGTCGGAGACTGTCTGGCGGCAGGCCGATCGGTACGGCGTGCCGCGGATCGCCTTCATCAACAAGATGGACCGCATCGGAGCTGACTTCTATGGCTCCCTGAACTCAATCCGTACCCGCCTGGGCGCCCGCGCCGTCCCGATCCAACTGCCGATCGGCTCGGAGGACTCATTCACGGGCTACGTCGACCTGGTCACGAAGCAGGCAATCGTCTACACGGACGACCTCGGAACGACGAACACCGAGTCGCTGGACATCCCGGCCGGCATGGCGGAGCTGATCACCCAGCACCGCCACGACCTCATCGAGGCTGTAGCGGACTTCGACGACGCGATCATGCATCTGTACCTCGACGAGAAGGAGCCGAGTGAGGCTCAGATCCAAGCCGCCCTCCGCAAGGGGACCGTCGCCGGAATCCTGGTGCCGGTGCTGTGCGGTGCGGCCCTCCGCAATCGAGGCGTGCAGCCGATCCTTGACGCCGTCGTCGATTACCTGCCGTCGCCGGCTGACGTGCCACCGGTGGAAGGCACCGACCCGAAGACGGGTGCGTTGCTCCTTCGTGAGCATGACGACAACGAGCCGTTTTCCGCCCTCGCCTTCAAGATCCAGATGGACCCGCAAGGGGTCGGCAAGCTGACCTTCTTCCGTGTCTACTCGGGCAAACTCAAGGCCGGATCGGGTGTGCTCAACGCGTCGAACGGTCGCAAGGAGCGAATTGGACGAATCCTGCGCATGCACGCGATTCGTCGCGAGGACGTCGACGAGGTGTTCACGGGCGACATTGCCGCGGCTGTGGGCCTCAAGTACACGACCACTGGTGACACCCTTGCTGATGAGGCGCACCCCATCCTGTTGGAGTCGATCACCTTCCCGGAGCCTGTGATCTCGGTCGCTATCGAGCCGAAGACCAAGGCGGACCAGGACAAGCTAGGCATCGGGCTCCAGCGGCTTACCGAGGAAGACCCCACGTTCAAGGTTCACACCGATGATGAAACGGGCCAGACGATCATCGCCGGGATGGGAGAGCTGCATCTCGAGATCATCATCGACCGCCTCATGCGGGAGTTCAAAGTCGACGCCAACCAGGGCAAGCCACAGGTCGCTTACAAAGAGGCGATCAAGCGGCCGGCGCATGGGGTCGGGCGCTTCGTGCGGCAGTCAGGCGGCAAGGGCCAGTTCGGCCACGCGGAGCTGGACGTGCGGCCAGGCGAGCAAGGGAGCGGGTTCATCTTCGAGGACAAGGTCACGCAAGGTCGCATCCCGCGCGAGTTCATCCCATCGGTCGAGAAGGGAATCAGGGAGGCGCTCCAGAGCGGCGTTGTCGCCGGGTATCCCGTGGTCGATATCGTTGCCGCTCTGGTGGACGGTTCGTTCCATGCGGTCGACTCGAACGACATGGCGTTCCAGGTGGCCGGCTCGATGGCGATCAAGGACGCGATGCACAAAGCGCAGCCTTACCTGCTCGAACCGATCATGAAGGTGGACGTCGTCATGCCGGAGGAATATCTCGGAGACGTGATGGGCGACCTGTCCTCGCGCCGCGGGCACATCCTTGGCATGGAAGGACGAGGCACGTCGCAAAACGTGAAGGCCAGCGTGCCCCTGGCCGAGATGTTCGGTTACGCTACCGAACTTCGGTCGATGACTTCGGGGCGCGCGACCTACTCGATGGAATTCAGTCATTACGCAGAGATGCCCGGGAATTTGGCGGAGGCTGTGGGCCGCCGTACTACGTCGCGGAGTTAGTTAGGAGGAAACAGTGGCGAAGAAGAAGTTCGAGCGGACGAAGCCGCACCTCAACGTTGGGACCATCGGTCACATCGACCATGGAAAGACGACGCTGACGGCTGCCATTACCAAGGTGCTTTCTGAGAAAGGTCTGGCCGAGTTCAAGCCGTTCGACCAGATCGACAAGGCGCCGGAAGAGAAGGCGCGTGGAATCACAATTTCGATCACCCACGTGGAGTACGAGACTGAGAAGCGCCACTACGCGCACGTGGACTGTCCAGGGCATCAGGATTACATCAAAAATATGATTACCGGCGCGGCCCAGATGGACGGCGCGATTCTCGTCGTGGCCGCCAACGACGGGGCCATGCCTCAGACCCGGGAGCACATCATCCTGGCCCGCCAGGTCAACGTGCCCTTCCTGGTTGTCGCCCTTAACAAGTGCGACATGGTCGATGACAAGGAATTCATCGAGCTTGTCGAGCTCGACCTGCGCGAGCTTCTCACTCGCTATGAGTACCCCGGGGACGACATCCCGATCGTTCGCATCTCCGCGCTCAAGGCCCTCGAAGGCGACCCCGAGTGGACGCCCAAGATCATGGAGTTGATGGACGCGGTTGACACCTATATTCCTTTGCCGGAGCGGCCCGTCGACAAGCCCTTCCTTATGCCGATCGAGGACGTGTTCACGATTGAAGGTCGCGGCACCGTGACAACTGGGCGTGTCGAGCGCGGCAAGCTCAAGAGGAACGAGGAAATCGAGATCGTAGGGATCCACCCGAACAGCACGAAGACCGTCGTCACCGGCATCGAGATGTTCCACAAGGACATGGACGAGTGCCAGGCCGGCGACAACATTGGCGCGCTGCTCCGTGGTGTGAAGCGCGAGGACGTCGTGCGCGGCCAAGTGCTGGCCAAGCCCGGCTCGATCAAGCCGCACACTCAGTTCAAGGCGCAGGTGTACGTGCTGTCCAAGGAAGAGGGCGGCCGTCACACGCCGTTTCTTACCGGTTACCGCCCCCAGTTCTACATGCGCACCACCGATGTGACGGGCGAGGTCAAGCTCCCCGAAGGCGTCGAGATGTGCATGCCCGGTGACAACGTCGTGATGGACATCACCCTCGGCGAACCGATCGCCATTGAGCCCGGGCTTCGCTTCGCGATCCGCGAGGGCGGCAAGACCGTCGGCGCCGGCGTGGCGACCGAGGTTATCAAGTAGGCATATAGGTAAAAGGAAGAGAAAGGGCTAGCAGTGGCGCAAAAAATTCGGATTCGGCTCAAGGCCTACGACCATCGGGTCTTGGACCAGGCGGCGGACAAGATCGTGGACACCGCCCGCCGTACAAACGCGCGCACTGCCGGCCCAATCCCCCTTCCCACCGAGATCTCCAAGGTGACGGTCATCCGATCACCCTTCATCGACAAAGACTCGCGCGAGCAGTTCGAGATGCGCACGCACAAGCGGATCGTCGACATCCTCGATCCCAACCCGCGCGTCGTCGATGCGCTCATGCGCCTCAGCCTTCCTGCCGGCGTAAGCATTGAGATAAAGAGTTGAAGGGCCTTCTTGCAAAGAAGCTGGGCATGACCCAGCTCTTCAACGCCGACGGCACGACCACCGCGGTGACTGTGCTCGAAGCCGGCCCCTGCCATGTGCTCGGCCTACGCACTGCCGAGAAAGACGGCTACGCCGCCGCACGGATCGCGTTCGACGTCGTCGCCGAGCGCAAGCTGAGCAAAGGCGAGCTCGGCGAGTTCAAGAAAGCGAGCCTCGAACCGCATCGCCACGTCGTCGAGATTCGCGGCTACGAAGGCCTCGAAGCGGGACAGGAGCTCAAGGCAGAGATCTTCGCCGCCGGAGAGATCGTGGATGTCACGTCACACTCGAAAGGCAAAGGCTTCCAGGGCCTGATCAAACGACATAAGTTCAGTCGCGGCCCCGAGTCGCACGGCTCGATGAACGTCCGACAGCCGGGCGCCATCGGATCGACCGACTCAGCACGCGTTTTCAAGGGCTTGAAGATGTCCGGCCAGATGGGCAACGTGCGGACCACCGCCCGCGCCTACAAGGTCGTGCGAGTGGACGCCGAGCGAAACCTGCTGCTCCTCAAGGGCGGGGTGCCCGGCGCGAAGGGAGCCCTCGTGCTCGTCAGGCAGTCGACCAAGCCAGTGAAGGTCAAGGGACCTGCCGGCAAGCCGACCGGGAGGAAGGTCTGATGGCGACGGTCAAGGCCAAGACCACGGCGACCAAAAAGACGACCACAACGACGAAGGCCGCCAAGCCCGTCGCAAAGAAGACCGCCAAGAACGCAGACGAGTCCGAAACCAACCCGCTCCATGTCCCATTCTTCGACGCGCTGGGCGAGCGCAACGGCGAGGTCGACCTCCCCAAGACGGTGTTCGACGAGAAGCCGAACATGCCCGTCATGCACCAGGCATATCTCCGCCAGCTCGCCAACGCCCGCCAGGGCACCGCGTCGACCAAAACCCGCGGCGCCGTCTCCGGCGGTGGCGCGAAGCCCTACCGCCAGAAAGGCACCGGCCGCGCGCGTCACGGCTCGATCCGCGAACCGTCCATGAAGGGCGGCGGCACGGTTTTCGGCCCGCACCCGCGCAGCTACGAGCAGCGGATGCCGAAGCAGATGCGCCGCCTGGCGCTGCGATCGGCGCTCAGCCAAAAGGCGATCGACGGCCAGGTCAGAGTCATCGAGAGCTACGTCTTCGATGAGCCGAAGACCAAGCAGGCCGTCGACCTGATGGAAGCCATCGGCTTCGACAACTCGGCCCTCATCGTCCTTCCCGCGCCGAACATGGTCGTCAGCCGCTCCTTCGAGAACCTCACCGGCACCAAGACGATCCTCGCGCGCAACCTAAATATCCGGGACCTTTTCACCCACACGTACCTGCTCCTGAGCAAGGACTGCCTCGACCTCCTCGAAGAGAACTTCAAGGCGCGAGAGCGCAACGGCAGCGGCAAATGACAACGCGTGCAGCATCGGAAATCGTGATCGGCCCGGTCATCACCGAGCGGACCTACCAGCTCTACACGCAGGGCCGCTACACCTTCCGCGTCTCCAAGCGCGCTTCCAAGACCGACATCAAGAAGGCCCTAGAGGAGCAGTACGAGACCTCGGGCATCAAGGTCAAAGACGTGAACACAGTAACGATGCGTGGCAAGCGTCGCCGCAGCCAGCGCAGGGCCGGCGGCGCGGTCGGCCACACCTCCGATTGGAAGAAGGCGATCGTGACTCTAGGCGAAGGCCAGAAGATCGAAGGCCTCTTCGGGAGCGTCTAAAGAAAGAATGCCGATAAGAAAGTTCAAGCCAACCAGCCCCGGACGCCGCTTCATGTCGGTGTCGGGATTCGACGAGGTCACAACGGACGAACCCGAGAAGACCTTGATCGAGTCGCTGCCCACGCATGCCGGTCGCAACAACCAGGGCCGCATCACGACGCGCCACCAGGGCGGCGGCTACCGGAAGCTCTACCGGAAGATCGACTTCAAACGCGACAAGCACGGCATCTCAGGCAAGGTCGCGACCATCGAGTACGACCCGAATCGCAGCGCCCGCATCGCGCTCATCCACTACAAGGACGGCGAAAAGCGCTACATCCTCGCCCCGCTCGGCCTGAAAGTTGGCGACCCCATCGAAAGCGGGGAGGAGGCGCCCGTTAGAATCGGTAACGCCCTCCCGCTGTCCAACATCCCGGTCGGCTCGACCATCCACAACATCGAGCTCACGCTGGGACGAGGCGGACAGCTCGTCCGTTCCGCCGGCGCCTCCGCCCAGCTCCTCGCGAAGGAAGGCGACTACGCAGTGGTGCGGATGCCGAGCGGCGAGCTGCGACGAATCCACGTCAGGTGCCAGGCCACGATCGGCCAGGTCGGTAACATCGAGCACGAGAACGAGTCGGGCGGCAAGGCCGGACGCAGCCGCTGGCTCGGCGTACGGCCCACGGTCCGTGGTTCCACGATGAACCCCCGCGACCATCCGCACGGCGGTGGCGAGGGCAAGACCGGACCGGGCGGCAACCCGAAGACCCCGTGGGGCAAGCCTGCGCTGGGCTACCGCACCCGCAAGCCGAAGAAGGCCTCCGACAAGCTCATCATTCGCCGCCGCGAGAAGAAAGGACGCAAGAAGTAAATGTCACGCTCACTGAAGAAGGGGCCGTTCATCAGCGCCCCCTTGAAAGAGAAGATCGACAAGATGAACCTGTCGCGCGACAAGAAGGTGATTCGCACCTGGGCGCGCGCCTCGACCATCTATCCCGACATGGTCGGCCACACCATCGCGGTGCACGATGGCCGCAAGCACGTGCCCGTTTTCATCAGCGAGAACATGGTCGGCCACCGGCTCGGCGAGTTCGCGCCCACGCGCCACTTCCGCGGCCACGGCACCCATACCGAAAAATCGACGGCGCTGAAGTAGAAGTGGCGACGATGGAAGTTTCCGCAGTTTCGAGGTTTGTCCGCCGCACGCCGCGCAAGGCGAGGCTGGTGGCCGACTCCGTGAAGGGTATGAAGGTGTCAGAGGCGCTCGCGCAGCTTGAGTTCTCACCGAAGCACGCCGCCAAGGACGTCGCCAAGGCGATCAAGTCCGCGGCCGCCAACGCCGAGCACAACTTCAACCTCAATCGCGACGACCTCGTGCTGAAGCAGATCCTCATCGACGAGGGACCGACCTTCCGCCGCCGGCGCCCCGTGAGCCGGAGCATGGCGCACGAATTCTTCCACCGCACCTGCCACATCACCGCGGTCGTCGAAGACCGCCCGCAAGGAGCTAAGTAACAGCTTGGGTCACAAAGTTCACCCGAACGCATTCCGCCTTGGCGTGTTCCGTCCGTGGGAGGCGAACTGGTTTGCCAATCCCAAGGACTACACGAAGATGCTGCACGAGGACCTCGAGATGCGTCGTGTCATCCTCGCGCGCCTGCGCAATGCGGGCATCGCCAAGATCGAGACGGAGCGCTCGTCGAATGCCCAACTCACGGTCACGATTCACACGGCAAAGCCCGGCATCGTCATCGGCAAAGGCGGCGCCTCGGTCGACCAGCTGCGCGAGGACCTGGAGAAGCGTTTCGGAAACCGCGTGCGCATCTCGATCCAGGAGATCAAGCAGCCGGAGCTCGACGCGCAGCTCGTGGCCGAGAACATCGCATCCCAGATCGAGCGCCGCATCAGCTACAAGCGCGCGATGAAGCAGGCGATCCTGCGGACCATGCGCGCCGGCGCAAAGGGCGTCCGCATCTACTGCGGCGGGCGCTTGCGCGGAGCTGAGATGGCCCGGCGCGAGTGGGACCGCGAAGGCCGCGTACCCCTTCACACCCTCCGCGCCAACATCGACTTCGGCCGTGCTACCGCGAGCACCACCTTCGGCGCCATCGGCGTCAAGTGCTGGATCTATAAGGACGTGGCCGCGCCCCTGCGCAAGCAGCCCGTCTCGGCGGAAGCGACGGCTCCGATCGCCGAGATCGCCCCGCAGCCCGAGCTGGCCGCGGTTCTCGCAGAGCCTCAGGCCGCCCCCGTCGTCGAGGTCGCCACGCCTGAGCCCGAGGCCATCACCGCAGCGCCAACGGCCGCGCCGCGCCGCGCTCGCGCCACGACAACGACGACGGCCAAGCCGGCCGCAAAGCCGAAGGCTGAACCCAAGCCGAAGGTCGAAACAAAGACCCAGCCGAAGGCGAAGGCCGCCGCTCCCAAGGCAAAGGCTGAGGCCAAAGCCCCCGCCAAGAAGGCAACCACCACAAAGAAGACGACGAGCTGATGCTGATCCCCAAGAGAGTCAAGTACCGCAAGATGCACCGCGGCCGTCGCACGGGCATCGCCACGCGCGGCGCCACGGTCGCTTTCGGCGACTTCGGCCTGCAGGCGATGGAAGCGTGCTGGATGAGCAACCGCCAGATCGAAGCAGCCCGCCGGGCCATGACCCGCCACGTCAAGCGCGGCGGCCAGATCTGGATCCGCGTCTTCCCCGACAAGTCGATCACCAAGAAGCCGGCCGAGACCCGCATGGGTTCCGGCAAGGGCAACCCGGAAGGCTGGGTCGCCGTGGTCAAGCCAGGCCGCGTGCTCTTCGAGATGGGCGGCGTCACGCCGGCCGTCGCCAAAGAGGCGATGAAGCTCGCCGCGTCCAAGCTCCCGATCAAAACGAGATTCGTCGTCTCGGAATCGGCCGCGGCCGGAGGCGCGAGATGAAAGTCGACGAGCTGCGAGTGCTCGAGGCGGACGAGCTGAGCGTGCGAATGCGCCAGGCGCGTCGCGAGCTCTACGAGCTCCGCTTCAAGCACGCCGTCGGCCAGCTCGAGAACTCGAGCCAGATCAGCAAGGTCCGCCACGACATCGCGCGGATCATGACCGTGCTGCGCGAGCGCGACTTCGGAATCGTCGCCTCGATGGTTGCCGACGCTCTCGAGCCGGCCACCGCCACACCAGAACCCGAGCCCGCCGCAGCAGCCGTGGAAGAAGCACCCGAAGCGCCGGCGAAGCCCAAGCGCACCCGCAAGAAAGCCGAGGAAACCAAATGACCGACACCGCAACAGCGACCAGGCCCGAGACACAGGTCACCGAAAACGAGACCCGCGGCCAGCGCAAGGTCCGGCTCGGCACGGTGATCGCCGACAAGATGAACAAGACGATCATCGTCCAGGTCGGCACGTCCAAGGCCCACCGCCTCTACCGCAAGACCGTCCAGCGGCGCACGAAGTTCAAAGTCCACGACGAGAAGAACGAGTGCGGCGTCGGCGACCTGGTCCGCATCACCGAAACGCGCCCCATCTCCAAGGAGAAGCGCTGGCGCGTTTTGGAAATCGTGGAGAAGGCCAAGTAACAAAGTGATTCAGCAGGAAACACGCCTCAAGGTCGCGGACAACTCAGGAGCGAAAGAGATCCTGTGCATCCGCGTGGCCGGGGGCCACTACCGCAAGTACGCCTCCGTAGGCGACACCATCACCGCGACCGTCAAGTCGGCCCAGCCGGGCGGCCAGGTCAAGAAGGGCGAGGTGGTGAAGGCCGTCGTGGTGCGCGTGACCAAGGAATACAAGCGGCCGGACGGATCGCTGATCCGTTTCGACGACAACGCGGCGGTGCTGCTCGCGACCGCGAACAACCCGCGCGGCACGCGCATCTTCGGCCCCGTGGCCCGCGAGCTGCGCGAGCGCAACTTCATGAAGATCATCTCTCTCGCTCCGGAGGTCCTCTAACCAAGATGCTTACCAACAAACCGCAGCCCAAACGACGCTGGCTCGACCTCGCCCCCGGCGATCCGGTGATCGTCGTCACGGGCAAGGACAAGGGCAAGCAGGGCGAGGTGCTGCGCACTATCCCCGACAAGCACAAGATCGTCGTCAAGGGCGTCAACATCCTGAAGCGCCACACGAAGGCGGGACAGCAGCGCGGCGGCGTCACTGTCGCCCAGGGTGGAGTCGTCGACTTCGAGGCAGCCCTCGACTATTCGAACGTGATGCTCGTGTGCCCGTCGTGCTCGCGCCCGACCCGCACCAAGCACACCGTCCTCGAATCCGGCGCCCGCGCCCTGGTGTGCCGCCACTGCGGCGAGCCTTACGAGCGGGTGCGCAAGACGGAGGCCCAATGAGCAAGCAGAAAGCACAGCAGAAGAAGACCGAAGCGCCCAAGGCGCCAGGTACGAAGACCGAGACTCCGCCGCGCATGCTCACGCTTTATCGCGACACGATCGTGTCCCAGCTGACCAAGGAGTTCGATTACGACAACCCGATGGAGGTGCCCCGCATCGCCAAGGTCGTCGTGAACATCGGCATCGGCGAGGCCAAGGACAACGACAAGGCGCTCGACGCCGCGGTCGGCGACGTGGTCACGATCACGGGCCAGAAGCCCGCCCTGATCAAGGCGCGCAAGTCCGTCGCCGCCTTCAAGCTGCGCGCGGGCCAGACGATCGGCATCAAGACCACCCTGCGCGGCCGGCGCATGTGGTTCTTCCTCGACAAGCTCCTCAACGTCGCGCTCCCGAGAATCCGGGACTTCCGTGGCGTCAACTCCGAGGGCTTCGACGGGCGCGGCAACTATTCGCTCGGCCTGCGCGAGCAGGTCATCTTCCCGGAGATCGACTACGACAAGATCGACAAGCTTCGCGGGCTGGAAGTGTCGATCGTGACCACGGCCCGCACCGACGACGAGGCGCGCAGTCTGTTGACACGCCTCGGCATGCCATTCAAGAAGAGGTAGGGATTGGCGAAGAAATCACAACTCGAGCGCTGGAAGAGAGACCTTGTCCACCCGAAGTTCAAGGTCAGGTTCCACAACCGATGCCGCATCTGCGGCCGGCCACGCGCTTATTACCGCAAGTTCGGCATGTGCCGCATCTGCTTCCGCAACCTGGCCGCCGAGGGACGCATCCCCGGCGTGACGAAGTCGAGCTGGTGATGGCAACAGCAGTCGCGAAAAACGCGAAGCCCGTGCGCCGCGCCTCGGCGGGAATCGTGAGCGACCCGATCGCAGACATGCTCACCCGCGTGCGCAACGCCAACACGGCCCGGCATCCCGAGGTTAAGGTCCCGGCTTCCAAGTTGAAGCTCGAGATCGCGCGCGTCCTGAAGGACGAGGGATACATCGCCGGCTACGAGGTCGAGGCCGACGGAACCGCCCAGACGATGCGTATCATCTTCAAGGCTCGCCCCGATCGCACTCGGGTGATCTCGGGCGTGAAGAGGATCAGCCGCCCCGGCCTGCGCGTCTACGCGCGCAAGACAGAGATCCCCCGAGTCCTCGGCGGGCTCGGAATCGCCGTTCTCAGCACAGCCGAAGGAGTCATGAGCGGTCGCCAGGCGACCCGCCAGGGACTCGGCGGCGAGGTGCTGGCATACATCTGGTAGGAGTCGAGAAAAGAGTTGTCGCGGATTGGAAAGCTGCCGATTCCCGTGCCGGGCGCGGTGAAGGTCACCCTGCAGCCGGGTCACGTCAAGGTCGAGGGGCCGAAGGGCCAGCTCGAGCGCACCTTGCCGTCGGAGATCACGGTCAAGCAGGTCGACGGCGAGCTCGTCTTCGAGCGACCTTCCGATGACTACCGCCACCGCGCCCTCCACGGCCTGGTCCGCAGCCTCGTAGACAACATGGTCACGGGCGTGAACACCGGCTTCACCAAGCACCTCGAGCTGGTCGGCGTCGGCTATCGCGTCGCCAAGCAAGGCGACGAGCTGGTGCTCAGCCTCGGCTTCTCCCACCCGATCAAGTACAAGCCGCCGCCCGGCGTCACCATCGACGTGCAGGACCCGACCAAGTTCTCGGTCTCCGGCATCTCGAACGAGGACGTCGGCCAGGTCGCGGCCAACCTCCGCGGCCTGAGGCCGCCCGAGCCCTACAAGGGCAAGGGCGTCATGTACCGCGGCGAGAAGATCCGCCGCAAGGCCGGCAAAGCAGGCAAAGGCGCCAAGGCCTCGGCATGATCAAGAAGAACGACCGCAAGCAAAACCGGACGAAGCGCCACCGGCGGGTGCGCGTGCATGTGGCGGGCACGCAGGAGCGGCCCCGGCTGGCCGTGTTCCGCAGCCTCAACCACGTCTACGCCCAGCTCATCGACGACGGGGCCAGCCGCACCGTGGCGGCCGCTTCCACGGTCGCGCTCAAAGCGAAGGGCAACGGCATGGCCGAGGCTGCGCAGGTCGGCAAGGAGATCGCCGCAAAGGCGAAGGCCGCGGGCGTGAACGCGGTGGTCTTCGACCGCGGCGGCTTCCTCTACCACGGCAGAATCAAGGCTCTGGCTGACGCGGCGCGCGAAGCCGGTTTGGAGTTCTAGGAGCGAAATGGGATCCCGATACCCACATTCGAGCGGCGAGCGATCCGACCTGACCGATCGCGTCGTGCGCGTCAACCGCGTGTCCAAGGTGGTCAAAGGCGGGCGCAAGTTCTCGTTCAGCGCGCTGATCGTGGTCGGCGACATGAATGGGCGCGTCGGCGCGGGCATCGGCAAGGCGAAGGAGGTCACCGAGGCCATCCGCAAGGGCATGGACGTGGCCAAGCGCAACATGATCACCGTCCCCATGGTCGGCACGACCATTCCTCACGAGGTCCGCCTCAAGTGGGGCGCCGCGAAGATCATGCTGAAGCCCGCCGCGCCAGGCACGGGCGTCATCTCCGGTGGAGCAATGCGCGCTGTGATCGAAACTGCCGGCATCAAGGACATTCTCACCAAGTCCCACGGCACCAACAACCCAATTAACACGGTCCGCGCCACGCTCGCCGCGCTGCAGCAGCTGAAGACTGCGCAGCAGATCGCCGAGCTGCGCGGGAAAGAGGTCGAGCAGATCGTCGGCAAGCGCCTCGCGGCCGCTTACCGGCGCCAGGAGGGCGGGGGCAAGGCCGCCGCCGCCAACGGCGCCGAAGCAACTCCCGTGGAGGCGAAATGACCGCCGCCAACAAGAAGCCCGCTACGAACGGGGAGCGCCCCATCAAAGCCACCCTGGTGAAGAGCACGATCGGAGCCAAGCCTGAGATCAAGGCCACGGTCGAGTCGCTCGGCTTCCGGCGCATGAACCAGACCCGCGAGCTCCCCGACAACCCGGCGGTCCGCGGAATGCTCAAAGCGGTCGACTTCCTCGTGGCCGTCGAGGGCACGCCCTACATCCGGCCCAAGCGCAGCCAGTACAAGATCTGGCGCTCCCGCTCGAACAAGAAGCACCAGAGGGGCAAATAACAGTGCAGCTGCACGACCTCAAGCCCTCGAAGGGCGCGCACCGCCGGCCAGACCGAATCGGTCGCGGCACCGGCTCGGGCCGCGGCAAGACGTCCGGTCGCGGACAGAAAGGACAGAACGCGCGCAGCGAAGGCTTCCGCCTCGGTTTCGAAGGTGGCCAGATGCCGCTGGCTCAGCGCATCCCCAAGCTGCCCGGCTTCAAGAACCCTTTCCACCGCCAGTTCTCGGTGGTCAACCTCTCGAAGCTCAGCCGATTCCCCGACGGAACCAGGGTGGACGCGGACCTGCTGCTGCAGGCCGGCCTGGTCCACCAGGGCATGGAGATCAAAATCCTCGGCACCGGCGACCTGAAGAGGAAGCTGACCGTCGAGGCCCACTTCTTCAGCGTCAGCGCCCGCGAGGCGATCGAGAAGGTCGGCGGCAGCGTCAAGGTGCTTGGCGAGCCCCGCAAGATCGGCCCCAGGCGGACG
>DATFVI010000193.1:0-4274 GCA_035260405.1 Candidatus Dormiibacterota bacterium
TCAGAAAGGAGCTCTTGGCCTGGCTGGCCGCGGTGGCGGACACATAGAGCCGGGTCATCTCAGCGGCGCGGTAGCGCGCCTCGATGAACGCCGCCAGCACGAAAGACGTGAGAGCCAGGAAGACATTGAAGACCTGCAGCGTGACCATCTTCTCGAACAGGGTCTCGTCGCCGAAAGGGCCTGCTCCCTGCACGGCCGACCAGACCGCGACCCCGGATGCGACCAGGGCGGCGGGCGCCGCGCCGCGCAGGCGGAAGCGCCATGCCGCGAGCATGATCAGAGGGAACACGAGGTATTCGAGGGGCAGCTTGTTCTGGAACAAGATGAAGGTCACGACGCCGATGACGAAGAGGAGGGCAACCAGCTCCGCGACAGTCCAAAGTGTCGGCACCGGGGCCTTTGCGTTGGGAAGAAGGCTGAGGATGAACGGCGCGACCAGGAGCACGCCCATCGCGTCGCCGGTCCACCAGACCGCCCAGGTCGACCAGAAGTTGTCCAGCGGTAAGCCGCCCCACAGCACCAGCACCGAGGTGCCGACTGTGGCGCTGATCGTCATCGCAGCGAGGGCGCCCAGCAGGATGATGGCCGCGGCGTCACGCAGGCGGTCCAGCCCGATCCGGAAATGAGCCCGCTTCAAGAGGGCGGCTGCGGTGAGGGGCGCCAGAGTGTTGCCGGCCGCGATGAAGACGGCGCCCAACGCCGTTGGGCCGATCGGCAGGTTGACCGCGAGTGCGCCGACGAACACGGCCGGCCACACCCGCCGGCCAAAAACAAGGATCGCGACCAGGGCGATCCCGGTGGGGGGCCAGATCGGGGTCACCTGACCGTGGACGAGGGCCAGACGCAGGCTGAGGCCGGCCGCGAACCAGTAAGCCAGCGCGACCGCCGCCAGCTGCAGCAGGACTCTTAGAACGCCTACGCGTTTGCCTGTATGACTCACCCCGACCGTTGAGACGCGATCACTCATCGGCTATCTGGTCTAACGAGTCTACGCAGGCTTTATCACCCCGAATTCGAGCCGAAATTCGAACTGAGCGATCACGGCCCGACCATTTGTGCCCGATTGGCCGCATCGCAAGCCCGGCAGACGACCATTCGTGCCCGAACGGCCCCACCGACCAAGGGCGACGCGACCATTCGTGCCCGAATGGCCGCGATGTGAGCTCGGGAGGCGACCATTCGTGCCCGAATGGCCCCACTGACCAAGGGCGAGGCGACCATTCGTGCCCGAATGGCCGAATCGTAGAAAAGACCCGCCTACCCCGGCGGTTGATCGGCGTCCCCGAGCACGTCGCCCGCCCGCAGCCGCTCGAGGCTCTGCATGCGCGACTGGGCGCGAGGGCCGAGCCGGCCGAGCACGGCGGCGACGACCCCCTCGACCACGGCCATCGCGCCCACCAGCGAGTCGAACGGTCCGACCATGTCGACGCTCGTCACGATCACCTGTCGCGCAAACGCCGAGGCCGGTGAAAGCCACGGGTCGGTGAACAGGATGACGTTGCAGCCCTGCGCGGAAGCCACCCGTGCGCTCTCGATCGTGTCCGACTGGTAGCGCCTGTAGTCGAACACGATGAGCACGTCGTTCCGTCTCATGTCGATCAGCTGTTGTGCCGGCGCGCTGCGCTCGGAGTCCACGAGCCCGATGCCCGGCCTCAGCAGGTGGAGTTGAGCGGCGAGGTAGCGTGCGAGCGGTGCGCTGACCCGTCCGCCGAGCACCATGACGCGGCGCCGCACGTCTCCGATGATCTCCACCGCCTCGTTGACGTCGCGATGCGAGAGCACATCCAGCGTCGCCTTCAAGTTCTCGCCTGCGACGTCGAGGGCATCGCTCAGCACCGAGTCGGTCCCGCGCTCGGGCTGGTCGTCGCGGTAGCGGGTGAGGGGCGAGCTGAGCCGCGCCTGCACCTCGTGGCGCAGCGTCTCCTGGAACTCCGGGTAGCCGCTGAAGCCGAGCTTGGTGATGAAGCGCGTGACGGTCGGGGGGCTGACCTGGGCGCGCTCGGCGAACCTGGCGACGCTCTCCAGCCCGGCGATCGGGTAGGACGCCAGGAGGACCCGGGCGAGCTTCCGTTCGGCCGGGCTCAAGCCGTTGAGGCGGCTCCTGACCAGCTCGGCGACGCGCGTTTCGGGACCTGTGACGTTTATTACATCCTCGCCCATTGTGCCCTCGGCCGAATTATTCTTGACAACGATCCTAACCCCTGTTAGCTTCGCCGCAACGCCGGACATCGGTCGAAGGCGCTCGTTGGGAAGCGGGCGCTCGAAAGGGGAGAGATCAATGAGCGTGCAGGCCAACTCTGCCGACGTCGAGACACTCCACAGGCTCGGTTATGCCCAGGAGCTGCGCCGGCGGATGTCGACGTTCTCCAACTTCGCCGTCTCCTTCACCATCATCTCGATCCTGTCCGGCTGTCTGACCCTCTACGGCTACGGCATGAACACGGGCGGCCCGGTCGACATGAACATCGGCTGGCCGGTGGTCGGCGTGTTCGTGCTCATGGTCGGCCTTGCCATGGCGGAGCTCGCCTCCAGCTTCCCCACGGCCGGCGGGCTGTATTACTGGTCGGCCAAGCTCGGCGGTAAGAACTCAGCCGCGTGGAGCTGGTTCACCGGGTGGTTCAACCTCCTGGGCCAGGTCGGAGTCACGGCCGGCATCGACTTCGGATTGGCCCTGTTCGCCGACGCGCTGCTGAACGCTCTCTTCAACTACCCGACCGCGCCGGGTTGGATCGTGCTGATCTACGCGGTCGTGCTCTTCCTTCACGGGCTGCTGAACACCTTCGGAGTCGGTGTCGTCGCGCTGCTGAACGACATCTCGGTGTGGTGGCACCTGATCGGGGTCGCCATCATCTTCGTCGTCCTGTTCTTCGTCCCGGCCCACCACCAGTCCGTCTCGTTCATCTTCACCAACTTCGTCAACAACACCGGCTTCGGCAACTCTTACTACGTCTTCTTGATCGGCTTGCTGCTGGCCCAATACACGTTCACGGGTTACGACGCATCCGCGCACATGACCGAGGAGACGCACAACGCCGCCGTCGCCGGCCCGCGTGGAATCGTCTGGTCGATCATCATCTCGCTGATCGCCGGATGGATCCTCCTGATCGGCGTGACGTCAGCGATCCAGAACTACGGCGCCGAGTCCACCGCCGTCACCCCCGCGGCCCAGATCTTCATCGACGCGGTAGGGCACAACCTCGGCCTGTTCCTGCTCTTCATCGTGGTCGGCGCGCAGTTCTACTGCGGCATGTCTTCGGTGACAGCAAACTCACGCATGATTTACGCCTTCTCGCGGGACGGCGCGGTCCCCGGCTCACAGTTCTGGCACAAGATCAACCCGCGCACCCGCACTCCGACCAACTCGATCTGGTTCGCGGCGGTCGGCGCTTTCATCCTCGGGTTGCCGTATCTCTGGAGCCCGGTGGCTTACGCCGCAGTGACCTCGATCGCAGTCATCGGCCTCTACATCGCATACGGCATCCCGATCCTGCTCCGGCTGCTGGCGGGCGAAAAGTTCCAGCGCGGTCCCTGGCATCTTCGCCAGTACAGCTACATCGTGGGCTGGATCGCGGTGGTCTGGATCGTGTTCATCGCGATCCTCTTCGTCCTCCCGCAGGTGACACCCGGGAACACGCTGCTCACGTTCAACTACGCCATCCTCGCGGTCGCCGTAGTCTTGGTCTATTCAGGTGGCTACTGGTTCCTCTCCGCCAAAAACTGGTTCAAGGGGCCAAAGGTTCAGGGGACTGCAGAAGAGCTTGCCAAGATCGAAGCCGAGCTCGCCGCCGCCGGATAGTCACACGGCGGGCAGAGAGCGTCCAAAGATCGGGATCACGGTCCAGCCCCGGCGGGGCATGGATTACTACGCGCCGTACCGCCGCGCCGTGGCGGCGGCCGGCGCCGACCCGGTCGACCTGGTGCCAGGCACGAAGGCCCTGCCCGACGTTGACGGCCTTCTGTTGCCAGGCGGCTGGGATGTCGATCCGTCCTTCTATGGAGAGCGCCGGGACGAGAAGCTTGGAGACACCGACCCCGAGCTAGACGAGACGGAGCTGGCGATGTTCGGCCAGGCCAGGGAACGAGAGATCCCCGTGCTCGGCATCTGCCGTGGCCAGCAGGTCATCAACGTCGCGATGGGTGGATCGCTGGTGCAGCACCTGGAGGGCCACGAGGTCCGCTCGCTCGGTCGCAGTCACCTCGCTCACACCATCGACGTCGACCCGACATCCGAGCTTGGCCGAGCGGCCGGCGAGCACAAGGTCCGGGTCAACAGC
>DATFVI010000194.1:0-2158 GCA_035260405.1 Candidatus Dormiibacterota bacterium
TCGTTGCCGCGACGACGTATTTCGACAAGCCCGACGTGCTCGCGGAGGTCTCCGCGGGATTGGGAAAGGCGATGCCCGGGCTCGAGATTCCAGCCATCCCAAAGGAAGAGCTGCTCGCTGCCAGAGGCTGGTAGGCGCCGACCTCGTTCGGCCGGCGCTCCTTTGATCGGGGTCCTCGCGATGCAGGGTGCGTTTGCCGAGCATGTGAGTGCGCTCGAGGCGGTCGGCGCGAAGACGCGCCTGGTCAAGGCCAAAGATGATCTCGAGGGTCTCGACGGCATCGTCCTCCCAGGCGGCGAAAGCACGACGATGACGATGCTCATGGAGCGCGTCGGCCTGCTCGAGCCGCTGCGGGCGGCCATCGCCAACGGGCTGCCCACGCTGGCCACGTGCGCCGGCATGATCGTCCTCGCGCGCGATGTCACCGACGGGATGCACGACCAGAACGGCATGGGCCTTCTCGACGTCTCCGTGAAGCGCAACGGCTACGGACGCCAGGTCGACAGCTTCGAAGCAGCCCTCGATATCGCGGGCCTGAACGGCAAGCCGTTTCCGGGTGTCTTCATCAGGTCGCCGCTGGTGGAGTCGACCGGCACCACCGAGGTCATCGCGACGCTCGACGGCCATGCCGTGGCTGTGAAGCAGGACCGCATCCTCGCGCTCTGCTTTCACCCGGAGCTGACCGGCGATCGACGATTGCATCAGGAGTTTGTCAGGAAGGCGGCGCACTCATGAAATTGCGTGCAGCGAACCTGCTCGACCTCAATCGGATCGAAGAGATGCACCGCACGGTGGACATGAAGCTCGACGGCACCGCGCCGCCGGCGGCTCGGTTGTGGTCGCTGCTCAGCTCGACCCTTTCGGCGTTCCTCTCGCTCTCCCAGGAGACCCTCATCTACGTCGCAGAGGATGGGGGCAAGGTTGTCGGCTACGTACAGGCTTCAGGGCAGCAGCGCGGCCTCGACCTGTCGGGGGCGAAGGTCATGCAGGTACTGAACCTGCAGGTCGCCGAAAGCTCCGACACCGACGAGGTGGCGCCCGCGCTGGTCGAGCACCTGTGCAACGAGGCGCGCGCCCGCGGGGCGCAGCGATTGTTCGTGCGCATCCCCGACAGCGACCCGCTGCTTCCGGTGTTCCGGATGCGCGGCTTCCGGCAGTACGCGACCGAGGTGGTCGTCTATGCGGACAGGGTGACCAAGCGCCTGGCTCAGACGCCCGACGGCGCGCGTCAGGTGCGTCGCGCCGACGGGCGCCGGCTGTACCAGCTCTACCGCCAGGTCACGCCGCAGGGCGTATCGCAGCTCGAAGCCCCCACCTATCGCGATTGGCGAGCGTTGCATGGAGAGTGGACCGGACGACTTACCGCTCGGGGTTCGAACAAGGAGGAGCTCGTGGTGGATCGCATCGAGCTGGTGGGCTGGGTGAAGGTCGAGCGAAGCTCAGGCGCGAGGCCGAGCACCCTCAGCTTCATGGTCATGCCCGAGCGGCCGTTACCAGACGAGCTCGCCGACCTGGGACTTTCGCTGCTCGGCGAGACCGACGCGCCGGCCTGGTCGAGCCTGCGCCACTATGATTCGCACATGATCGACGCCCTGAGAGGGCGTGGGTTCAGCGTGCTGTTGACACAGCTCCTCCTCGTCAAGGAACTGGCCGTTCGCGTGCCGGTGCGCGAGAAGGGACTGGTGCCGTCATTCGGATGAGCCAACACAACGAGCCCGTGCCCATTCGGTCAACTGCTGCCAGCCGCGCGCTGAGCGCCAATACAAACTGGGAGGAGATCGAGCTCCTCGCCCGCGCGCTGCCGCCCGACCTTGCACGGGCGCTGCACGAACGCACCGATCCCAACGAGCTATTGGAGATCGTCCTCGACCTCGGCCGCGAGCCGGAGGCTCGGGTACCCGGCCGCGAGGTGCTGCTCGCCGACCGTCCCGTGTCGGCTTCTGATCTCGATCACGTGGCCAACAATGTCGGGCAGTTCGGCGACGACAACCGCGCCGGCATCGAGCGCACCCTTCACCGGGTGTCCGCCATCCGCAATCGATCTGGGCGGATCACAGGGCTGACGATGCGCGTCGGCCGCGCGGTCACGGGGACCGGCGAGATCATTCGCGACATAGTCATCAGCGGCCAGAGCATCCTCTTGCTGGGCCGGCCCGGA
>DATFVI010000195.1:0-7052 GCA_035260405.1 Candidatus Dormiibacterota bacterium
GGCGCCGGCCGGCCCGGCTGCAGTCGGCGAGAAGTCATAGACCATCTGGCAGGTGGCGCCCGGGTTGAGGGTGTTGCCCTGGCAGCTCTGGAAGCCGGAGAAGGGCGAGCCCACCCCGCCACCGGCGCCCGACATCACCACCGGGCTCGGGCCCACGTTCGTGACGGTGACGGTCTGGCTCGGCGCGCTGCTGCCGACCTGCACCGGACCGAAGTCCAGGCTCGTCGGAGTGATCACGAACTGTGCGCCGCGTCCGTTTCCGCTGAGCGCGATATTGAAGTTCTGTCCGTTCCAGTCACCGATGGAGTTCGTGCTCGCCGGCCCGCTCGCCGTCGCCATGAAGCTGTAGACCATCTGGCAGCTGGCCGCTGGATTAAGTGTCTTGCCCTGGCAGCTCTGGAAGCCGGAGAAGGGTGAGCTGACTCCCCCACCGGCACCAGACATCACGACCGGGCTCGTTCCCATGTTGGTGACGGTCACGGCCTGGCTGGGCGCGATCGTCCCGACCGGGACCTGACCGAAGTCCAGGCTGGTGGGGGTGATGAGGAACTGCTCGAGGCCGATTCCCTGAAGCGCGATGTTGAAGGACTGGCCATTCCAGTCGCCCGACGAGGTGGTGCTGGCCGGACCGGTCGCGGTCGGCGAGAAGGCGTAGACCATCTGGCAGGTGTTTCCTGGGTTGAGGGTCTTGCCCTGGCAGCTCTGGAACCCGGAGAAGGGCGAGCCCACGCCACCACCCGCACCAGACATCACGACCGCCGACGAGCCGAGGTTGGTGACCGTCACGCTCTGGCTGGACGACGTCGAGCCGATGTGGACTGGGCCGAAGTCGAGGCTGGTCGGGCTGATCAGAAACTGCGGATTGATGCCCGTCCCGCTGAGCGCGATGTTGAAGTTCTGACCGTTCCAGGAGCCCGACGAGGTCGTGCTCGCAGGTCCGGCGCTCGTCGGCGCGAAGCCGTAGACCATGTGGCAGCTGTCACCCGGGTTGAGGGTCTTGCCCTGGCAGTCCTGGAAGCCGGTAAAAGGTGCGCCCACGCCGCCGCCCGCCCCCGACATCACGACCGCGCCCCCACCAACGTTGGTGACGGTCACGGTCTGATTGGACGCGGTCGTCCCGACCTGGACCGGACCGAATTCGAGGCTGGTGGGCGTGATCCGGAACTGAGGGAGAGAGCCGGCCTCGGCCACCGAACCCGCGCCTAGGGACCCCAGCACTACCGCGAGCACGCCGACGGACACCAGCGTGAGCCGTCGACGGTGGCCCCAAGCACCGAGCAGACCGATCACTTCCCTCCCACTCCGGGCACGCCTGCCAGACCGGCAGGCGGCGCGCGCCACGCATCATATCGGCTGCCGGATGTCAGCGGAGGATATCGCGAGATTTAAGGACGCGCGCGAGCGGGCGGCTGGCCGCTCTTTGTCTTGCTACGCCTTTTGGCGTCGTCGTCACTCGGATGTTGACATCGCCGACGCCACGACGACAAATCGGCGTTGTGTCGGTAATAGAGTTGGTGAGGGCGTGAGCGGGAGAATCCCTGAGAAGTCGACTCTGGCTGCCGCGACGGGACGATCACTCGTCGATACGCAACTGCAATTCACGCGGCGAAACACTCAGACACGCAGTCAGGATGAAACGGCTGCGATCGACCAGGTCGCTAATTTGCTCGTGGCTAGAGACTTCGTCTTCTCCATGAGCAAGCGCCGATCCGCTGGCATCAGCGATTCCCAGGCCTCGAGTCGGCGATCCGAGAAATATGGACTGGCGTGCTGGATGACTGCTGCGCGCAGCCGGAGGTGACCCCATGAGCACTGTGCGTGAAGTCAGAAGGCGCCACATCGGCCCGATCGGAACCACGGCGCGAGTCGTCATTGGTGGTCTCATGCTTGTGTTCGGCGCCAACGGTGGCAAGTTCGAGTACATCCAGGGCCATTGGCAACCGAGTCTCGATGCGGCCGCCCTGGCCATTGGACTGCTTGGCTTTCCGGCTGTGCTCATCACCTGGCAATGGATGCGGCTACGGCGTGATCAGACTCGTCTCGAGGCGACCGGGCGGCTGGCCACGACAATCAACATCATCGGATTCGCACTTCTCATCGCCATCTCTTTCGTGCCGGCGATCTCGTACGTCGGCTACGCGGCGTTTGTCTTCTACGGTGCATCGATGTTGCTGGCGGCAATCCGTGGCTACGCCGGGTGTGAGGTCCTGGCAGTCTCCAACTGGCTGCTCCACCGCGACGACCAGATCGGATGTCTCGTGCTCTCCCCGCTCGACCTGCTGGAGCAACGGCTCCGGCAGAGCCGTCCGTCGGCACCCACATCCGGAGCGTGAGCGCGGCAGCGGCCGGCCGGCCGCGGCCACGGCCACGGCCAGCGTGACAAATAGCGCTTCAGCGCCCGAGGCGCCGTGCTAAGACGATCGCAATTCCAGCCACCAGCAGGACGACGAGGAGGGCGATCCCAATCCATGCGATCCAGCCCGCGCCTGTGGCTTGAGACGACGAGGTCGCGCTTTGAACGGATTGGGGGCTCGGAGGCGTCTGCGCCACGGGTGTCGTTCGGGACGGGGTAGGTGATGCACCCACCGAAGCAGGCGGGGAATGAGGCGGCTGACTCGGCGGCGTATGAGTTGGCTGTGGCGTGGGCGACGATACGTCGCCGGCAGCCACCCTGAACCCACCGGACGCAGAGATGGTCGAACCGCCGGCGTCCGTCTGGCTTGCCAACACGGTGTGCTGACCAAACAGCTGCGTTACCGCAAATGACGCGGCGAAGCTGCCGTCGCTCTTGACCTTCACACCGGTCGCGACGATCCTGCCGTCCACGCTCACAGTCACGTCCGAGCAGCCGGACGCGCCGCAGAAGTTCTGGCCGTAGACAACCGCCTGCTGCCCATCCGTGACGGGATTCGGGTAGACGAACACACGCGGTCCGTCGGCCGCAACATCCAGGGCCGAAAACAGCAATCCGAGAGCCGCCACCAACCCGGCCGCCAGAGAACCGAGTGCCCTCATAAGGAACCTAACGCGTGACCGCCCAAGGAGTAATGAGGGCGGGGAGGGCGGCGCTCCGCCCTCCCGATGGTTTGGTCGGATCAGGAGTGGCAGAAGACGGCGGGTTTGGTCGGGTCGGATGGCGAAGCAACGATCGTGCCCGTGCCGACATGGCCCGGATTCCCGTCGTACCCAGGGTCGGTCTTGATGACCACGATCTCAACCGTGTCCCCGCTGGTGGTCGAGCCATCCATGCCGATCGAGCTCGACACGATCACTCCCATGTAGGAAGGAACTGAGTCGGGCGGATCACTGCTGTTGCCCGGGCGTGTGGTCCAGCCGACACCGCAACTGGGAGGCTTAGACGTGGTCGAAGCAAATCCCTTGAAGGAGTTTGGTGCTGGCCCGCCGGTGAGGGTGTTCTCGCGCGCCCAATGGGCGCCCCAGTACGTGTCGTCGACCCCGACCGTGACATTGCCGTCTCCGATCACAAAGGCGCCCCGATCGAGGAAGCCGAAGAGGATGGTCGCCTGAGTGTCAGAGGACGGCAGGTAGAAGGCATCGCCGGCAAACGTCGCGGTGACGGTACCCGGACCGAGCGGCTGGTTCGGCACCATGGGGCAGTTTCCGCTGCCGCCGGGATCGGTTGGCGTCGTCAGACAGCTTTGCTGAGTGACGCCAGAACCCAGAGTGATTGTCAGCGTTCGGCCGGCTATGGGCACCGTCCCGTCTTCTTTGAGCACGCCGCTGAATGTCGTGGAGACGCCATTGGCGATGACGGTCGGCCCCGTGTAGGTGGTCGTGGTCTCCTCGCGTTTGATGACGAAGGTGGTGGTGATGCTCGCGGGCAGGAAGAACGCGTCGCCGGCAAAGCTGGTGACGAGTGGCGTCGGCCCGGCAGGCTGGGTTGAGACGATCACACATGAGGCGTTGCCCGACGAGTCGGTGGGCAGACTGCCGATGCAGGTGTCGCCGACGCCGAGGGTGAACGAAAGGAACTTGCCCGCGATCGGGACGGAGTCCGTGGCGTCGGCCAGGGTTGCCGACATGGTCGCAGGGTCGTGGAAGTCCTGCGTCGTGTCACCGGTGTAGGTCAGCTTGGTGTCCTCACGGTTGATCGTGAACGTATGGCTCGTGGAGACGGCGGAGTGCTGGGCGTCGCCGGCAAACGAAGCCATGACGGTGTAAGCGCCCGGCGTCTGGTTCAAGACGATCGAACAGCTCACGTTGCCGCCGAGGTCGGTGATGAGGTTGCTGCAGCCCTGCGAGCCAAGGGTGATGTTGACCTTGGCGCCGATGATGGGTGTCGATGGCCCGTTGGTGCTGTCGTAGAGGTGGGCCGAGAGGTGGGCCGAGTCGTTGAAGTCGCCGCTGGCATCGCCCGTGTAGTCGAGGCTCGCGGGACGCAGCGTCATGTCCAGGGTCCATAGGCCGCGGCCATACGTCGAGACCACGATGTCGTGCTTTACCTCGTCGAAGAAAAACCCCGTCACTGCGGTCGTTTTCTGAGAGCCGACCATGGTCGTCCAGGTCGCGCCGCCGTCGGTGGACGCGATGATGCCGGCCGACTCGGTCCCGACGAGGATCCGGTTGCCGTTGGCAGGATCCCAGGCGATCACGTGCGGCTGGACGCCGACGTTCGGAACGTTCCACAGGTAACGGCCGTGGCCGGTGACGAGGTCGGTGAGCTGCGTGTCGACGTGCCAGCTGGCGCCGGCGTCCGTGGAGAACTTCATCTGCTGCGTCGAGCCGTCCGCAGCGATCAGGTGGTTGGGGTTGTTGGGGTCGACGCCGAAAACGCTTGGGCAGATGAAGGTGGCCTGGCCGTCGCACTCCGTGCCCAGGAACCCCAAGGTGTTCGCTCCGCTGCCGTTGGCCAGGGTGCGCACGGTGCTATTGGCGCCAGTGAAACCGGTGATCTTCAGGAGACCGTTCTGCTGGTTGTTGAAGCCACAGTTGGCCGAGCAGTAGGCGGCGTAGAGGGTGGCTGGAGCGCTGGAGAAGTAGAACCTGCTCGCCAGCTGTTCGGCGAGGACGAAGGTCGAGCCTCCGGGCGCGGTGAGGGCAGAGCCCCAGGTCACGGTGTTGCTCGGAAACGAGCCCGTAACCGCGGCCACGTACAGCTGGAAGTTGGGCGGATTGACCTGTCCCCACTCGATGTACGTCTTGGGGGCGATCATGAACGGGTTCCCCACTTTGACCGTCGGCGGAGTGGGTGGGCTCGTGGCAGGGACTGGCGGGTTGGTCCAGGCCACGCATGGCGGCGAGTTGTACGAGCAGCCACTGAAGGTGGCCTGACCGATCTCGTTCCCGCACCCGCTGCAGCCGACCCAAGTGATGGTCTGGTTGCCGTTGTTGGCCGCTGAATGCGGCGTCTCCAGGAAGAAGCCTTCGCAGCAGATCGCGTTGGGCCAGGTGACGCCGTTGTCGGGCGAGCCCCAGACGTCGTTGTCCTGGGTGCTGAAGTACAGGTCCGTGTTCGTACCGGGATCGGTGTGGACCTGCCCGTTGACCTCATACACCTGCAGCGCGTTGTAGTTGCCATTGGCGCCGCCGGACCCGGCGGCCATCTTGAAGTTGGCGCCACAGTCCGTCGTCGTCTGCACGCCGCCATCGCTGACCAGGTACTGGGGGCAGTTGGTACTGTCGGTCGCGAAGGCGACCTCCTGGTCGTCGGCGTGCTCGTTGCCGACGTTGGGCGAAGCCGGGAGTCCAGTACAGCGCGTCGTGGCGATGTTCGCAGTGCATGTCGCCAGCTTCATGTTGAGCCCGCCGCTGTAGATGATCGTGAAGCTGTTGCCTCCGCCCGGCGCGACATGCGTCACCACGTTGGGCGGGCGGCTCGGGCACATCGTGCCGTCATCCTGGTTCCATGTCGATCCGGAGTCGTCGGACTCGTAGAGGGCCCACAGCCCCGCCGGGTTGGCGA
Source organism: Candidatus Dormiibacterota bacterium (assembly GCA_035260405.1). Taxonomy (GTDB): domain Bacteria; phylum Chloroflexota; class Dormibacteria; order Dormibacterales; family Dormibacteraceae; genus Palsa-870. Next base: position 5,924 of record DATFVI010000195.1, read on the forward strand.
CAGTGCCTCCGCACAGCGTTGTGCTGTTGATCACGCTCATCGAGAACAGGACCCCGGCCTCCTGTGGCGCAGCAGCGAGGTTGTGGTAGACGCCGCCCGGGCATCCCTGGCCGTTGATCAGGTGCGTGGCACCGACCGTCAGGGTTGCCCCCGAGCGGGTGACCTGGTGGAACCCGTCGTCCGCGCAAACGTCCACAGTGTTCGTCGATGGGGAGGTCAAGGAGTCCGCGCGGCTCATGAACTGCTGGCTCCAGGTCACGCCGAGGTCCGGGCTGACGGCGAGCCCGCAGTCATCGCCCGCGTAGACGTAGTTGGATCCTGACTCGTACGAGATTCCGTAGCCGTTGGTATTGCCACCACACAGCGACGCCGCGCTTGCCGGCTGAGACCATGTCGTGCCGCCGTCGGGGCTGCGCCAGACACCGCCTGGGTTGGCGGTGTCGGCCGTCCCCCACGTCGTCGCGAGCACGACATTGTGGTCGCTGGGCGCGATCTTAACGTCCACCATGCGGAACGGTTGGAGGCCTTCGAGGTGCGCCCAGTTCTTGCCGCCGTCGGTCGTGCGAAACAGTCCGCCGCTTTCCGAGGCGGCGATGGCGATGCTGGTGTTTGTCGGATCCACCGTGATCGCGACGGAACGGCCGCCCCACTTGGCGTGGTTGGACGGTGAGTTGGTGTTGGTAGCGTTGAGGTTTGGTTGGAACTCGCTGACCGAGCTTGGCGAGATGGCGAAGGCTGGAATCACGGGATTGGTCGCCGTCGCCGCCACTATCGCGCTCGACGCCGCAAGCACGACTTGTACGCCCAGGACGCATGCTCGTCTAAACGCCTGGGAGCGATCCTTCATGCCCCTTCCTCCATCGTCACCAGCGCGCCTGCGCAGCGCTGCCGAGCCGCAGTCTATGCCCGGCTCGGCCGCCAGTCAACGCGGATCAAGTGGAGCCCACGCCCGGATTCGAAGCGGGGACGTTTCCCTACCGACTTGAGGCTCCTCTCCGACGGCCTTTCGGGAGCGAGTTTGGTCTTGCGATGCACTTATCGACCAGGAGGCCCGCGGGTTGGGATTCGTACTCAGAAATTGGTCGGGGGCCCGGGATTTGAACCCGGGGCCTCACGGTCCCGAACCGTG
>DATFVI010000196.1:0-3359 GCA_035260405.1 Candidatus Dormiibacterota bacterium
GTAGACCTGTAAGCGAGTAGCGCAGCCGGCAACGCCGAGCTCGGCCGCCTAGGCGGATGAGCCCGCAGGGTGCCACGGGCGCCGCGCAGCGCCGCCCCTGGCATTTCCGTCGAACTTTCGGGGCAGGACACTAGGCGCCGAGCTCCTCTTCTTCCAGCTCTCCCAGGTAGACCTTCTGCACGTCCGGGTTGCGCCGCACCTGCTCGGCTGTGCCCTCGGTCAGCACGCGGCCCTGGTGCATGACGGTGACGGTACGAGCCGTGCTGAAGACCACTGACATGTCGTGCTCGCAGAACAGCAAGGTCAGGTGCCGCTCGGTGGCCAGGCGGCGCACCAGCTCCATCGCCTTGTCCGTTTCATAGGCGGACATCCCCGCGGTGGGCTCGTCGAGCAGCACCAGCTTCGACCCGAGCGCTAGCGAGATCGCGATCTCGATGGCGCGCTGGTCGCCATGGCTCAGTTGACCTGCGGGAAGGTCCGCCCACGCCCCCAGTCCCACCGACTCGGCGAGCTCTTGCGCCTCAGCGCGGAACATGCGATTGGCGATCCCGAACGGCCGGATGGTGTAGCCGCCGTGGGCGAGCATCGCGTACTGCAGGTTCTGCCGCACCGTCAGCTTCGGGAAGATGGTCGTGATCTGGAATGCGCGGCCGATCCCGGTCCGCGCGATCACATGAGGCGGCTTGCCGGTGATGTCGCGGCCGTCGAAGATGACTTTGCCCGAGGTGGGTTTCAGCTGGCCGGTCAGGAGGTTGAAGAGCGTCGACTTGCCCGCGCCGTTCGGACCGATAATGGCGTGACGGTCGCCCTGCTTGACCTCGAGGCTCACGTCCTCCACCGCGCGCAGGCCGCCGAAGCGTTTGCTCAGGTGCTCGATGCTGAGCAATGTTTTTCCTGAGTGCACCTCGACAGCCTGGATTGCATCGCTGGACAGTGCTTTGCGCACGTCGAACATTCGGATCGCGTCGCCGGAGCTTTCCACCGGAGCCTCTTCCGCTTCATCGCCGCGACGGAAGCGCTCGCGCAGCCGCATGAACACAGCCGGCAGGTCGGACACTCCGCCCGGCACGGCGAGCACAACCGCCAGCACGATGGCACCCAGGATGATGTCGAACTGGTAGGGGAACTGCTTCGAGATGGTGTTGTCGAGCACCACGTAGATGAATGCGCCGATGGCCGGCCCGAGGAAGGTGGTGGTGCCGCCCAGGAGGGAAACCACCACCGGTTGCGCGTTGGCCGTCCAGTAGAGCATCTCGGGATAGGCCTGCTGCTGGTAGAAGATGAAGAGACCTCCGGCGACGCCGGCGAAGAGAGAGGCGATCGTGTAGATGGCCAGCTCATACACCTTGACGTTGATGCCGATCGCAGCCGCGCGCTGCCTGTTTTCGCGAATCGAGAGAAGAGCCGCGCCCAGGGGCGAGCGGACAATCATGAACATCAGGAGCAGGCACACGCCAACCACCGCCGCGGTGAAGTAGTAGAGAGTCGTGTAGTCGGTCAGCTGGTCGGGCAACGTGATCGCGGCGCCGTTGTCGCCGCCGGTGAAGTCGTACGACTGATAGACGAGCGAGAACAGCAGCTGCGAGATCGCGAGCGTCAGCAGCGAGAAGTACAGGCGGACCGCGCGCTGCGCAACCAGGCCGGTGACCAGGCCCACGGCGGCTGCCACGAAGGGCGCCGCGGCGAGGCCCACGATGACTGGGACGTTGTAGCGCTTGAAGAGGATGGCGACCGTGTAGGCGCCGACCCCGTAGTAGGCCGCGTGCGCGAAAGAGACCATGCCGGTGTAACCGAGCATCAGGTTGTAGGAGATCGCCCACAGCGCGAGCACCAGCGCGGAGGTGCCGAGGAAGATCTGGAACCGGGCGCTGACGTCCGGGTTCACGCTCTCCTGGAACCCGGCCAGAGGCGGGATCAGGGCGGCGAAGAGAAAGAGAACCAGCACGACCCCCCAGCGCAAACGGTCGCGACCGGATCGGGGAAGCAGCCGGCTCAACTCTCGGGCCGGCCGAACAGGCCGCGCGGCCGGGCGATCAGGACCGCCGTCATGATGATGAAGACGAACGCGAGGGCATAGGGGTTGGTGGCGGGGATCACCAGGCCAAACGAGATCACCATACCCACGATCACCGCCCCGATCGCGGAGCCGACGATGCTGCCGAGCCCGCCGATCACGCTGATGGCGAAGGCCAGCACCAGCACGTCGGTGTCGATACTCGAGCTGATCGCCTGGCTTGGCGCGACGATCGCTCCGCCCAGGCCGGCCAGCCCCGCGCCGATCACGAAAACTGTGGTGTAGAGGCGGGTGACGTCGACCCCCGTGGCGTTCAGGAGGTCTGGGTCCGCCACCGCCGCGCGAATGTTCCGGCCGAGATTCGTCCGGTAGAGCATCGCCCACACGCCGAACGCGATCACGATCGCCGCGGCGATCATGAAGAGCGAGTAGCTGGCGTAGCTGTAACCGCCCACGTCGATGTGACCGGGGATCGGCGAGCCGACGGTACGGTAGTTGGCGCCGAAGACGATCCGCACACCACCGGCCACCACCAGGCTCACCGCGTAGGTCCCCAACAGCTGGACGAGGTGCTCTCTTCCGTAGACGCGCCTGAGGACCAGGACTTCGATGATTCCCCCGATGGCGCCGGTGACGGCCACCGCCACCAGCAGCCCCGCCCAGAACCCGAGACCGGCGCCGACCTGGTTGGCGATCACCACCGTCACGAAGGCGGCGATCATGTAGAGCGAGCCGTGCGCCATGTTGATGACGCGCAGTGCCCCGAACACCAGGGACAGCCCCGCCGCCACGATGAACAGGTAGGCGGCGTTCGACAGCCCGCCCACCGCGAACAGTAGGAGCTGCCCCGGCGTCATATCGGTGCTTCCGCTCTAGGTTCTGGCTAGCTCGATTTCCAGGACGGACACAGCGCGAAGTTCGCGGTGTTGGGTTGGCCCGCCGTCTTATCGCACTGGTCGCTCTTGATTTCGTTGACCATTTGCAGCGGCATCAACAGGTCGTCACCCTTCAGGTTCACCGAGTCCTTGAGCACCGGGAATGGATAGGTGCTCGAGGATGTCGTGGTGCCGATCGTCTCGCCGACGTTGGCCTGGAGCTCATTGGAGCGGATCGTGAACTTGTAGCCGCGCAAGCTGTCGAACGAGTGGCCCGAGATCTGTTTGACCACCTGGTCGGCGTCGAAGCTCTTCGCCGCATTGGCCGCCTGGGCCCACAGCATGAAGGCGTCGTAGTCCATGATCGCCCAGTCAGACGGATATTCGCCGTTGTACTTGGCGCGGTAGCGCGTGATGAAGTCGGCCAGCCGCGGGTTGTTGTTCTGCAGCGCGAAGAACGGTGCGCGCAT
>DATFVI010000197.1:0-8486 GCA_035260405.1 Candidatus Dormiibacterota bacterium
CTGGCCCGCCAGGCCGCGGTCGAAGACTCGGATCTGGTCGCGCGCATCTGCCCGCTCTTGAGCGCTGCCGTGCGCCTGGTCGCGCACCGCGTGATTCGAAATCGCGGCACGGTGTGCGGCAGCCTTGCGCATGCGGACCCGGCCTCCGAGCTGCCCGCGGTGCTCCTGGCGCTCGGCGGCCACGTGGTAGCACGTTCAACGCGAGGGGAGAGGCACATCGAAGCGGAAGGACTCTTCCAGGGTGTGATGGAGACGGCAATTGCGCCGGACGAGCTGCTGGTCGAAGCCTGGTTCCCAGCGTCCTCACAACCCTTCGCTATCGTCGAGGAGTCGCGCCGCCACGGTGACTTCGCGCTCGCCGGCGTGGTACGAGCCGCGGACCGCCTCGCCTTGTTCGGGGTCGCGCCCACGCCGGTCCTTGCCGATCCTCGCGACCCGCTCAAAGGGCTGCAGCCAAGCGGCGACCTCGAGGCCACCCCGGCGTTCCGCCTTCAACTCGTACGTGTCCTGACTGAGAAGGCGTTCGCCGCATGAGGGTCAACGGCGTCGTCCACGCAGCGCCAAGCGATACTCGCCGGCTGCTCTCCGACCACCTGCGTCATGACCTCGGCCTGACCGGTACCCACGTCGGTTGCGAGCACGGCGTTTGCGGGTGCTGCACGGTTTTGCTCGACGGCGCCCCCGTGCGTTCCTGCCTGATGCTCGCGGTTCAGGCCGAGGGCCACGAGGTGACGACCATCGAAGGCTTGGCCGCAGACGGTGCTCCCCTGCATCCCGTGCAGCAGGCTTTCCACGAGTGTCACGGCTTGCAGTGCGGTTTCTGCACGCCCGGCTTCGTCATGTCGGTGGTGGGCCTCTTGGCGCAACATCCGAATCCGACCGCGGAACAGGTCGACGAAGGCATCAGCGGCAACCTGTGCCGCTGCACCGGCTACGCCTCGATCCGCCGTGCGGTGGTTCGTGCTGCCGAGCTCTCTAAGAAATGACCACGCGCTGGTTTGGCGAGAAGGTGCAGCGTGTTGAGGACGATCGGCTGTTGCGTGGACACGGCCACTTCACGGATGACATCGACGAAAGCGCGCTCGAGTCTGTCCTCGTGCGGTCCCCATTCGCGCACGCGCGCATTCGCTCGATCGATGTCACGGCCGCGCGAGCGATGCCAGGGGTGGTCGCGGTTTACACCGCCGCCGACCTGCCCTTCGGCCACACCGACCTGCCCATTCTGATCCCGCATCCCAATCTGACCCACGGGCGCACCCAGCGCTGCCTCGCGTCCGAGGTCGTGAGGTATCTAGGGGAGGCAGTCGTCTTCGTCGTGGCAGAGACCCGCGCCATCGCCGAGGACGCGGCCGAGCTGGTGCAGGTCGACTACGAGCCATTGCGGGTCGTGATCACTCCCGAGGCGGCGGCCCGCGCCGACCACCTGGTCCACGACGACGTGCCCGGCAACGTCGCGGCCGAGCTGATCCAGGAGGCGGGCGCAGTTGAGGCTGCCCTGGCGGCATCGCCGCGACGCAAGCGCCTGCACTTCCGTTTCGAACGTGGCGCTGCCAGCCCGATGGAAGGTCGTGCGGTCTGGTCTCGCTGGTCGGCCGCCGAGCACAAGCTGACCGTCTACGATTCGACGCAGTCGCCGACCTCGATCCGCGGCGGCCTCGCCGTGCTTTTCGGGTTGCCCGAGTCGAATGTCGACGTGATCGCCCCTGACGTGGGAGGCGGATTCGGGCCGAAGATCATGCTGTTCTATCCGGACGAGCTCCTGGTTCCGTTCGCCGCGATGAAGCTGGGCAGGCCGGTGAAGTGGACCGAGGACCGGCAGGAGCATTTCACGGCGACAAACCAGGAACGCGGCCAGGTCCATGAAATCGAGGTGGGCTTCGACGACGAGGGCAAGCTCCTGGCGCTTGATGTTGACTTCATCCACGACGGCGGCGCCTACACCCCCTATGGAATCATCCTGCCGATCATCACAGCCGCCCAGGTACCGGGCCCGTATCGCGTGCCGAACTACCGAGTGCGATTCCGCGACATGTACACCAACGCCACGCCGACGTCGCCTTATCGAGGCGCCGGCCGCCCACACGCCTGCTTTGTCATGGAGCGAACACTAGATGCGATCGCCGCCGAGCTCGGACTCGACCGCACCGAGGTGCGGCGTCGGAACCTCATCGAGCCCGATCAGTTTCCGTACGAGGTCGGTGTCGTGTGGCAGGACGGAAACCAGGTCGTATACGACAGCGGTGACTACCCGGCGCTCGTAGAACGGGCCCTCGAGATGCTCGGCCCTCGACCCGAAGGCGATCACATCGGCATGGGCCTCAGCCCGTACGTCGAGGGGACGGGGGTCGGGCCGTACGAAGGAGCTCACGTGCACGTGCTCGCCTCGGGCAAGGTGGTTGCAGCCACGGGCATCCCAAACCAGGGGCAAGGCCACGCCACCGTCTGGGCGCAGATCGTCGCCGACCAGCTGGGAGTGGACGTCTCCGACGTCGAGGTGTCGAGCGGCGACACCCGCCGATTCCAGTGGGGCGTAGGCACGTTCGCATCCCGCGCCGCCATCATGGCCGGCAACGCGATGGCGGTGGCCGCCGGGATGGTCGCGGAGAAGGCGAAGCACATCGCCGCCGAGCACCTGGAGGCGGATCCCGCCGACCTGGAACTTGCCGGCGGAAGAGTACGCGTGAAAGGATCGCCCGAGCGCGGCATCCCGCTCGCGGCGGTCGCGGTGCTCTCCAACCCAATGCGATATGCGTTCGGCGGCGGCACGGAAGCAGCGACACAATTCGCGGCCAAGCCGCGGCCGGGACCGCCGCTGCGCGCGGGCGAGCAGCCTGGTTTGGAGGCGACTGGGTACTTCAGCCCGGTCGGGTCGGCGTGGGCGGCGGGCTGCCACGCGGCGTATGTGCGGGTAGACCCCAAGACCTACCGGCTCGAGATCCTCAAGTACGTGGTCGTCCACGACTGCGGTCGATTGATCAACCCACTGGTGGTGGAAGGCCAGATCGAGGGCGGCGTCGCTCAGGGCATTGGTGGCGCTTTCTACGAGCGCCTCGCTTACGACGACGAAGGTCAGCTCCGCAACGCGTCCTTCATGGAGTTCCTCATGCCGTATGCGACCGAGATCCCAGCCATCGAGATCGACCACATCGAGACTCCGTCTCCGCTGAACCCGCTCGGCATCAAGGGCGCGGGCGAGGCGGGCGTGATCCCGGTGGGCGCGGTTCTCGCGGCAGCGATCGAAGAGGCGCTCGGCGTGCCGATCACGGAGATGCCTCTGTCACCGCTGAAGCTCTTCGAGCTCAGCCGTCAGTCCTGACGACCGCGGCGATGATGTTGCCGCCCGGCGGTCCCTGGTGGGAGTTTCGTTCCCCTCCGCTGACGTAGTTCGTCGTGCGGCCCGTCACCGAGGCCACGAGCATCCCGCCCAGCGCCTTCCCGATCTGGTAGGCGTCGACGTCATCCAGCAGGGTGATCCTCTGGCCTCGAATCTGGTCGCTACCGGGGATGACCGACTTGGCGAAGACGTGGACCAGCCGCGACAGGTCGCTTTCATCGGGCAATCCGCCGTTGAAATGGAGCCCGGCCGAGCGAAGTGCGTTCCTCACGCCCTCGGCGTCGATGAAATCCTTGGTGACCGCGTGCCCGATCACGAGCGAGCTTCGCGAGCCGCTCGAATTGCCGAAGACCAGCACCTCGCCATGGCGTTTCTCGCCACCTGAGGAAGTCATCGCGACCTCCGAGTACAGGCTCCAATCGCGGCGCACCACGCTGTCCGACAGGGCCGACTCCTTCACCTCGCCGAGCGCCATCGCCACTCCAAGAGCCGCCGCATCGTTCGCGTAAACGCCTGCTCCTTCGGGGCCGAACGTCAGGTCGTGCGAAACCACCGTTTTGCCACGCGACTCCGCGTCTTTGATGCTCGCGGTCGTCAGCCCAGGCACCTTGACCATGACGAGGTGGACGTCGCGCGGATCGGTCACGCCCGCATCCGCCATCGCGCGATGCGTCGCCTCTGCCACCTTTCGGATCTGGCCCATCCGGCCGACCTCTTCCGGCGGCATCGGTTCCGAACCGGCTCGGCCCACGACCAACCTCTTGTCGGTCTTCGAGCCCGCATCGGCGACCTCGACCCACTCCCGCGTCACGACCGCGATGTGCGGTGTGATCACTCCCGGACAACCGCCCGAGAGTACGAAGATGACCTGCTTCGCCACGTCATCCGCGGGTATCCCGAGGAACTTCGACGTCCATTGTCTTAGCGCCACGTCAGCCCACACGCGGCCCCAGTCGTCGTGCTGCCCGGTCCCTTCGGTCTTGCCGGCGATCGCGACGAGCGTGTCGGGCTTGATCTTTCCGGTGTCCGCCAGGTGCTGAAGCCCGGAAGTGTCCGATGGTGCGGCCATGGGAACGACGAACATCTCGACCTTCTGAACTTTCATCACGTGCACATTGTCAGTCGAAACCGGGCGGCCTCTGAAAGCCGAAGCCCTGAATCGCCTCGAGCTGCTCCGCGAGCGCCATCAGCGGCCACTCCTGGCCCGACCTGGTGACGAGCTGCACGCCCACCGGCAGCCCGTCGTGCAGACCGGCGGGGAGGGAGATCGCGGGCGTGTGCGCGAAGCTGACCGGAAGCACGAACTGGATGTAGCGCCCGTAAGGCTCGCTGAGGAAAGGCGGCACGTCCTCGATTGGCATGGGGACGAGGCCCAGCGTCGGAGTCAGCAGGAAGTCGAAGTTGTCCAGCAGCGGCTTCACCACGACGGCGTAAGCGGCAGCGGTAGCGCTTTCGAACGCCTGGAAGTAGTCGAGCGCCGACAGTTCGCGACCCTGCTCGACGAGCTTGCGGATGCCGGGAGCGAACAGCTGGGGGTCGGCAGGAAATGAAGCCATGCTGGCCCGCCGTACGACCCCATAGCCCGTAGCGACCGCCTCCGATTCCCATTCGATGTGTTCGACCCGATGGCCCAACATCTCCAACGCGCCGGCCGCCCGGCGGCAAGCATCGGCGCAGGCGGCGTCCATACCAAGCGAGGTCGTGTCCACGACCCCGATGCGCGTGCGGTTCGTCATGGGCGGGAGGTAGGGCGCAGGCTCCGCCATCACCGAATACAGCAGCTTCACGTCGGCAACGGTCCGACCGAGCGGCGCGATCACCGACAGACCGGCCGGGTCGCTGATCTCGGATCGCACGCGGTCGGGCGAGGGGCGGAGACCGACGATCCCGCAGCAGGAAGCCGGGATGCGTATCGATCCGCCCATGTCGGTGCCCATCCCGACGGTGGCCATCCCCGCGCAAACGGCCGCGGCGCTGCCTCCGCTGGAGCCGCCGGGAGTGATGCCGGCTCGCCAGGGGTTGTTCGTGGCGGGAAAGATGGCGTTGGTCGTCCCCACGGCCGCCGCGAGCTCCGGCAAATTCGTCTTTCCCAGCACCGCCGCCCCGGCAGACCGCGCTCGCGCCACCGGGACCGTGTCTTGATCGGAAACGCGGTCGCGCCAGACCGCACATCCATCGGTCCAGGGCATGCCCGCGACAGGCAGGTTGTCTTTAACCGCGAGGGTGACTCCGCTCATCGGCCCTCCGTTGGAGTGCGCATTGCGGTCCACGTAGATGTAGGCGTGCACCCGCGAGTCGAGGCGGTCGATCGCATCGAGGTGAGCCCGCACCACGGCTTGAGGATCGAGCTCGTGCGTGCTGACGCGATTCACGATGTCGCTCGTGGACAGCCACGCCGTTGCGATGCCGCTCATGTCGAAGAATGGTGGCGCCGCCACCCCGGAGGGCGGCGGCGCCTGTCTTGAATCGTCAGGCTGCGCGCGAGCCCATCGCGGCTCGCTTGGCGGCCGTGTCCTTGCGGAGGTTCAGGTTGAACACGTAGTAGAGGGCGCCGCTCAGAAGGAAGCCGACGATGAAAGTGATGTCGCCGAAGGCGGGATTGGCGTTTGGTACCGGACCGACGTACAGGCCGAAGACGTTGGCGAAGAAATAGACGGAGACCACCAGCCCGACGCCCATGGCCACGACTCCCTGCCAGCGGTTGTACCCGGTGTTGTAGAACATGCTTTCGTCACCGTAGTCACCACCGCGCAGCCAGTAGTCCACGAACACGACCGCGAGCCATGGAGCGATCCAGTAGCTGATCAAGAGCAGAAAGCTCTCGTACTTGCTTCCGGGCGCGACCTGCGCCTGCAAGATGACCCCGCCCAGGAACCCGATCACGCCGACGACGACGGCGATCACGGCCCGCCGCTGGCGAAGCGTCATGCCCATCTCGCGGATGCCCAGCGAGACCAGCGCCATCGTCCCGCTGTAGATGTTGATGGCGTTCGCGGCCACCGCCCCTATGGCGATGCACAACAACGCCGCGTAGTAGACCGGATCCGGCATCGCCTTCTGAAGCTGAGCGGTGGGAATGCCGTTGAAGAAGTCTGTCTTGGCGACGGTTGCGAGCACCGCCCCGGCCATCTCGAGGACCACGCAGGACAGGAGGACGCCGAAGCCGGCCCAGAAGCCGACCATGCGGCGGTTCACTGTGGGCGGCAGGTAGCGCGTGTAGTCCGCCGCAAAGGGATTCCAGCCGACCGCGTAGCCGAACGCCGCCGTAAAGGCGAGCAGCCAGCCGCCGGGCACCGGTTTGGGTGTGTACCCGTAGTCGCCGTTGATGAAGATGTAGAAGCACGCGATGATGAAGACGATGCCGAGCAGCGGCACGACCAGGCGCTCGAACACGTGAATCAGGTTGTGTCCCAACGTGGCGATCAAGACCTGCGCCACGACGATCACGAGGAATGCCAGCCAGAACGGAAAGTTGAAGGACGGGAAAAGCGACTGAATGGCAAAGGCGCCGCTGACGCTGTTGACGATGAACCAGCCAAACGAGGCGGTGAGTCCGTTCAGCGCCGCTGGCAGGATGTTGCCCAGGAATCCGAATGGACCGCGGCTCACGATCATCATCGGGACGCCGAACTTGGGACCCCACGAAGAGAGCACGGCGTGGCTGAGCGAGCCGAGTCCCGTGCCGAGAAGGATGGCGGTGGCCGCCTGCCAGAGGTTCAGTCCCTCGAAAGCCACGGCGATGACGCCGATGAAGATGGTCGCGAACTCCAGGTTGGGTGAAAGCCAGGTCCAAAAAAGATCGAGCGGCTTGCCGTGGCGCTCGCGCACCGCTATGTACTCGACCCCACCCGGCTCGATGGTGGCGACCCTTTCCCCGTAGTCGCCTTCACGAATCGGGACGTCCTTCCCTACTTGATCGGCTGTCTGCATGAGCTATCCCCTTTCGAAACCGGCCGCCTCCGTTCCGCAGAGTTTAGGTCTCTGCTAGCCTCGCGTAAATGCTCGATTTGCTCCTCAAGGGCGCGCGCCTGCCGGGGCAGTCGGAAAATCGCGAAATCGGCGTTCGAGAGGGCCGGATCGCGGCGCCGGAGGGTGAGGCGCGGCAGGTCATCGACCTCGGCGGGGCGCTGGTCACGCCGGCTCTTGTCGAGCCTCACATCCACCTCGATGCGGTGCTCACGGTGGGCGAGCCTCGCGACAACGTGACCGGATCGCTGTTCGAGGGCATCGCGATCTGGGCGGAACGGGTCAAGGGCCTGACCGTCGACGACGTCAAGCACCGGGTGCGCACCGTGCTTCGCTGGCAGCTGGCCAACGGAGTCCAGTTCGTGCGCAGCCACGTGGACGTCTGCGACCCGGAGCTGACAGCGGTCCGCGCCCTGATCGAGCTGCGCGAGGAGATAGGCGACCAGATGGTGCTTCAGCTGGTCGCCTTTCCGCAGCAGGGCATCATGTCGTTCGACGGCGGCGAGGACCTGATGCGGCGCGCGGTCGCCATGGGAGTCGACGTCGTCGGCGCGATCCCGCACTTCGAGCTGACTCGCGAGTACGGCGAGCGTTCGGTCAAGTTCGCCATGTCCCTCGCCGCGGACAAGGGGCTGCGGGTCGATGTCCACTGCGATGAGACCGATGACGACCACTCGCGCTTTGTCGAGGTGATGGCCGCGGAGACCATCCGGCTTGGCATGGGTGGCCGCGTCACGGCCAGCCACACGACTGCGATGCACTCCTACAACAACGCCTACGCGTACCGGCTGATCAACAACTTGAAGCGGGCGCAGATGCACATGGTCACCAATCCCCTGGACAACTCGACGCTGCAGGGTCGCTTCGACAGCTATCCGATCCGGCGCGGCCACACGCGCGTGAAGGAGCTGCTTACCGCCGGGGTGAACGTCTGCATCGGCCACGACTCCGTGATGGATCCCTGGTACCCGCTCGGGTATGGCGATCCGCTCCAGGCTGCTTTCGTGCTCGCGCATTACGGCCAGATGTCCGGGCACAACGAGCTCCGCACCCTGATCGACATGATCACGGTCAACCCTGCCGCCGCCCTCGGCCTTGAAGGCTACGGCCTCGAGCCGGGCTGCAAAGCCGACCTCTGCGCGTTCGCGGCGCCGACCGAGATCGACGCGATCCGCCTCGTGGCCCC
>DATFVI010000198.1:0-4736 GCA_035260405.1 Candidatus Dormiibacterota bacterium
GGCTCGACCACCAGCTCTGGCACCGGGAGATCCCTGAGCACACATCCCGTCTCGAGGGCGTGACGGACGATCTCGACGAAGTGACGAGGCGTCGGGGGGTCGTCGTTGTGCGTATAGGCGATCCCTAGCCCGCCACCCGCGCCGAGCATGCGCGGCTCGAATTTCAGCTCGTTGCGAAGGCGGACAAGCAGGTCGAGCATGATCTCCATCGCCTGCTCGTAAGCCCCCAGTGCCAGGATCTGCGACCCGATGTGCGAGTGCAGCCCGACGACCTCGAGGCGCGGATGCCGCAGCGCTTCGGCGATCGCATCGAACGCCGCCCCCGACTCGATCGAGAAACCGAACTTGGAATCGAGCTGACCGGTCGAGATGTGGGCGTGTGTATCCGGCTTGACCCCGGGTGAGATGCGCAGCATGACCGGCGTTCGCTTGCCCTCCGGCACGATGCCGCGAAGCAGCTCGAACTCGTACGAGCCGTCGATGACGATCGTGGCCCCGGCGTCGTACGCGGCTTGCAGGTCTTCGAGGCTCTTGTTGTTGCCGAGGAAGTGGATGCGGTCGGCTTTCGTCCCCGCTTTGAGCGCCAGGTACAGCTCACCGGCCGACACCACGTCGAGCCCGAGGCCTTCCTCTGCCACAATGCGCAGGAATCGCGGCGACGCGAACGCCTTGGCCGAGTAGAGCACGCGGCCGGCCGAGCCCATCGCGGCCACGTATTCGGTAGAGCGCTGACGCACGGTGGCCTCGTCGTACACATAAAGAGGTGTGCCGTGCTCGCGCGCAAGCTCGACCAGGTCACAACCGCCCACCTCCATGTGGCCGGCGGCGTTGACCCGGTATGTGACCGGGAAAAGCAAGATTAGTTCGCTAGTTCGGCGACGAGCCGCAGGAGCCGCATCCCCCGCCGCAGCAGCCTCCGGCGCTGGTCTGCTCGCTCCCGAAATCGAGCGACGATTCGCTGCCGCCCGCGACCGCGAAGCTCGAGACGAGCACCCTGGTCTTGGTCGACTCGCACGAGGGGCAGATCTGGCTGATGTCCCTTTCGGCGAATCTCGTCAGGACTTCGAACTTCCCCGAGCAGCTCTCGCACCGATACTCGTAGATGGGCATCTCAATGCAAGATTCTAAGCTGGATCAGTTCGCGCGACTCATATCCGCCTGGCCGGGGTTGATGGCCAAGCCGGATCGCGCGCTCATCGACGACAGCCTGGTTCTCCTTGAGCATCTCGGCGCAGCACGCAACCTGGTTGACGTCGGCTCGGGCGCCGGCCTGCCGGGCATCGCGCTCAAGATCGTTCGGCCCGAGCTCGAGGTGACCCTGATCGAAGCCGATCAGGCGAAGGCCGCCTTCTTGGTGCACGCGTGCGCCACGCTCCGGCTCGAGAACGTCGAGGTCGTGGCCCGGCGCGCGGAGGAGGCAGGCCACGATCCGGCGCTCCGGGAGAAATTCGACGTCGCGGTCGCCCGTGCGCTGGCGCCTCTGCCTGTACTGGTCGAACTTTGCTTGCCGCTGGTGCGCGTGGGAGGGCGCTTGCTGGCGCAAAAGACCACAGACGAGGATCCCGCCGCCGCGGCCGCTGCGATCGATGTGCTCGGCGGCAAGCTGTCGGAGGTTCTGGCGGCGCCGTCCGAGGCGCGCGCGACGGGGACCGTGGTCGTCATCGACAAAGTCCGGCCGGGCCCGGCGCAATATCCTCGCCGGCCCGGCGTCCCCGCACGAAAACCGCTGTCTTAGATCAGGACGGCCTTCCCTGCGGCCTGGATGGCCTTCAGGTTGGTAAGGGCTAGGGTCTGGACCGGCTTCGGAAGAGCCGCATACTGCAACGAGGTTCCATCGGCCTGGCCGTCGGTGACCAGCCACTTGAACAGGTACACAAGCGCCCGGCCCTTGGCGGCATCTGTGACCGAGGTTGGAAGGATCACCCAGCTGAATCCGGCGATCGGGTATGAGTCGTTGCCGGGCTCATTGGTGATCGAGAAGTTGGTGGGGCCCACGCTGGTGTTCTGCGCGGCGGCGGCGGTGGCTCCGGCCACGCTGGCCTGCAAGTAGTTGCCGGCCGCGTTCTTGATGTATGCCTGGCTCATACCTGTCTGCACCACGTAAGCGAGCTCTACGTAGCCGAGCGCGCCTGCCGTGGATGTGACCTGTTGCGCAACGCCCTGGTTGCCGCTGGCGCCGACGCCCGCCGGCCACTTGACCGCCTTGGCGACGCCGACGTTGGACTTCCACTCGCTCGACACCTTGCCGAGGTAGTCCGTGAAGTGGTACGAGGTGCCGCTGCTGTCAGAACGGTGGACGACCTGGATGGCGCTGCTGGGCAGGGTCACGCCCGAGTTCTGGGCGGTGATTGCCGCGTCGTTCCACTTTGTGATGTGGCCCAGGAAGATGTTGGCGAGCGTCGGACCGTCGAGCTGAAGCTTGGTGACGCCTGACAGGTTGTAGGCGATGGAGATGACGCCAAGGGTCGTCGGAATCTGGGTCAATGCGGCGGCGCCGCCAGTGACCTTGGCGATGTCAGCGTCGCCCATCGGCACGTCGCTAGCGCCGAAGTCCACGGTGCCCTTCTGGAACTGCGAGATGCCCGCGCCCGAGCCGACGGATTGGTAGTTCACCGTCACATTCGGGTACTTCGCGTTGTAGTCGAAGAAGGCCTTCTGATAGAACGGCGCTGGGAACGTCGCCCCGGCTCCCGTCAGCGATCCGCTGCCGACATCGACCGGGTTGGGGGATGCCGTGCCGGTGTCGTTGCTGCCGCAAGCCGCGGCGACCATGGCGGCCGTAATGCCCGCCAGGAGCGCCCGCCCGATTTGTCTGCCTACCAACATCAAACCCTCCTCCACGAATGAACGATGTTTACGTCTCCAAACTACGCAGCACCGTTTAAGCGGGGGTTAACTCGTGCTTAAGCGCTAACGCGATCGAACCGCTCATATACTCCGGCCGTGATCTGGGACCGGGGCCGCAACGATGAGCAACCGGAAAGGCGCATCGCGCAGCGCGACCCGTTCGCCGCGCTTCTCGAAAACGCGCCGGTCATGGCCCTGTTGCTCGATGAAGAAGGTCGCGTCGTGACCGCCAACCGGGCCGCGCGCGAGCTGTTCGAGATCGAGCTGGACCGATTGCCCGCGAGCCTCGTGGAGGTGACTCTCGAGGCCAGCTTGCTCGACGTCCTCAGCGGCACCGAAAACGAGGCCGAGGCGCACCTCGTCCACCACCGGCGCACGGTCATGGTCAGGCTGGAGCCCAGCCTTCGGGCGGGGGAGACCCTGATGTTCCTCACAGACGTGACCGAGCTCCGGCGCCTGGCCACGGTGCGGCAGGAGTTCGTCGCGAACCTGGTCCACGAGCTGAAGACGCCGATCACCTCGCTGCGCCTCACCGCCGAGAGCTTGCTGAGCGACCCTTCGCCCAAGGACCGGCACAGGTTTGCCGAACGGTTGGTCAAGGAGGCTGACCTCCTGAGCAAGATCATCGACAACCTGCGCCAGCTGGGCGACATCGAGGCTCGGACGATGGCCGTGGAGACGTCGCAGTTCGACCTCGCTGAGCTGGTCCAGGAGAGCGTGACCAGGCTGGGCATCGACCGGCCCGTGAACACCGATATACCCGTTTCCCTGGCCGTGACCAGCGACCGGCCGAAGCTCGTCCAGGCCCTCGACAACCTGCTCGACAACGCCGCCAAGTTCTCGCCGCCCGGCTCGGCCATCGATGTGAGCGCCCAGGTCGCCGGCGACGAGGTGCGGCTCAGCGTCCGGGACCGCGGTCCCGGGATCTCCCCCGAGCATTGGAGCCGGGTCTTCGAACGCTTCTACAAGGTCGACCGGGCGCGCCCGCGCGAGTCCG
This sequence comes from Candidatus Dormiibacterota bacterium, assembly GCA_035260405.1. Classification (GTDB taxonomy): domain Bacteria; phylum Chloroflexota; class Dormibacteria; order Dormibacterales; family Dormibacteraceae; genus Palsa-870. Next base: position 3,845 of record DATFVI010000198.1, read on the forward strand.
GCGGCTTTGGTCTGGGTCTGGCCATCACCAAGCACCTGGTGCAGGTCCTGGGAGGCCGGATCTGGACCGAAACGGCCCGGGACGGCGGGCAGGTGTTCACGATCGCGATCCCAACGGAAGCCTTAACCAGCCCATAAACCGGCGTTAACCACGGACCCCGTATCGTAGGCATCGGGTTGGCGGACGCTAGACCGATCATTCAGCCTCTGGCGCAATTAGGGAGGCCGGAGCTTCGAGCGATGCCTGGATCTGCTCAGACGAAGCTGAAGGTCGACTCTCTTTCCTTCTTCTATGGCAAGAACCGCGCGCTCAAGGACATCACGTTCGAGATCCCCGAGCGCAGGATCACGGCCATCATCGGGCCTTCCGGGTGCGGCAAGACCACCCTTTTGCGGGTGTTCAACCGGATGTACGACCTGGTCCCTGGGGCGCGCGCGGCGGGCACGGTGATGTACGACGGGATGGACATCATCCGTACCACCAGGCTCCTCGACCTGCGCCAGAAGGTAGGCATGGTCTTCCAGCGTCCCAGCCCCTTTCCGATGTCCATTCAGGACAACGTCGCTTTCGGTCCACGACTGCTTGGCTTTAGCAAATCGCGCATCAACGACATCGTCCGGCGCAGCCTCGAGAGCGCCGCCCTGTGGGATGAGGTCTCGGACCGCCTCGACGAATCCGCTACATCACTTTCCGGAGGCCAGCAACAGCGGCTCGTGATCGCGCGCTGCCTGGCGGTGAGCCCGGAGGTGATCCTCATGGACGAGCCTTGCTCAGCTCTCGATCCCATCGCCACGCTGAAGATCGAAGACCTGATGGTCCAGCTGGCGCGCGAGTACACGATCGTCATCGTGACCCACAACATGCAGCAGGCGGCGCGCGTCTCCGATTTCAC
>DATFVI010000199.1:0-7466 GCA_035260405.1 Candidatus Dormiibacterota bacterium
GAAAACGCGAGAGCGTAAGTAGGATCCTTGAAACGCTCGGCAAGTCCAGTTTTCGGTGGCCAATCCGGCGTGGCCGACTCCCAGGTGCACCATTCTTCAGCCGCGCGCCGCCGGGCGTCCGGATCCGGGTCGTTGAGCCAGCGGTGATACGCATCGACGATGTCGCCGCCGCGGTAGGCGGGTGGCGCGGCGTCGACCAAGCGGTCCCACTGCTCTGGGAAGAACGCGGCCAACCCGCCCCGGAAGGTCCAATCGATCTCGCTGTGCCGCCCGGTCGTGACGCCGAACAAGATCAGCTCGGTCACCCGCTCGGGGTGGGCCTCGGCGTAAGCCAGGCTCAGCGTGCTGCCCCACGAGCCGCCGAGCACCAGCCACCACTCGATGTTCAGTTGCTGTCGCAGCAGCTCCATGTCGCCCAGCAGATGGTGAGTTGTGTTGTTTGAAAGGTCTGTGGTGGGCTCGCCGGCGTGAGGGCGGCTTCGTCCGCAGTTGCGCTGGTCGAACAGCACCACCCTGTACTCGCGCGGGTCGAAGAATCTTCGGAAGTCGGGCGTACATCCAGAGCCGGGACCGCCATGCACGACGACCGCCGGTTTACCGGACGGGTTGCCGCACGTTTCCCAGTAGACGAGGTTGCCGTCCCCGACATCCAGCAGACCACTCTCGTACGGCTCGATTTCGGGATAAAGATCAGGGGCCATGTCCTGGAATGACAATGGTGCTCGCGCAGACACGGAATCGAACCCCGACCGCTGGGATCAGAAGATTGGCTCGGAACATGTCAACCGAAGACGTCAAATCCGGAGGGTCCGAAGCTTAAGGTCAGCGACGTGCTCATCAGGACATCTGTCGGCGACCTCTTGTTGGGACATCTCTGATGTGGCCTATGGGCAATCTTCTTGCCGGACCTCTTACCGGACTCTCGGGTGGGCGGCAACGTACGGGGTGTGGTCTGCTCCTCATCGCGGTCGCCTTCGTGATCGCGATCTTCATCGCGGTGAACAGATGAACCACCTCACGCAGCCTCCATTCCTTCAACGGGCGCGTTCAGCCTGGCCTGCGCCATTCGGAACGCGAGCAGCAGAAACAACGTCAACAGCGGGAGAGGGCTGACGAAAAACCAGCCCAGGTCTGCGCGCACTCCTTCGACCACTGCCAAAACGAAAACCCCCACTTGCATTCCGAGCACCAGCCACCAACCCCAGCCCGATCCGCGGAGTAGGAATGCGATGGCCGCGAGAAGGTTGAGCGCTCCTATCGCATAGAGCTCAATCGCGACACCTATCTGCTCCGCGGCTTCGGTCGAGTCGACGCCCACCATGGCGTTGCGCTGTCCTAACTCGATGGAGCCGGCAGAGATGTACGCCAAGCATTGGCATCCGAGCACGGCGAATGACGCATACAACGGCCAGCGGGAGATCACATCACGTTTCCCTCTGCTGTCCGACTCCAGGGCTCTCCTCGGATCTCGCGCTCCCTGACTTCATTGTCTCACCCGCTCAAGGCGACGCCGGCCCTTCATTCTTGCGCGGAGGTTCAAGCTGTAGGCGGCCGTGTAGGTGTCGCCGTAAGCTCGTTCAGCTTTCGCATCGTGTTCGCGCTGCGGACGGTGATCTTCTTGTACAGGTCAGTGCCGACGATTCTGGTCATCTGGCTCCTGCCGACGTTCTCGCGATCGACGCGCCAGACGACAGCCCCAGGCGTGTACATCAGCTCATCGACGCCGGGCTTGGCCGGGAGACGGTCGAGGATCGCGCGATCGTCGAGCTCCTTCCACAGCAACAGGACATAGGTCCGCATCGTTTTGTCGTCAACCCAATTGCGCGGAATCGCTTCGACGATTTTCTTCAGGGTCTTGTGGTCCATGACGAGCACCTTGATCGCCATGCCCGTGTCCTGCTCGAGTGCCCTCTCGATCCGGGCCGTGAGCCGCCTAGCGTCCGATGGTCGGGTCGAGAAGATGACGTTGCCCGAGTTGATGTAGGTCCGCACATCCGACAGGCCGAGGGCGACGAGAGTCTCCTTGATGGCCGCCATCGAGACGATGCCTTTGCCCCCGACGTTCACGCCCCTAAGAAAAGCGACGTAGGTCACCGGCGTGGAGTTTGACCCGCAATCAAACACGTCACCTGATCCTCATGTACCTTGCCGGTTACGTACCAACTTTGGTACATTGACTCCATGGAAGCTGCGCTGCGAGCGCTGGCGGACGAGAGCCGGCGGACGATGCTGGAGACCTTGACCCGCGGCCCGGCGAGCGCGGGTGAGCTCGCCGCGCTGCTGCCGATTGCTCGCCCGGGGGTATCGCGCCATCTCCGGGTGCTGCGGGAGGCGGGGCTGGTCGAGGTTCGCCAGGAGGCACAGCGGCGCATCTACGTTCTTCGCCCCGAGCCGTTAGCCGAGGTCGATGAATGGCTAGGCCGCTACCGGGCTTTGTGGGAGCAGAGGCTGGACGCCTTGCGCACCGAGGTGGCTAGAGGAAAACGCGAACGAAGGAGAATGAGATGACTGGCACTGGACGCGGCGGCACACCCATCCTGGGCAGCCTGCGATCAGCAGATGGCAAGGGCGCCGTGCGGATTGAAAACCGCTACGACACGGATATCGACGACCTGTGGTCGGCAATTGCCGATCCGGGCCGACTGGCGCGGTGGTACGGCGAGGTAGAAGGCGACCTCCGCCCCGGCGGAGAGTTCCATCTACACCTCGAGTCGGAAGGTTGGGACGGTACTGGGCGCGTGGAAGCGTGCGAGCCCCCGCGCCGGCTGCTGGTGACAACCCGGGAGACGGACGAGTCGTGGCGAAAGGGTCGCGGCGCGCCGCCGTTCAATGAGGCCATTGAGGCAACGCTGACTGCTGACGGCGGCCAGACCATCCTGGTCATCACGGTCCAGGGCATGCCCCTGGACACGATCGCCGCGTACGGGGCAGGGTGGCAGATCCACGCCGAAAATCTCGCCGCCTACCTCGCCGGGCGTGAGCGCGCCAACGTTGAGACGCGGTGGCTCGAGCTCGTCCCCAGCTATCAGGACCTGGCGGCCAACCTCGACTAGGCACTGGCCGCGGTCCACCTCGCCTTCCGCAGCAACCTCATAGCAGGGAATGTCACACCTCCGGCTAAGCTGGCCAAAGAGTTGTCATACGCGGTGATCTGAGGAGCATGGACCGATGGACCGAAAGAGCCTCCTTATCCTCGACGCCGGTGGTGGAACCGCGATTCGGTCTCCTACCGGCGGTCACGGGAAGATAAAAGTAGGCGCCGAAGACACCGCGGGTACGTTGACCATTTACGAGAGCCTCAGACCGGCCGGCGATGCCGGTGGACCGCTGCTCCACAAGCACCTCTTCGATGAAGCTTTTTACGTGCTGGAGGGGGAGTACACGTTCCAGGTGGGTGAGCGACGGGTCAAGGCTTCGACAGGAGCGTTCGTCTACATCCCCGGCGGGACCGTCCACACCTTCCGGCACAGTGGCGACGGAGATGGCCGCATGCTGACGGTCTGCTCGCCGGGAGGGATTGAGGCGATGTTCATGGCGCCTGATTCGGAGACAAGGGCTGCCGCGGAGCGAAAACTCGGGGTCGAAAACGTCGGTCCCCCTCTGGTACCCGACCAGTGAACAGCAGCCTCTCTTTGCAACTTCCTCCATCCGTCGGTCGTTTGGGAAACCACGTCAGGACGGATGCTTTTCCTTCGCCCCCGGCTTGAGATCGCCCTTCAGCGCATCCTCATACGCAGCCCACAGCACCCCGTACGCGGCCACCAGACCTTCTGGCCGAGGCTGGCGTAGGGCCACCTCGAAACGCTTCGTATACGCATGGTTGCCCAGCTCATCCCGCAGCAAGGCCTGAGTCTGCGACTCCCATTTCGATGCCGACGCGAGGTCTTTGCGCTTCTCGATCATCAGCCGGCCACGGTTCATCATCTCCTCCAGGCGCGCGACGAAACCGTGCCGGTCGAATCCCTTCGGCGCGCGAGGCGGGCCTTCGCGGCTGACCGTCTTCCATTGGACCGGGCGGCTGTATGACGGAGCGGACGCGGACGGGCGCCAGCCAACGGCTGCCCGCTGTCGGTCGTATGCCGCACGCTTCGTGCTGTTGGTCAGAACGTCGTGGGCCAGGTTGATCAACTTGGCGTGCTCGAGGGCGTCCGGATGGTTGCCGCGGTCAGGGTGCCAATACTTGAGCTGCCGCCGCCAGGCGGTGTGCAACTCTGTCTCCGTCGCATCGGGCGGGACGCCGAGCACGAAGTAGTAGTCGGCCAGGGGATGGCGGTCGTTGGGCGAGGCCACACCTCCTTGGTCTCAGGCGCGGGAATTGGGGCTGCGAGAGCGCAGTTTCGCACGGCGGCAGGGCCTTGTGGCAAGCCCCTCGCCACGCGGATAATGGATGTGTTGGATCGTCGCGCATGACGACCCAGTCCGTCGCCCAGGCATGGTGCGATGCGTGCTTGGGCCATCATGGCGAAGTTGCGCGTGGCGACCTGGAACGTCAACTCGGTGAAGCAGCGGATACCGCGCCTGCTGCCCTGGCTCGACGACCGGCGACCGGACGTTGTCTGCCTCCAGGAGACCAAGCTCACCGACCACGCGTTCATGGACGAGCTGGGCGCCGCCCTGAGCGGCCGCGGGTACGAGATCGCACACCACGGCGAGGCTCAGTGGAATGGGGTGGCGATCCTGTCCCGAGCCGGCCTGGATGACGTCGAAGTTGGACTTCCAGGTGGCCCTGGCTTCCCACATCAGGAGGCACGTGCGATCGCGGCCACGTGCGGCGGGGTCCGGGTGCACTCGGTTTACGTGCCCAACGGCCGCGTCCCGGACTCCGAGCACTACCACTACAAGCTGGCCTGGCTGGCCGCCCTCGACCGCTTGCTTCAAGCCGGCCCCGCGGCGCGGATGGTCTGCGGGGACATGAATATCGCGCCTACCGACGCCGACGTCTTCGATCCTGACGCCTACCGCGGCCAGACCCATGTCACGGCGCCCGAGCGGACGGCGCTGGCCGAGCTGGCCGGGCACGGCCTGCACGACGTGGTTCGCGAGCGCTGGCCGGTTTCGCGCGTGTTCACCTATTGGGACTACCGCGCGGGCATGTTCCACCAGGACCTGGGCATGAGGATCGACCTGGTACTGGCCAGCGACGCCGTGGCGGCGCGGGTGCGGGCGGCCTGGGTTGACCGCCAGGCACGCAAGGGCAGCGGGCCGAGCGACCATGCGCCGGTGATCGTGGACCTCGATGAGGCGCCCGATGGTGACATCGGGCCGGTTGTACCGCCCCCCTCCGCCCCAGTGGTCCGCCGGGGCGCGGTCAAGCTGCCGCAGGCGCCCTAGTCGCCTCGACTGTTACTAGGCCGTCGCCGACGGCGCCTTGTGGGCCGTCTGGGGGTTGATCAGGACCTTGCCGCCCGTCATCGCCTGCCGGTAATCCTCGATTGCCCGCGGGGCATCCCGCAAAGTCACTCGGGCACGCACGTCAGTGCCGAGCTCGCGATCCAGGAGCCGTGGGACGCGTCGCTCGAGCAAGACCAGCTGCGGTAGCGACTTCGTGGCCAGCCACGTTGGGACGTAGAAACCCTCGACGGATTTGTTGCCGAACACGATGTCATGCTGCGGGAGCATCATCGGATCGCGCGCCAGGCCTCCGTATACGATGGCTCGCCCGCCGGGAAGCAGGGCAGCAAGCAGCTGCGCCGTCACGTCGCCCCCGATCGCGTCGAGAGCCACACGACAATGCAAACGACGGCAGACTTCGTCCAGTTGGTTTTGAAAGTCGCGATCCGCAGTACTCAGAACGTGCGTGGCTCCCTGTCGGGTGAGCAGGTCGACCTGCTCCGGTCTTCGCACAACATTGATCACGTCGAGGCCTCGGCTTCGCCCAAGCCGCAACAGCATCTGCCCGAGGGCGCTCGCCGCCGCAGTGCTGACGAACGATGCCGCGTGCAGCGCCTTCACGCGCTCCAGGAGGCCGATCGCGGCCAGCGGGTTGACAAGAGCCATCGCCCCCAGCTCATCGCTGATGCGGTGAGGCAATCGAAAACATTGCATCGCGTCCGCAACCGCGTACTGAGCCCATGAGCCGTCGGCCTGCGGGGCCGGCGCGAACGCTACCCGCTTGCCCGCGAGTCTTCGGGCCAACAATCCGTCGCCTGCGGCTACCACCCGGCCACAGCCTTCGAGGCCGGGAACGCTCGGAAGGGTCTTACGAAACGCGTACTGCCCCTCGAGGAAATGCAGGTCAGATGGATTCACCGGACTCGCCGTGACTCGAATCAGCACCTGGCCCTTGCCGGGCTTTGGCACGGGGCGAGTCTCCACCCCGAGTGGAAAAGGCGGTGGGCCGTATGACGCAAGCACCAGCGCCTCCATCTCGGCTGGAACCTCCGGCTTCGCCGTGTGTGAACTCATGTTTTGTGTGGGGCGATTCTAGGTCGCATCTTGGACTCTGGCCGCGGCGATGGTGGCTCACTGGTTGTTCGACGCCGGCGTGATTACCGGACTGTTTTTCCTGACCCGTCCGTGACTTCCCTACCGGCAAGGGCGGCCTCGATCTCGTCCAGGTGCTCACCGCGATGGTGGGCGCGCACCGGATTCAGTGGGCTGTTGGCGTCGATCGTCACAACGAGCTCGGGGGAGAGGGACGCGATGAGCTCGTCCGTTTCCTCGGCGATGCGCAAGGCAACCTCGGCCGCCTGGCGCGGGGGGATGGCGTGGATGAGCGGGCGGGTGGAATCGTTGATCCAGTCCACGCTCTCCGGCTCGGTATCGGATGGCGTGAAGGCCCCGTCGCGCTGCAGCTTTCCAGCGAGGAACAGCGCGCGGCCATCCCAGAATGCCATGTGGCCCAGCACGCCAGCGACGGTCCAGTTTTCGTTGACCATCGAGCCGAGGTCTTGGTCGCTCAGCGTTGAAACCAGCGCCCTCAGGCGTTCGAGCTCTCGCGCATTTTCCGCTGCATATGAGCGTTCCATGCCGTCTAGTTTCGCATTGTCAGCGCGACGACCGCCTTGTACCTTTGCGCTGCCAAGCTCATCACGCTCATGCGCAGGAGGGTGACAAATCAGCCGAAGTAGCTGTGACGCATCAACCGAAAGTGTGTAACGCATCAGCCGAAGGCCTTTTGTCGTCTTTCAGCCGAAGTTCTACAAAACATTGGTGCTCGCGCAGGTGTGTGGTTTCACCACATAGTGGACAGATGTCGCAAGACATAGTGGACACCACCAATCTCGGAGGCGGTACATGTCCAACCGGGGCCGCTACATCGTCGAGGCCATCGTCCTAGAGCATCGAAGCCCCACCGAGCTGGCTCGGACCCACAAGGTCTCCCGCGGCTGGATCTACAGGATGCTGGATAGATTCGAGCAGGGCGGGTACGCCGCCTTAGAGCCCCGCTCGCGACGACCTCGGTCCTGCTCGCATCAGGTCGAGGCTCGAGTCCAGAAGCTAATTCTCAAGCTGCGCCGCGACCT
>DATFVI010000200.1:0-6384 GCA_035260405.1 Candidatus Dormiibacterota bacterium
AGCCGAGCGCGCCCTGGTGGTCGATCGCCGGCCCGGAGCTGACCTTGATGGCCACGCCGAGCTCGTTGGCGATGATGTGCGCGAGGGTGGTCTTGCCGAGTCCAGGTGGACCGCACAGGAGCACGTGTTCGACCGGCTCGCCACGCCGGCGCGCCGCCTCGAGAAGGATGCCGAGGTTCTCGCGCACCTGCTGCTGTCCCACGTACTCGGTGAGCAGCCGCGGGCGCAGCGTCAGGTCGAACTGGTCGTCGTCTGCGCGCGCGTCGAGGATCGGCTCGCTCATTTGCGACCCAGCGCTTTGAGGGCAACAGCCAACGCCTGTTGCGTGTTGGGTGTCGATTTCCAGTCGACCGATTCGATTCCGACGCGCGCCTCCTGCGACGAGAAGCCGAGGTTGCGCAGCGCCGACTCGACGGCCTTCGGCACCACGCCGTCGCCCGCGAGGGCGATTGCGCGCGGCGCGGCCTCTAGCTCCGCGACCGCGTCGAGCCGCGGTTTGAGCTCGATGATCACCTTGGCGGCGGTGCGCTGGCCCACGCCGCTCGCGCGCCGGATCGGCGCGGCGTCTTCGCTCACGATCGCCCGTTTCAGGACCTCAAGGCTGGCAGCGCCCAGGATGTTGAGCCCGACCTTCGGGCCGACTCCATCGACCTGGATCAGCATTTCGAACATGTCCAGCTCGCCGGCCGAGGCGAACCCGTAGAGGGCGAGCTGGTCCTCTCTCACGTGCGTGTGGATGTCCAGCTCTATCTCTCCGCCTGGGGGTGGCAACAGCTGTCGCGTGGACGTGGAGACGCTGACCATGTAGCCGACCCCGCCGACGTCGACCACCACGAAGTCGGCGCCCGCGCGTCGCACCACGCCCGTGAGATGGGCGATCACTGGAATTGCGCGCTGCGCGCGCCCGGCGGTGCGGCCGCCCTCGTGAAGCGCCGGCTTCGCGCGTGGCAGATCGCGATGGCGATCGCGTCACGCGCGTGCTCGTCGAGTCGCCCCTCTGGGATTTTCACCTGCGCGGCGAGCATGCGCGCGATCTGCGCCTTGTCGGCGTTCCCATAGCCGGTGAGGATGACTTTGACCTGGCTCGGCTTGTACTCGAAGACGGGAACGCCGCGCTCCTCGAGCACCGCGAGGATCGCGCCGCGCGCCTGGGCCACGGCGACCGCGCTGGTGGCGTTGCGTCCCATGAACAGCTCTTCGAGCGATGCCTCCGCCGGCGGGTTGGCGTCGAGCAGCTCGCGGAGATGGCGCGTGATGATGAGCAGCCGTTCGCCGTCGCGCCCGGGTCGTGTGACGACAGTGCTGCAGGAAAGGACGAGATTCGGCTCAGAGAGCAGCGCGAAGCCGGTGCTGGCGAGCCCGGGATCGATACCGAGGATTAACCCGTTGCCAGTGCTCGGCATTTGTCCAACAAGGTTCTACACCTGTATTTCGCGGTGAGGACTGCGTCCTCACCGCGGGATCTCCAGGCGACGATTGGCAGGTGCATGGAAATGGACGCTGGGTGACGGCCGGAGTAGATCCGGCCTACTGGCGACCTCTCAACTAACTTCATTCATACCTGTGCTGAGACGCGTTCTAAGACGTCAGTTGGGATGTCGAAGTTGGCGTAGACCTGCTGGACGTCGTCGTCCTCTTCCAGTGACTCCATCAGCCTCAGCACCGCCGCGGCTTTGTCTTCCTCGACCGCCACGGTCTGCTTCGGCTGCATCGTGATCTCGGCGTTGTCGATCGTCACGCCGAGCTTTTCCACCGCCGCCTTCACCTTCTCGAAGTCGTTGGGCGGCGTCGAGATCTCCACCGACTTGCCATCCACCTGAACGTCGTCGGCGCCGGCCTCGATCGCCGCGAGCCCGACATCGTCGGGATCTTGCTTGCCCGCGTTCGCGGAGATGACGCCCTTCCGCTCGAACATCCAGCCGACGGAGTTCGGCTCGCCGAGGTTGCCACCCAACTTGGCGAAGCGGTGCCTGATGGATGCGCCAGTGCGATTGCGGCTGTCGGTGACCGCATCGACCATGACAGCGACTCCCGCGGGGCCGTAGCCCTCGTAACGCACCTCTTCAAGCCTCTCGCCGGCGAGCTCCCCCGTCCCCCGCTTGATCGCGTTCTGGATCTTGTCGGTGGGCATGTTGATCTCGCGTGCCTTCTGCATCGCCAGGCGCAAGCGAAAGTTGCCGTCGTTGTTGCCGCCACCTTCCTTCGCGGCGATGGTGATCTCACGGCTGGCGCGCGTGAACGCCTGGCCGCGCTTGGCGTCGACGATGGCCTTTTTGTGCTTGATGCCCGCCCATTTCGAATGGCCGGACACCTACTGGAGCCCTCCGAACATGCTTTCGTCCATTCTACTTCAGGCGTATTCGAACGAAGTTTCTTTTCCCGACCTGAAGTACGTCGCCGTCCTGAAGCTGGAAGGGAAGGCCAGACACCCTTGTCCCTTTGACAGAAACACCACCCTGTTGAATTAGTCGATTGGCCTCCGAGCGGCTGCGGGCCAACCCCGCGTCGACAATCGTCTGGGTTAGATCCTCGGGGTTATTCGGCGTGATTTCCGGCATTTTGTCTGGAGCCAGACGCTGGCGGAACTTGCGGTCGAAGTCTGCTTCGGCCTGTATCGCCGCAGCTTCGCCGTGCAGCCGCCCGACGAGCTGGCGAGCCAGCGCAGCTTTCGCGTCGCGTGGCTTCGAGTTCAAAATCGCCTCGACCTCCGCCGGTGTCAATCCTGAGATGAGGCGCAGGTACTTCTCAATCAGCTGGTCGGGGATCGACATCGTCTTGCCGTAGATCTCTTCGGGCGCCTCGTTGATCCCGATGTAGTTGCCGAGGGACTTGCTCATCTTCTGCACCCCGTCGGTGCCCTCGAGCAACGGGAAGACCGCGATGTCCTGCGGCTTCTGCCCGTACGCCTTCTGGATCTCGCGGCCGAAAAGCAGGTTGAAAAGTTGGTCGGTGCCGCCCACCTCGAGGTCGGCCTCCACTGCCACCGAGTCGTAGGCCTGGTTGAAGGGGTAGAGGATCTCGTGTGCACCGATGGGCGCGCCCGCCTTGATGCGCTCAGCAAAGTCCTCGCGCTGCAGGACCTGCTGCAGGGTGGCCTTTCCCAGGAGCCGAAGGATGTCGGCGGCGGTCATCGGCGCCAGCCATTCGGAGTTGTTGCGCACCTCCATCTGCCTGCGATAGAGCACAAGTTCGATCTGGTCGAAATACGTCTCGGCATTGGCCGTCACCTGCTCCGCCGTGAGCACTGGCCGGGTCTCCGAGCGCCCGCTGGGGTCTCCGATCTGCGCTGTGTAGTCGCCGATGATCACCACCACCGTGTGACCTTCGTCCTGAAAGAGGCGCAGCACGTCGAAAAGCACAAGGTGGCCCACGTGCAGGTCGGGGGCGGTCGGGTCGAGGCCGAGCTTGACCCGCAGCTTTTCCCCGCGCTCGAGCCGCGCCTGAAGATGCTCGGCGATATGGATCTGGACCGCCCGCTCGCGCAGGCGTTCAAACAGCTGCGAGGTCACCGGAGTCTATGGACTGACTGGGCCGGGACCGAAGTAGATCTGCGGATCGGTCGGAAGCGCCGGCTCGAAGATGCCGATGATCGGCCTCTGGATCGCTTTGACCAGCGGAACGATGACGTGCGACCCGTTGTAGCCATCGCGGATCTTCTGCTGCAGCGGGTCGAGCGTCGAGCCGCCGAACGGGTTGCCCGCCGCGCCGAGCTCATAGACGCAAACCACTACCACGAAGACCCCCGTGATCGCACCGACGATGACCCCCAAGGAGCGGTTCAGGGCCAGCGCCGGGATCTGAATCTGGCTGTGGGCGAGCTGAGTCGCGCCTTCGACGATCGCGAGCACCGCGATCACGATTCCGAAAAACCCGTAGATCCGGCCGTCCGAAGTCTCGAAGTTGGACGTCTGCTGCAGGATCCCGCCGGCCTGGAGGCCCATGTTGGTGGCGGCCAGCACGGCGAGGTATAGGGCGATGAATCCGATCAAGCGCCGAACGACGCCGGAGAAGAACCCGCCCACTCCGTAGAAGATGATCACCACGATCGATACGAGGTCGATCCAGGTCACTTCACGAACACTCTCGAATTGACGCGAGGCAGGTTCGAGATTTGGGGCCCGCTCATGTACGGAACCTTGCCTGATGGCGCTTTTCCAACGCTGATCTGATCTCAGTCATCACTTTGTCCACTTCGGCGTCCGTCAGGGTGCGCTCGGGGCTTCGGAAAGTCAAGGTGAAGGCGATGCTCTTGTGCCCGTCCTGAACTTGCGAGCCATGGTATTCGTCGAAGGCGCGCGCGTTCTCGAGGAGATCGCCCCCGGACTCGTTGATCGCCGCCAGCAGCGAAGCGGCGGCCACATGCTCTTCGACCACCACCGCAAGGTCACGCTCCACGGCGGGAAACCGCGGAAGCGGTTGGGCGTGAGGTATGCGCGCGGTCGCGAGCACAGGTTCGACGTCGATCTCGAACGCGACGAGCCGCCCTTCCACCTTCAGGTACGTCGCGACAGTCGGATGCACCTCCCCCAGGTAGCCGAGCTGCCGCCCCTCGAGGATCACGGCGGCGCACCGGCCGGGATGAAAGAGCTCGGCCGCTCCGCGCTGATAGGTGCACGCCGGTGCGGAGAGCCCCTCGACGCACCTGTCCAGGACCGACTTGAGGCGATAGAAAGCCTCGCGGGCTGAATCGGCTGTGCTCCCGGCGGTCGCGACGGCGGCCAGGCGCAGCGGCTCTTCCGGCTGGCTGTTCTTCTCGCCGACCCGGGTGAGGTAGGCGGAGGCGATCTCGTAGACCCGGACCTCGTCGCGCCCGCGATCGCGGTTCAGAGCCACGGAGTCGGCCAGTGAGGGCAGCAGCGAGGTGCGCAATGTGTCCATGTCGTCGCTCAAAGCGTTCGACACGCGCATGGCGAGGGCCGCAATGCGCAGGGCCTCCAGCTTGCGGCCGGAAACCAGCGCCGGGTTCCAGGTCTCTGTGAAACCCGCGCCGGCCATCACGTCGCGGGCAGCATCCATCCGGCGATCGATGCTCGGCATGAGCGGAGTCCACCGGTCGTGGCGCCTTCCGGGCAGCGTGGGCGGCACGCGGTCGTAACCGAAAACGCGCCCGACCTCCTCGACGAGATCTTCTGGGATCGTCACGTCCAGGCGGAAGACCGGCGGGAGCACGTCCCATTCGCCGTCGCCCAAGACCTTCACGTGAAATCCCAGGCGGAGCAGGATCGCCTCTGAGTCCTGAAGCGGGACGTGCACTCCCAGCACCTCATCGACGATCCACGGCTTGAGCCTTACGCGCACGGGCTCTTGCGGCCGCGGGTAAACGTCCGGCCACTCCTTGTGCACCGAGCCGCCGGCGAGCTCCGCGATGAGCGCGGCCGCCCGCCTCGCCCCGGCCAGCGCGAGCTCAGGCGGCAGGCCACGTTCGAAGCGTGCGGAGGCTTCGGTGCGCAGCCCGAAGGCGCGCGCGGTCTGCCGGACGCTCGGTCCGTTGAACGTGGCCGCCTCGAGCAGCACGTCCGTGGTTTCGCCGGTGACTGCCGTCTCCTCGCCTCCGATCACCCCGGCGATTGCGACGGGCCGCTTCGCGTCGGCGATCACCAGCATCGCGCTCGTGAACTCCCTGACGATGCCGTCGAGGCTGAGCAGCTTTTCGCCGTCCTGCGCTCGCCGCACGCGAATCTCAGCGCCCTCCAGCCTCGAGAGATCGAAGACGTGCAGAGGCTGCGCGTACTCGAGCAGCACGTAGTTGGTGATATCCACGAGGTTGTTGATCGGCCGCACGCCGCACGCGCGCAGCCGGCGCTGCAGCCAGCTCGGGCTCGGACCGACCTTGACTCCCTTGATCACGCCGCCGATATACCTGCTGCACAGGTCGGGATCCTCGATGCTCACCTTGATCAGGTCGCGCCCTGGGGGGTTCGCCGTGCCGGTGAACGAGGGCATGAAGTCCCGCTTGAGCGGGCGGTCCAGGCCGGCGGCGAGCTCGCGGGCAACCCCAAGGTGTCCCATGCAGTCGGGCCGGTTGGACGTGACCTCGATCTCCATGACGGCGTGGCTCGGGATCACGGTGGTGAGGGGCTCGCCCGGGATACCGCTGTCAAGGATGAGGATGCCCGAGTGCTCGTCGCCGAGGAGGAGCTCTTCGGCCGAGCAGAGCATCCCGCTCGCCTTGAACCCCGCGATGTTCATGTCCTTGACCAGCTTCCCGTTCGGCACCGTCGTCCCCGGCAAGGCGACCGGGACCAGTGTGCCGGGGACCGCGTTGGGCGCGCCCGCGATGATCTGCTGAACCCGCCCGCCGCCGAGGTCGACCTGGTGCACCCAGAGGTCGTTGCGCGACTTCGGGTGCTTCGTTTGCTCGAGCACCTTGCCCACCACGATCTG
>DATFVI010000201.1:0-11664 GCA_035260405.1 Candidatus Dormiibacterota bacterium
GACATCCACGGCCACCGGCTGTTCTGCTTTCCCGGGCCCGAAGCGTTAACGCTGCTGAAGTCGTTCAAGGGCCTGTTCGGACGCAAGGTCGAATACCTGAACACGCTCGGCCGCGTGGCGCTCGCCGGAGACCTGGACACCGAGACGTTGCGCTCGATGTCGCAGGAAGATGCACTTGCGGCTCTGCGGCGCCTGCCCGGGATCGGCGAGTTCGGTTCGCAATTGATCCGGCTGCGCGCGCTCAGCGCCGTCGACGAGCTGCCGACACGCGAGCCTCGCTTGATGTCCGCGATTCGCGATGCGTACATGCTTCGCGAGGAGCCGGACGCGGCGCGCCTCGAAGCAATCGGAGAGGCGTGGCGACCCTATCGAATGTGGGTCGCCGTGTGCTTCCGGCGGTCGATGGCCGGCGGCGCGGGGATGATGCACTCGCGAGCCGCCGGCTAGCGAATCGATTTCGCCTCGTTGGATGGTCGGCTCAAAGGGTCAACGCAACACCTCATGAAAAGCAGGCAAGGTTGACCTGCACAAAGGAGGTGTCTTTGAAGCGAAGAAAGTACAGGCCGCGGCAGAGGCCGCTTACGGAGGCCGAGGTCGCTGAGCTGTGGACGAGACGAGCAGCTGGTGAGTCCGGGACCCGAATCGCTCGCCACATGGGTCGGAACGCCAGCTCGCTCCGTGCCCATATACATGAGGCAGGCGGCATTCGGCCCCGGCCTCGGAAGAGGTCGGGAATGTCGCTCAGCCTGCAGGAGCGAGAAGAGATCTCGCGCGGCCTGGCGGCGGCGGACTCGCTGCGCTCGATTGCCGTTCGGATTGGAAGGTCGGCCTCGACGGTCTCGCGCGAGGTGACCAGGAATCGGGGACGTCAGGACTATCGAGCTGACAATGCCGAGCAGGCGGCGCTCAATCGAGGCCGACGGCCCAAGCCGGCCAAGCTGACGATCCACTCGAGGTTGTGGGCGGAGGTGGTAGCCCGTCTCGAGGCGAACTGGTCTCCACAGCAGATTTCTCGCTCGTTGAAGGAGGAATATCCAGGGGAGCCTTCGATGCAGGTTTCTCACGAGACGATCTACCTCTCCCTCTACGTTCAGGGCCGGGGCCTCCTCCGCAAGGAGCTGACCAAGCACCTGCGTCGACGTCACCAGATTCGACAGCCCAAACAGCACGAGACAAGCAGCCGCGGAAAGATCAAGGACATGATCAACATCAGCGAGCGCCCAGCTGAGGCTGCCGACAGGGCGGTGCCGGGTAATTGGGAGGGCGACCTTCTGCTCGGCACTCCGACTACCGCCATCGGCACCCTGGTCGAGCGAAGCACTCGATTCGTAATGCTCTTCAAACTTCCCTCCGGCATCAACGCGGAGAGCGCCCGCATCGGCCTGACCCAGAAGATCCTGACCCTGCCGCAGAACCTGCGTCGCTCGCTGGCTTGGGACCAGGGCCGGGAGATGAAGGAGCACGTCCGCTTCACCATCGATACCGGCGTCCAAGTTTACTTTTGTGATCCGGCCAGCCCTTGGCAGCGAGGCTCCAACGAGAACACCAACGGCCTTCTGCGCCAGTACTTTCCTCGCGGCAAGTCGGTCGCCCACTACACCCAGGAGGAGCTGGACAGGGTTGCCGCTCAGCTCAATGACCGACCTCGTGAAACTCTGAACTGGAAGTCTCCGGCCTGGAAGTTGACTCAGGTCCTGCAAGAATCGTCAGCAGCAGGTGTTGCGCCCACCGCATGAGACCACCCGCCAAACGTGCGGAATTCCCGCGGGCGCCCTGCCTGTTAGTTTCGCGTGAGATGAACGGTCGCGGTGAGCTGCACGCACTCCAGGCCGGCTGCAGCGCGTGCCACGTTTGCGTCGACCAGGGGATCATCCCCGAGGCAACTCCCACGTTCGCCGGTGCCTGGGGCGCACCCTTCTTCCTGGTCGGGCAGGCGCCCGGGCCCGTGGAGCGCGAGTCGCGCCGGCCCTTTTCCGGTCGCGCCGGCAAAGAGCTCGACCGGTGGATGGTGCGGGCTGGTTTCGCGAGCCCCGAGGAGTTCCGGCACCTCACCTACATCGCCGCGCTCATGCGCTGCTTCCCCGGGCGCAACCGCGCCGGGAACGGCGACCTCAAGCCCCCGCCCGCGGCGGTTGCCAACTGCTCTCACTGGCTCGACTCCGAACTGCACATCCTCAAGCCAAAGGTCTTGATCCCCGTCGGGCAGCTCGCCATCGCCCGCTTCCTCGGGCCCGGTCGCCTCGAGGATCGGATTGGCCATCGCTTCGGCGAGCGGCCCGTGATCGTTCCGCTGCCCCACCCCTCGGGCCAGAGCCGCTGGCTCAACGACCCCGCGAACCGCGACCGGCTGGCTCGCGCGCTGGCGCTACTCGGTCAACTTCGCTCAAGCCTTGCGCCGGCGCGGAGAAGGCGCTCCAATAGCGGCGGCGGCACGGCAACCGCCCCGCGTTGAGCGGGCCGACTCGGTGGCGATGAGGAGAAAGGCGTGAAGTATCTGCTCGTTTATTACGGTGGGGGCATGCCGGAGACGCCCGCGGCTCAGGCTCGCGTCTTGAAGCAATGGGAGACGTGGTTCACGAAGCTGGGACCCGCGGTGGTGGACGGCGGCAATCCATTCTCCGGGGCGGTCAACAAAGTGAAAGAGGACGGCACGATAGCAAAAGGCGCGATCGGCAAGCGCGCGACCGGCTACAGCATCCTGGAGGCGGCGTCACTGGACAAGGCCTCGAAGATGGCGAAGGGCTGCCCGATCATCAAGAGCGGAGGACAGATCGCCGTCTACGAAACCTTCAACGCGATGTGATCCGTCCCCGCTGACGGTTGCCATCTTTTTTTGCTGAGCGGGCGGGCGGGCGCGTCACCATCACCGGTGGCGATGCCCGCCACCTCGCGAGGTCGCTGAGAGCGCGCATCGGAGAGGAGATCGAGGTCATCGATCCGGCGGGCTACCTGCTCGCCGTCCGGCTTGACGCGGTCTCAGCCGACAGGGTCGAAGGAGAGGTCGTGTCGGAACGGCCGCACCAGCCTGAACCGGCAGCCCGGATCACGATCGCGATCGCCAACGTGCCCGCGCCTGCGCTGGAGCTCGTGCTGTCCCGCTGCACCGAGGCAGGCGCGTATGCCTTCCACGTCTTCCAGGCCGAACGCAGCGTCGCTCGTGGCGCAAAGCCCGAACGATGGGGGACGATCTGCCGCGAGGCGGCGATGCTCGCCGGGCGGCTGCGCATCCCTGAAGTCGACGCGTTATCCACCCTCGAGGATGTCCTGAACGTGAGTAAGCATGCGGTGATGCTCGCCCGGGACGCCCCGCAGCCGCTGGCCAGGTTGACCGCTACCCGCGACCTCACGCTGCTCGTTGGCCCCGAGGGTGGATGGTCCGACCGCGAGCTCGCCGCCGTCTCGGTGAAAGCTAGCCTGGGACCGCGCAACCTACGCGCCGACACCGCCGCGTTGGTAGGACTGTCGGTCGCGCTGGCCGCTCGCGAATAAGGTCCAGGATCTCCCGGCAGGCGAGCTTGGAACCGCCCGCTTCCGCTGTCGCTTCGGAATGAGATAAGATGGAGCATGGGATGGCGGAGCGCATCGTTCAGGGGAGTTTCTCGCCCGACCGGCTCGCCGAATCGAGCGGCCCGATTTCCCTGGACCTCGCGGTTTTCACCCTTGTCGGCCGCGAGCTGAGCGTGCTGCTGACCGAGCGCACAGAGTCGCCGTATCCCGCGTTCTGGGCGCTCCCCGGCGCCTTGCGCCGCAAAGGCATCTCACTCGACGCTCAAGCCCGGTCCCTCCAGTCCGCGGTGACCGGCACCGATGGCGGCTGGATCGAGCAGCTCAAGACCTTCGACCGGCCGCAACAGGTCGACTCAGGCGGTCGCATAGAAGTCCCCGGACGCGATCCTCGCGGCGACGTCCTTTCGGTGGCTTACATCGCTATCGTCCCGAGCGCCCTCGCCGAGGCGTGCGCGGAGCGCAAGGGCGAAGGCGAGCAGCTCTGGCACCCGGTGCGGCGCCTGCCGGTGCAGATGGCCTTCGACCATCGCGAGATCGTCGACTACGCGGTGCGCCGGCTCCGCAGCAAGGTGGGCTATTCATCGATCGCCTTCCAGCTGCTGCCTTCTGAGTTCACGATCACCGAGCTCCAGCAGGTCTACGAGGCGGTGCTCGGTCTTTCGATCAATCGCGGCAACTTCTGGCGCAAGGTCGTGGACCGCGGCGTCATCGAACCGACCGGCAAGGAGCGCAACGTGCGCGGAAAGCGCGCCTACCTCTTCCGTTTCAGCCAGCAGCCGTTCGGGCTGCGCGAGGAACCAGATGGTTTCATCGAAGCCTGAGCGCTCGAGCCTGCGTTCGAGAGAGCTGGACGACCTGGTCGCCGCGGCGCTCCGCGAAGACCTTGGTCGCGAGCTCGGCGGCGCCGACATCACCACCAAGTACGTGGTCGACGCCGACCTGATGGGAGAGGCCCGCATCATCGCGAAGAAGGGTGGCGTTCTGAGCGGCGCCGACGCGGCCGCGCGCGTTTTCGAGAAGGTCGACCCGCCGTGCGACTACGTCGCAGTGGAGCCCGATGGCACGCAGCTCGAGCCCGGCGACGAGGTCGCAAAAGTCATCGGACCGCTCGCTTCGATACTGACGGCGGAGCGAACCGCGCTCAACTTTCTTCAGCGGCTCTCGGGCATCGCGACGGTCACGCGCCGTTACGCGGACGCGCTGGCCGGCTATCCGGCGGTCACGCTCCTCGACACGCGGAAGACGACCCCGGGACTGCGTTTTCTCGAGCGCGCCGCGGTGCGGGCGGGCGGCGGGCACAACCATCGCGACGGCCTCTGGGACGCGATCCTCATCAAGGACAACCACGTTGCGGCCGCCGGCGGCGTGACCGAGGCGATCGAACGAGCCCGGAATGCCCGCATGCCAGTGGAAGTCGAGGTCGACACGCTGGAGCAGCTCGACGAGGCGCTGGCCGCCGGCGCTGAGCTGATCCTGCTGGACAACATGAATTCCGAGCTCATGCGGCGCGCGGTTGAAATGACCGCCGGTCGAGCGCGGTTGGAAGCATCCGGCGGCATGACGTTGGAGGGGGCGGTGGAAGCGGCCAGAGCGGGAGTGGATCGCATCTCGGTTGGGGCTTTGACGCACTCCGCGCCGGCGCTGGACCTGAGCCTGGAGGTCACGAAGACGTGGCGGTAGAAGTTCTCAACCTCGAAGAAGATGCGGCCGCATACACCGGCCGCGCGATCCCTCGCGATATAGAAGGAATGAGCCAGGAGATTCGCGAGCTCGCACGCGCCCGCAATGCGGTCATCCTCGCGCACAACTACCAGGTGCCCGAGGTCCAGGACGTGGCGGACTACGTCGGCGACTCGCTCGGACTCTCGCGGCAGGCAGCCGCCACGGACGCCGACATGATCGTTTTCTGCGGCGTCCACTTCATGGCCGAGACCGCAGTGATCCTCAGCCCGACCAAGCGCGTCCTGATCCCCGACCTCGAGGCAGGCTGCTCGCTCGCCTCGACGATCGATGCGGAGCAGCTCACCGCGTGGAAGGCGGAGCACCCAGGTGCGGTCGTCGTGTCTTACGTCAACACGACCGCAGAGGTGAAGGCGCTCAGCGACTACTGCTGCACATCGGGCAACGCGGAGCGCGTGATCCGCGCGATCCCCGAGGACAAAGAGATCCTGTTCCTCCCGGACATGTTCCTCGGCACGTACCTTGAGAAGGTGACTGGCCGCGCCATGCACGTCTGGCCGGGAGAGTGTCACGTACACGCAGGCATCCGGCCGGCCGATATCGACATCGCGCGCCGCGCTCACGGAGACGCCGACCTGCTCGTCCACCCCGAATGCGGTTGCGCGAGCCAGTGCATGTACTTCAAGGCGAACGGCGACATCGACGCGGACCGCACCCACATCCTCAGCACGGAGGGCATGGTCCAGCACGCGCAGAAGTTCCCGACGCGCAGTTTCGTCGTCGCCACCGAGCTGGGCATCATGCATCGGCTTTCGAAGGACGCGCCACAGGGCCGCTTCTATGCCGCCAGCGAGCGTGCGATCTGCCGGTACATGAAGAAGATCACGCTCGACAAGCTGCTGACCTCGCTGCGCGACGACGTGTTCGAGGTCACGGTCCCGCAAGAGGTTGCCGATAAGGCGCGACTCGCCATCCAGAGGATGGTTGAGCTGTGATCGGGTCCCCCCACCCGGCCCTTCGGGCTGACCTCCCCGGCGAGCGGGGAGGTGAGATTCAGACCGACACCCTTGTGATCGGGGATGGGCTTGCCGGGTCCGCTGCGGCGATCGAAGCAGCTCGCATGGGCGCGTCGGTCGCGCTCGTTTCAGCGGCACACGGTTCCTCGGATCGGGCGCAGGGCGGGATCGCTGCGGCAACCTTGCCTGAAGATTCGCCTCGCCTTCACGCTCTGGACACGCTGGCCGCCGGGGGCGACCTATGCGACCCGAGCGCGGTGGCGATGCTCACCTCGGCTGGGCCGCCAACGGTGCTCTGGCTCGAGTCGCTGGGCGTCCATTTCGACGGCGGTTCGGCCCGCGAGGCGGCGCATTCGCTGCCCCGCGTGCTGCATCTCGGCGGGGACCAGAGCGGCAGCACCCTCATGGCCTTCATGCGCACGGCGATCGAGCGCGAGCCGGGCATCACGCGCTACCGCGCGCGGCTGCTGTCGCTCATCGTCGATGACGCCGTCGGAGGGGCAGTGTTTTCGGATGGCCTCGTCCTGCGTGCGGGCGCCACAGTGCTCGCGACCGGCGGATACGCGGGCCTTTTCGGGCGCACCACCAACAGCCGCATCAGCAATGGCAAGGGCATTCTTGAAGCGGCCCGCGCCGGCGCGCGCGTCGCCGACCTGGAGTTCATCCAGTTCCATCCGACCGTCTTCGACGGGCCCCACCCTTTCCTGATCACCGAGGCGCTGCGGGGCGCGGGCGCGATCCTGGTCGATGACGAGGGCGCGCGCTTCGTCGACGAGCTGCTGCCCCGCGACCAGGTGGCTCGAGCGGTGGCCGCTCATCGTGGCAACGCATTCCTCTCAGCGGTCCACCTCGACCCGGACCTTCTCCGGAACAGCTTTCCGAACTTCCTTCGCAACTGCCGCCTCGCCGGCATCGACCCGCTGCGACAGCCGGTGCCTATCGCTCCCGCCGCGCACTACACGATGGGTGGAGTGGTGACCGACCTCGACGGCCGTTCGTCGGTGGAGGGCCTCTATGCCGCAGGCGAATGCGCGCGCACCGGAGTCCACGGCGCCAACCGCCTGGCCAGTAACTCGTTGCTGGAAGCTGCAGCCTTCGGCCGGCGGGCGGGGGCCGCCGCGGTCGACGCTCAGAAAACGCGGAAGGCCGGCGGGACCAGGAAAAGGCCCTGGCACCGCGGAAGCTTGACGGTGACGCAGGTCGGGGAGGTTCTCGACTCTGCGGCCGGAGTCCTCAGGACCGGGCACGAGCTGAAGGACGCACTCGCCAAGCTGCGCTCAGGCGCTGTCTCCTCGGTCGCCGCGGACGCGGCCGGCATGGCCTCGATGATCTGCGCCGCCGCACTCGCCCGTCCAGCGAGCATCGGAGCTCATCAGCGCGTGGACGAACCGCACCGGATCGCTGTCTAGCGGAGCACGAAATACGCGACCCACGGCAACACCGTTCCGGTGAGGTCGAGGAGACTGTGTAATACGGCTGCGCCCACCAGGTTGCGCGTGCGGTCGTAGACGACCCCGATCACCAGTCCGATGACGATCGCGACCAACACTTGTTCCATAGTCGGCCCGAAGGCCTGATAGGTCAGGTTCACCAGGTGCCACAGCCCGAATGCGACGGCGGCGACCACCGTTCCGAGCCGAAGGGACCAACCGAGCAGTTGCAGCTCGCCGCGCAATGAGCTGTTGATCGCGGTCTGAACCAAGCCTCGGAACAGGAGCTCCTCTGTTGGGCCGACGACCAGCGCAAGGAATACGAGTTGGGCTGTGAGCAGCGCCGGCGCAGGCAGCTGGACCGCTTCGGGCGGCACGCTGAACGCTTGCACCAAATTCAGGACGGCGGCCAGCAGCCAAAGTGCCGACCAGGGGAGGAGCTGACGCCATACCAGAGCACCAACCGGAAATCTCCGGCCGAGCCAGAAATACCAGGCCAGTACTATGGCGGCCAGCCACGCATGCGCTGCGTATGCCGCGACAATCCCAGGAATCCAGTGGGCCCGAAGCGCTGCGCCCGCGGCAAGTGTGCCAACCCCGGCCAGGCCCAGAGTGACGGCGGCATCCGGCCAGCGAAGCTGCCTGCCGCGCAAAGGGCTATCGCTTCAGGGCGCGGTAGGTTTCGACCTCCCCGGCGATCGCTATCACCGATGCGATGCCGAAGGTCAGCGCCCCCAGGACGAGTAGTCCCGCGCCCAGCGGGATGAACCACGCTGTCGCGGCCAGTCCGAGGCACAGGATTCCAATCGCCAGGACCAGCACGGCATAAGTCCTGAATCCTCGCCGGCTGGCCGCAAATCCGGGCGCCAGCTCCCCCAGGGGTTGCGAGGTCACCCGTCGCATGACGACGTCCGCCGCCCCCAACAGGTTGACGAGCAGGACCAGCCCCGCCAGGGCGAGCACGACGCCGATCACAAGGACGACCGCCACGCCCCGTATTTTGGTCGCCTCTAGCATTGCAGCGTGCCCACGACCCAGGACAGGGTGCGGAACTTCTGCATCATCGCCCACATCGACCACGGCAAATCCACGCTGGCCGACCGCCTGCTGGAGTACACCGGGTCGATCAGCTCGCGCGACATGCAGAACCAGGTGCTCGACTCGATGGACCTGGAACGCGAGCGCGGAATCACCATCAAGCTGCAGGCGGTTCGCATGACCTACCCGGCCAAAGACGGCAAGACGTACGAGCTCAACCTGATCGACACCCCCGGGCATGTCGACTTCGCCTACGAGGTTTCCCGGTCGCTCGCGGCGTGCGAGGGCGCCCTCCTGGTCGTCGACGCGGCGCAAGGCATCGAGGCCCAGACCCTCGCCAACCTCTACCAGGCGGTCGAGGCGGGGCTGACCCTGATCCCGGTGGTGAACAAGATCGACCTCGACGCGGCGCAGCCGGAGATGGTCGCCGAGGAGATTTCGGACGTCACCGGCATCCCGCGCGACCAGGTCATCTTCGCCTCCGCCAAGCAGGGGATCGGCACCGAAGAGATTCTCGAAGCGGTTGTGGCGAGGGTGCCGCCTCCGCACGGCGACCCGACCAGGCCGCTGCGCGCCCTCATCTTCGACTCGCACTACGACACCTATCGCGGCGTGATCACCTATGTGCGCGTCGTGGATGGCGAGATCATCCCGGGAACCAGGATCCGGATGATGAACACCGGAAGCGTGCACGAGGTCGACGAGGTGGGCTGGTTCGCGCCGCGGCCACGCCCGGCCGAGAAGCTGACCGCCGGCGAGGTGGGCTACGTGACCGCGGCGATCAAAAACGTGGTCGACGCTCGAGTCGGGGACACGATCACCACGGCCGAGAACGGCGCCGGGAAGCCTCTGCCGGGCTACCGGCAGGTGAAGCCGATGGTGTTTGCGGGGCTTTTCCCGACCGAGTCGGAACAGTTTGGGGACCTCAAGGAGGCGCTCGAGAAGCTGCAGCTTAACGACGGGGCGCTCTCCTATGAGCCTGAGAACTCGGCTGCCCTGGGTTTTGGCTTCCGGTGCGGATTCCTCGGCCTGCTCCACCTCGAGATCGTGCAGGAACGCCTCGAGCGCGAGTTCGAGCTCGACCTGATCACGACCGCCCCGACCGTCGAGTACGAGGTAGCGCTGAAACGTGGCGGAGTAATCACCATCGACAATCCGGCGATGCTGCCGGACCCCACCATGATCGATTCCATCTCGGAGCCTTACGTGAAGCTGTCCATCATCGTGCCCTCGGGCTTTGTCGGCCCGATGATGGAGCTCTGCCAGGATCGGCGCGGAACTTACAAGCACCTCGAGCACCGGCCTGGCGACCGCGTCGTGCTGGAGTACGAGATCCCACTCGGCGAGATCATCCACGACTTCTATGACCAGCTGAAGTCGCGCTCGAAGGGCTACGCCTCGATGGACTACGAGATGATCGGATTTCGGGAAGGTGACCTCGTCAAGCTCGACGTGCTAGTGGCCGCCGAAGCCGTGGATGCCCTGTCCCTCATCGCACATCGCAGCAAAGCGCAGATCCAGGGCCGCAAACTTGTCGAGAAGCTAAAGACGATCATCCCGCGGCAGATGTTCATGGTGCCGCTGCAGGCGGCGATCGGCGGTAAGGTCATCGCCCGGGAGTCGATACCGGCGATGAGGAAGGATGTGCTCGCCAAGTGCTACGGCGGCGACATCACCCGCAAACGCAAGCTCCTGGAAAAGCAGAAGGAAGGAAAGAAGCGGATGAAGCGGGTCGGTTCGATCGAGATTCCACAAGAGGCTTTCATGGCGGTGTTGAAGCTTGATTAGGATGCTGCGCTTTCTCGCGTCGGCTGCTCTGCTGGCAGTCGTCGTGAGCGCCTGCTCGATCCGTCCATCGACGGCAGGCAGCAACTTGAAGCCGGCCGATTTCTACGCCGCCAACCCGAGCCTCGCCGACGTGCGTACGCTGCTCGGTGACAGCAACTGGTGGCCGGGGCCCCCCTCGTTCGGGGTGCCGCCGCTCGATTCCGCGTACACGCCGTTCAACGAAAAGTTCCACGTCATCATGCGGTTCAGTCACCTGGGAACGGCCGAGACGTTCAACATCGAGTACACGCTGTGGAACTCGACGTCGTCCGCCACTGCGCAGATGACCAGCATCCAGTCTGCGTTCGGCACGTCAGCGAGCGGAGCGAAGGTGGGCGACCAGGCCCTCTATTACGGGTCGAAGACATCCGGGGCGGCTCCCTTTGGCACAGTGACCTTCGTTCGCGTGGGACAGGTCGTCACCACGATCACGATGGCGTTGAAGGACGCCTTTCCGACCGTTGCGCACCTGGGCAGGATTGCGGTCAAGGTCAATTCGCGGCTGAAGGACGTGCTCTCCGGCAAGGTGCACGCGAGCCCGCTGCCCGCGACCGACGAGTTGCTGCTGCCGCCGAAAGGACCTGATCTCACGCTCCTCGGATCGGCTGTGCTTCCCATCGAAGCCGTCGTAGTGATGCTGGGTTTCGAATCGCCCGAAGCGCTGGCGCGGATCCTGCACACCAGCGGCGTCGACAGCATCGTGTTCGGCGATTACGCGCTCGACGTCGACACGCACATGGAAGTTCGCGCCGGCGTGTTCGACTTCACCATCGCGAACGACGCCGTGACGTGGGTCGACGAGCTGCGCGGCACCCACCAGCTCGATCAGAACGGAATCGCGACCTTCTACAACGAAGGGTCGGGTGAGTATTTCAGCCTGTTCACCTCGGGCGCGAAAGCCGCCATCCTGGTGTGCCGGTCGACGTCGGATGCGGAGGCCGCGTCGCGAGCATGCGAGGCGCCGATGTCGCGGATCGGCCCCGCCTGGGGCCTCAATCTTTCCGGGAGCTAACGCGCTCCGCGACAGGCTGTAGCCAGCCTTCGTCTAGCAATCGCACCGCTGGCGCCAAACGTGCGGTATTCGGCTCGGTCAGGCGCTCCGCTGGCGCCAAACGTGCGGAATGCGGCTAGCGTGCGTGTTTCTAGTCTTGGCGCCGGCGCGACGC
>DATFVI010000202.1:0-3128 GCA_035260405.1 Candidatus Dormiibacterota bacterium
TCACCCCTTGAACGGGAGGGCGCCGACCTGCATCAGAAAATCCAGCCATCCCGTCTCGCTGTTGTACTGGACCACCTTCTGGTCGATCACCCGGGCGATGCTCAGGTTCTGGAATCGAACGGTCTTTCCCGTTGCCGCCACTCCGAAGAGGTTGCCGCTGTGCGTTCCGCTGAAGACCCAATGGCTGGCGACCCGGTCGCCTTGCGTCACCTGCTGTTGAACCTCAGCCCGGAAGTCGGGGAACGCCTGCCTGACCGAAGGCCAGAGACGCCTGAGGTGCTCCATTCCGGGATGCAGATCGAGAGTTTCCTCACCGTCCGCAACCAGAGCCTCGACCATTGCCACGACGACCTCGGCTGGATCCGACACTTGCTTGTTCATGGAGTTACTCCTAGAATCCGTGACCGAGATTGGTGCAATGATTTCATGAAACAACTCCTTTCGTCAAGTCCTTAAGGTGTCTCCACGGCGGTATGCCATGCGCAATCGGGAGGAATCGTTCGCTCAGACCGATCGCCGGATCGTGGCGGCCGCGATCGGACTGCACGCCGAGAGAGGCGTGGTGGACACAAGCTGGCAGGACATCGCGGAACGAGCCGACGTTTCGCCGGTCACCGTGTATCGACACTTCCGCTCCCTGAGCGAGCTGATCCCGGCCTGTGCTCGCTCGTTCGTCGACTCGGTGGCGCCGCTTGCCGAGGAGGATGCTCGCGCCGCTTTCGCGGAGCTCGCGTCACCGCTGGAGCGGTTGGAGATGCTGATTCGTGACGACTGCGCATGCTATGCACGCGGGCGCGAGTGGTTTCACGCGGCGATGCGAGAGTCTGACCTCGTACCCGAGCTAGGGGCAGTCGTCTCCGCCCAGCAGACCACGCTGACGATCCTGATCCGCGCTGCGCTCGAGGACCACGATCCGCCGGTGGAGCTCGTGTCTGCGCTCCAGGCACTTATTGACTTTCCGTTCTGGCGGGCTCTCATCCTCGCCGGCGTGGCCGAAGAGGTGGCCCCCCGAGTCATGCTCGATCTCTGCGGTGCATTGTTGACTCGCTACGGCCTCGCTGCCTGAGCCGGCACGGCGATCACCTCGCCACTACGGCTGAGACCGGTCGCGCTTAACGCGGAACGTTGCGATGGCGGCCTGGCGGTACCGCTCGGCCATCTCAACGTAGCGCGCAGCATCGTCAGCCAGGTCAGGGTCGTGGTCCTGGTGTCGCCGGCTCAGGGCAAGCGCGGCGAACTTGGCGCCCCTCATGTACGGCTCCAGCTGCTCGAATGGAAGTGGTCGATCGCCGCGTGCCATATCAGTCTCCTTCGCGAATCGAGCTGAACAATTCGTCGTCCGTCGGCCGGTCAGCGAAATCGCGGCCCACGTATGCCCAGGCGATCGAGCGGTCTTTCCGGATGGCAAAGATCGACGGCCTGGCAATCGCCTCGCTTTCGTTCCACACACTCCACTCCTTGATCACCCGGCCTTCGGGGTCGCTGAGCAAGGGGAAGGGCAAGACCAGCTTTTCCACCATGGCCCGATTGTTCTCGATGGGATCGACCGAGATCCCGGCGAGGCTAACGCCCTCCTGGACGAAGCGGTCCCAGTTCCTTGCGTACGAGGCCAACTGCCCGTTGCAGTACGGTCACCAATCCCCTCGGTAGAACACGAGCAGGATCGGGCCGCGAGAAAGGTGGTCGGCGAGCCGCCAGGCCGTGCCTTCCTGGTCGGGCAGCTCGAAGTCGATCGCGTTCCTCACGAGTGTGGAAACGCGGCGCCGCTGCTCCTGATTCCGGGAATTACCAACTGATTGTCGTGTGGGGCCTTCTCAAGGCAGCGAGGACGACGCGACGGATTCCGCACGTCTGGCGCCAACCGCGCTTTATTGACGGGTCGTGATTCGCGCCTTTGACGCCAAAGGCGCGGAATCCGGCCAGGTCCAGGAGTCGTCTCAAAGCCAATCTCAACGAGTTTCAAACCTTTGTCTCAAACACCTGTGGATTGCCTGGCGATGCGAAGGCCGACTACGACGCAGTCGGAAGTTTCAGGCCTCTGAGAAGCAGGGCGTTGACCGCGACCAGCAGGCTCGAGCCGGACATCGAGAGGGCAGCAATTTCTGGGCGCAGCACCAGTCCAAAAGCGGGTTCGAATACGCCGGCTGCGATGGGAATCGCAATCGCGTTGTAACCCACCGCCCAGCCGAGGTTCTGCCGCATCTTGCGAAGCGTCGCGCGCCCGATCGTGATCGCGGTGACGACGTCGAACGGATCTGAGCGCATGAGCACGATGTCGGCGGTCTCGATGGCCACGTCGGTGCCGGCGCCGATCGCGATACCCAGGTCGGCCTGGGCCAGCGCCGGGGCATCGTTGACGCCGTCGCCGACCATCGCCACCTTCTTGCCGGCCCGCTGCAGCTCGACGATCTTGCTTGCCTTGTCGGCGGGGAGGACCTCGGCCATCACCTGCCGGATGCCGAGCTCGCCGGCGATTCGTTCGGCGGTCGCGCGGTTGTCACCAGTCAGCATCACGATGTCGACGCCCTGCAGTTGGAGCGCCTCAACCGCGGCCTTGGCGGTCGGGCGGGCCGCGTCGCTGATGCCCATCACCGCCGAAGCGCGCCCGTCGACGGCAACCACGACGACCGTTCGCCCCTTCGCCGCCATCTCGTCGAGCCTGGTCGCCCATCCGTCGAGGCTGATCTTTTCGCGCTCCATCAGCCTCGCGTTGCCCACCGCCACGCGGCGGCCGCCGACCGCAGCCAGCCCGCCATGTCCCGGAACGTTCTCGAAGTCGGTCACCGAGCGCCGGGCAGCACCACTTTGGTCCGCGCGGCGAACGATGGCCTCGGCGAGCGGGTGCTCGGAGGCTCGCTCTACAGCGGCCGCAAGCCCCAGGACTTCGAGTTCGGACAAGCCTTCGGCATGCAGGTCCGTAACTTCTGGTTCGCCTTTGGTGAGCGTTCCCGTCTTGTCAAAGACAACGACCTGGATTCGAGCGGCGGCCTCGATCGCGCCCGCGTTCTTGAACAGGATTCCGCGCCTGGCGCCGAGCCCGGTGCCGACCATGATCGCGGTCGGCGTGGCGAGCCCGAGGGCGTCGGGGCATGTGATGACGACCACGGTGATGGCGAAGAGGATGGCTT
>DATFVI010000203.1:0-3439 GCA_035260405.1 Candidatus Dormiibacterota bacterium
GCAACGCAGCGCGCATGTCGGAAGACCTGTAAGCGAGTAGCGCAGCCGGCAACGCAGAGCTCGGCCGCCTAGGCGGATGAGCCCGCAGGGTGCCACGGGCGCCGCGCAGCGCCGCCCCTGGCATTTCCGTCGAACTTTCGGGGCGGGACACTAGATCTTCTCGCGGAGCTGTGCGCCGAACAGTCCTTGCGGACGGAGCACCAGCATGAGGAACAAAGCGGCGAAGGCCACGCCGCCGCGGGCGCTGCTGCCCACCACCACCAGGGCGAGGACCTCGATGAGGCCCAGCAGGTAGCCGCCGATCACCGCTCCCGGTACGCTGCCCATCCCGCCCAGCACGATCACGGCGAGGCCGCGAACCTCGACGTTGTCGCGGCCGATGTACGGGCTGATGTCGCCCAGGGCGACGCCGAACAGGATGCCCGCCAGACCGCCCAACGCCGACGAGATGACGAGCGTGAGCGCGATCATCCGGTCGACGTCCAGGCCCATCAGGCGAGCCGCTCGAGGGTTCTCGGCCACTGCCCGCAGGCCACGTCCGACCTGCGTGTACCGGATCACATAGCCCAGGACCGCCATCAAGACGATCGAGATCGGGATGATCGCGACCTTGCTTGCCTCGAGCGTGAGGTCCCCGATGTGCCAGGTCGGGTTGGGGATGGTCCCTGCGGGAAACGCGACCGAGTTCGGACCGTCCACCCAGAGCCAGGAGAAAAATGTGCCCGTCTGGCCCTGCTCGATGGCGGCCACGATGATCAGGGCCAGGCCGACGGTCGAGATGAGGGCGGCGATCGGAGGCGCCTTCCGGCGCCGCAGCGGCCGGAGGCAAACGTACTCGATGACGAGGCCCATGGCCGCCGCCACGGCGATGCCCAGGATGCATGCAACCCAGAAGGGCTGGCCGTGGTTGACCGTGAGCGAGTACGTGACAGCCGCACCGAGCATGAAGACCGCACTGTGCGCGAGGTTGAGGATGTCGAGGACGCCGAAGACCAGCGTGTAGCCGACAGCGAAGAGCGCATAGATCGAGCCGATGAAGATCGCGTTGAGGATCTGCTGATCCATCTGGCGGCGCGGTTCAGGAGGGGGTGGGGGACCGGCGCCGGTCCCCCACCATCAGGATCAGCTCGGGTTGATCTGGTGGACGAGGGTGAAGCCGCCGCTGCCGTCCATGGCGATCACCCACACCGTCTGCTTGACGTCATGTGCGCTCGTGAACTGGAACGGCCCGAGCGGCGTCTGGATGTTGACCGACTCCATCGCCGATCGCAGCTTGTCGCGGTCTCCAGGGAGGTCGGAAAACGTCAGGTTCGCCCGCTTGGCCGCGTCGGCGAGGATCTTGATCGCCGCGTAACCCTGGGCCGCGAACTGGTCGGGGTCTTTGTTGTACTCGGCCCGGTAGGCGCTCACGAACTCCGCGTTGGACGCGAAGTTGTTGCCGAGATACCAGGCACTGGCGCTGCGCGCACCCTTGCCTGCGGCGCCGGCCGCTCTGGAAACCGTGGCCGTGTTGAACCCGTTTCCACCCAGGAACTGGCCGTTCCAGCCTTGCTTGCGAGCCTCGGTCATGATCTTCGAGGGTATGTTGCCGAGGGACGTGATGAAGATCACGTCGGGCTTCAGCTGCACCGCTTGCGTGACGTACGGAGACAGGTCGGCCTCGGCCTTGTTGAACTTGATCGTCTTGAGCAGCTGGATGTTGTACTGGCCGACGGTGGCCTGCACGATGGTGCCTCCGTCGCTCGAGAACTTGTCGTCCTGCGCGACCAGCAGGACGCCGGTCGCCGGGTGCGAGTCTGCCGCGTAGGACTTGATGTTGTCGGGGATGGCTGTCTGCTCGCCGAGGCTGTCACGGAACACGTACTTGCAGGGCACCGTGGACGGCGCGTTGCAGTTTGGAACGATGTTGATGCCGGTCGTGCTCACCGCGAGGATCGGCGTCTTGAGGCTCTCCGCGAGCGGGTGCACCGCGACGGCCGAGTTGGACAGGGTTGGACCGAGCAGCGCCAGATCCTGCTCTTCCTGGATCAGCTTCTGCGCGACCTGGGCCGACTGCGCTTTGTCCGAAGCGTCGTCGTTGATCGTCAGGGCGATCTGCGCGCCGTTTACGCCACCGGAGCCGTTGATCTGCTTGACCGCCAGGTTCATCCCGTCTCGGCTCTGGGGGCCGTAGACGCCGCCGGCGCCCGTGATCGAGAGGATGGCCCCGAGCTTGATCGTCTTGCCCGAGTAGGAGTTGCTGTTCGAGGCGCCGTTGCCCGCGGAGCCGCAAGCCGCGACCAGCACCGCCGCCACCAGCCAGGTAACCAGGTGCAACCGTTTCATTTTTGTCGTCCCCTCACGAATTCGATTGAGTCGTGCTTAACGTACCAAACCTGGCGGCAGGTTACGCCTGCAGGCGCTTGACCAGGCGGGGGATGTCCAGCTTTGGATGGGGATACTGCGGGTTCGTCTCGTCCATGACCTCGATCAGGAGCCGTGAGATGGCCCAGTTCCGGTAGTCCTTGTCATTCGCCGGGATGACGTACCACGGCGCCCACGGGGTGGAGCACTGGGTGATGGCGATGCTGTAGGCACTCATGTAGTCGTCCCAGAAGGCGCGCTCGTCGATGTCGGTTTCCTTGAACTTCCAGTTCTTTTCCGGATCCCGCAAACGCTCGAGGAGCCTGCGGCGCTGCTCGTCGTACGAGATGTGAAGGCAGACCTTGACGATCTTCGTACCACTCCTGACGAGCTCTCTTTCAAACCGATTGATGACCCCGTAGCGGCGCTCGATGATGGGGGACTTCGCGAGAGCGTGGACGCGGGCGATGAGGACGTCTTCGTAATGAGACCGGTTGAAGATGCCGATCTGTCCCTGGTCGGGCACCCGTTTTCGAATTCGCCAGAGGAAGCCGTGCCGGCGCTCCTCCGGCGTGGGCTGCTTGAAGGCGGTGATCGAAACACCCTGCGGGTTCATGCCTCCGATCACGTGCGTGATGGTGCCGTCCTTGCCGCTCGTGTCCATGCCCTGGAGCACGAGCAACACCGACCGCTTGTGCTCCGCGTAAAGGCGGTCCTGGAGGTTGAAGAGTCTCGCTCTATGCTTCTTGACGTCGCGTGAGATCCGCTTGCGGGCCTTCAGTCCCGGTGTCGAGTCGGCGTCGACGTCCGCCATGCGGAACCGGCCATCCTTCGGACGCGCCTGGAGCAAGTTGCGAATCCGCTGCTTGGCCACCTCCCGGAGTCTAGCCGTTGGGTTGTCTAGGCCAGCTCCACGGGCACGACTTCGAGAGTGACCAGGTGGTTGCCGCGGAGAACGCTCAAGGCGAGCTTCGAGCCGATGCGCGTCTCGACCATGAGGCGCTGCAGGTCGCCCGCCTTGGCGACGGAAACGTCGGCCACCGACACGATGATGTCCCCGGTGCGCAGCCCGGCGCCTGCGGCGGGGCTGCCCCCC